>NZ_JBISER010000009.1:0-253292 GCF_044383805.1 Microbulbifer sp. JSM ZJ756 | reverse complement strand
GGCCGCTGGCCGCGACCTGGTGGGGCTGGCGATTCGGGATCGCGGCCAGCGGCCGCTCCTACGGGGGTGGGGGTTAAACCTTGTTGCAGGGTGTGTGCTGTGCGGTATGTAAGCGCTACCCGCCTGGGATTCCCGGGTTCCTCTTGTTGTAGGAGCGGCTCATGGCCGCGACCTGGTGGGACTGGCGAGTTGGGATCGCGGCCATGGGCCGCTCCTACGGTATGGGCCAGCGCGCCGGTACCGGCCTGAACAAATTATTGATCGAGAAAGACTAATGCCGGCACACAGGCTGACGAAATTGTGGAAATTACCCCTGTGGCTCGTGGAGCTGCTCGCCTGGGGCAAGAGTTTCAAGAACAACCCGGTTATCGGCAGTTACTGGCTGAACCGCTGCGGGCTGCACGTTTTGCGTGTGGTGATTGCCCATGGGTTGTTCCGCTTTCGCCTGTTGTTGCTGGCTGCCCTGGTGCCCGCTGCAGATCGCCGGGCCTTCCTGCGCGATGGCTATGTGCTGAAGGAAAACTTCCTGCCGCCGGAGCAGTTCCAGCGCCTGCGGGATGAGCTCCTGCATTACGAGGGCGAGGTGCGTGAGACCGTGGAGGGCACCACACTCACCCAGCGCACCTTTATGACGCATGAGGTCCGGAATGGGACGCCGCAGATGGCTGCCTTCGCCAATGACCCGCGTCTCGATCACCTGGTGCGCTACTGCTCCTCCAAGAACCGCCCGCCGCTCTTTTATGTCGAAAATTTGTGCAATCACGCCAATGTGACTCCGCGACCGGATCCACAGCGCGATATGCACGCGGATACTTTCCATCCCTGTGTGAAAGGGTGGCTGTACCTTGACCCGGTGGACGACAGGAATGGTCCTTTCGTTTATGTGCCGGGATCCCAGCGGCTGGGCTGGGCGAGGCTAAAGTGGGAGTACCGCCAGAGCCTGGAGGCCTGTAAGAAGGGCGAGGCCCGGGCACCGGGGCGCTACTGGGACGGCTCTTTCCGGGTCAGCGCGCAGGAGCTTACGGAAATGGGCTTTGCACCGCGGGTTTTCCGTGTACCGGCCAATACCCTGCTGGTTGCCAATGTCTATGGCTTTCACCGCCGCGGCGAGGCTAACGCGGCCTCTCACCGCATGACGATCTGGATGCAGGCGCGGGACAACCCGTTCAACCCTATCTTTACCCCCATTCCCCGGGCTGCCGGGCGCGCCTTTGAGTGGGTGTGGGAGCGAGTGCTGCGCCGGCTGGATGGGCCCCGCGAGCTTGCAGGCGAGCAGCGCAGGTTTACCGGCCGTTTCAGCCGCTGAATCCCGGGAAATTCACCCCGCCGCCGTTTTCTGGAACGGCGATTGCTAGCTCATAGTAGTGGGCGGCTGGACGCTGGTCTGTCTGGCCGCCGGCAATCCAATTTCTTTCTGCTATTACCATTACATCGCATTACAAACTGCGGACTAAGTACCAGATTAGCGGTAGAATAGCGGACGAAATTATACTAAGGCTGCTGTTTTTTTGAGCGGCCAATGGGGATATTAGTGGTCGGGGACTCCGTGCGGCACTGGCGTTGGTAGCAATACCCCGCCGGAACCGGCAGCCACTGATCGGCAGCACTGCCGCATAATAAATGGGGGGCGGTTTGCGACACCGTAAAAACGTTTCCGCTGGCAATGGGGATTGCCGCGGAACCGGGTGTCGGGACCGCTGTATTCCGGGGAATCGGGCCGCCTGGCCCGGGCCCGGTTTGGGGGAATCGTGTCATCCGTCGTCTTTTTACAGGGGCCGCTGGGGCCTTTCTTTGCCAAGTTGGCACGGCGCCTGGCGCGCCAGGGGACTGAGACCCATAAAATCAACTTCAATGGTGGCGACCGCCACTTCGGTTGGGCGGATCACCAGGTCGATTACACCGGGCAATATCGCGACTGGCCTTCCTTTATCCGTGCCTACCTGATTGAGCATCGCATCAATGCCGTATTTGTGTATGGCGACTGCCGCTACTATCACCGTGTAGCCGGGCAGGTGTGTGAGGAGCTGGGAGTGGCCTTCGGCGTGTTCGAGGAGGGTTACCTGCGGCCGGACTTCGTCACCTTTGAGTGGTACGGGGTCAATGCCAACTCCCGTACCGACTGGTCCCTCTCTGCAATAGATTCGTTTGAGCCCCGTGGCCGGCAGCCCTCGCTCAAGGTGGGGCTGACTTTCTGGCAGCGGACCAAGTATGCCTGCCGCTACTACCTGTTCACGCGTTTCGCCCAGGGGAAGTTTCCCCACTACCAGCATCACCGGGGGCGGGGCTGGGTTGCCGAGGGGCTGTGCTGGCTGCGGAGCTTCTACCGCAAGGGCCTGTACAAGCTCACCGAGCGCTCGATCCTGCCGCGCCTGGCCGGAGAGCTTTCTGGTCGCTTTTACCTCCTGCCGCTGCAAACCCGGGACGACTTCCAGCTGCGTACCCATTCTGACCTGCTGTCGATTGAACATTCCATCGACCAGGTGATCTCATCTTTCGCCGCCAACGCGGACGCCAGTGATTACCTGGTGATCAAGCACCACCCCATGGACCGGGGGTTCTGCCACTACGGACGCCTGATCCGCACCCTGGCCGTCCAGCAGAACATTGAAAAGCGGGTGATATACTGCCACGACTTGCACCTGCCCACATTGTTGGACCATGCCAAGGGCCTGGTGACCATCAACAGCACTGTGGGAATTTCGGCGCTGCTGCACCGGGTGCCGACAAAACTGATCGGTCGGGCCCTCTACGACCTGCCCGGCCTTACCCACCGGGGAGACCTGGACAGCTTCTGGCGCGACGCCGATCCGGTGGACTTCCGGCTTTTCCGGCGTTTCCGCCAGTATCTCTATGAACTGACACAATTGGATGGCAGTTTCTTCAAGCAGGTTGGCCATGCGGTAGATGCAGCCACCATGAGGATTCTACCGGTGGTGGGCAGTGGCCGGCGGGTGGCGGCACCGGCAGCGGGTGCTGCCAGTCCGCTACATGGTGGGCTGTAATGCAGTGTGATTTATGGCCGGTTGCTTGCCGGGGATGTATCTTGCAAGCTTTGCATTATGGAGTGCTGCGGCCATTAGGCGCGACCGGCGAAGCGGATTCCTAATTCGGGTGACAGTGAGTCACGGGTGCCTCTGGCATTCTCTTAACAGCGGGTAGGGCCCGCACAGTGAAATGGAATTCACACCAGTATTATCAGGAGAGAAAATGAACAAAGTAAAAAAAGCGGTCATTCCGGTGGCTGGCCTGGGAACCCGTATGTTGCCGGCCACCAAGGCTATCCCGAAAGAGATGCTGCCGATTGTGGACAAGCCGCTGATCCAGTACGTGGTCAACGAGGCGGTGAGTGCCGGGATCAAGGAAATTGTCCTGGTTACTCACGCCAGTAAGAACGCCATCGCCAACCACTTCGATACCTCTTTTGAGCTCGAAGCGCAGCTGGAGAACCGCCTGAAGCGCCAGATCCTGGACGATGTACGCTCGATCGTGCCCGAGGACGTTACGGTGATTTCCGTGCGCCAGGCGCAGGCCAAGGGCCTGGGGCACGCTATTGCTTGCGCCCGCCCTGTGGTAGGGGACAATCCTTTTGCAGTGCTGTTGCCGGATGTGCTTGTGGACCAGTATCGGGCTGACCCGACGGCCCATAACCTGGCGGCCATGGTACGCAATTTTGAGCAGACTGGTCACAGCCAGATCATGGTGGAGCCGGTGGCCTGGGAAGAGGTCAGCAAATATGGCGTTGTGGATTGCCTGGGTGCCGAGCTGCACGCCGGCGGCACCGCCAAGATTGACGGCCTGGTCGAGAAGCCCAGTGTCGACGCAGCCCCTTCCAACATGTCTGTGGTAGGCCGTTACGTGTTGCCTGCGGAGATCTGGAACCTGCTGGAGCAGACCCAGCCCGGCGCCGGTGGCGAGATCCAGCTGACCGACTCCATCGACCAGCTCCTTACCCGCCAGCGGGTCGAAGCCTACCAGATCGTTGGCTGCAGCCATGACTGTGGCAACAAGCTGGGCTACATGAAGGCCCAGATCGAATACGGATTGCGCCACCCCGACCTGGGCGAGGAACTGCAGGGCTTCCTGGCAGACGCGAAGCAGTCGGTGGTCGAGGCTGTTTAGTAATCTACTTGGCCATTTGACCAGTTTTCGACCCGTCGGGCCCTTTTAAGGGCCCGACCTATATTCCGGAGGGGCGTTTTTTCGTAGAATTGCGCACTTTCAGCAGGACAGGCTCCTGTCAAATTGTACCCGCGCAATGGTTGCTGCGAGGCAAGAAGAGATTCCAAGAGGTTCCAATATGAAAATCGCCGTGGCCGGGACCGGTTATGTAGGGCTTTCCAATGCGCTGTTGCTGGCGCAGTTCAATGAAGTTGTGGCCCTGGATGTGGTCCCCGAGCGGGTGGAAGGCTTGAACCGGGGAGTTGCCCCGATAGTTGATGCGGAGATCGAGTTGTTCCTCCGCGAGAAAGAGCTGCAGTTTACCGCCACACTGGACAAGCGCCAGGCCTATGAGGGCGCCGAGTTTGTGATCGTGGCGACGCCGACGGACTATGACCCCGAGACCAACTACTTCAATGCCAGTACTGTTGAGTCAGTGATTGAGGATGTGACGGCTATCAATCCGGCCGCCACCATCGTGATCAAGTCCACGATCCCGGTGGGCTTTACCCGGGAAGTCCGTGAGCGTTTTGGCAACGACAATATTATTTTCGCCCCGGAATTCCTGCGCGAGGGCAAGGCGCTGCATGACAACCTGTATCCCTCGCGGATTGTGGTCGGCGGCGAGTCGCCGAAGGCGGAACTGTTCGCCGAGCTGATGCTGCAGGGCGCGCTCAGTAAGGATGTGAAAATCCTGATGACTGGCTCCACTGAGGCCGAGGCGATCAAGTTATTCTCGAATACCTACCTGGCGATGCGGGTGGCCTATTTCAACGAACTGGATACCTACGCCGAAACCCATGGCCTGGATACTTTCCAGATTATCAGCGGTGTCGGCCTGGACCCGCGTATCGGCGATCACTATAACAACCCCTCATTCGGCTACGGTGGCTACTGCCTGCCCAAGGATACCCGGCAGCTGCTGGCCAACTATGAGGATGTGCCCAACAACCTGATCAAGGCCATTGTTGATGCCAACTCGACCCGCAAGGACTTTGTGGCGGAATCCATCCTGAAGCTGCAGCCGAAGGTTGTTGGCGTGCACCGGCTGATTATGAAGGCAGGTTCCGACAACTTCCGCACCTCCTCCATCCAGGGGATTATGAAGCGGATCAAGGCCAAGGGGATCGAGGTGATCGTCTACGAACCTTCATATGAGGGTGACAGCTTCTACAACTCCCCGGTGATCAACGATCTCGAGGCGTTCAAGCACCGTGCCGATGTTATCGTGGCCAACCGCATGTGCCCGCAACTGGAAGATGTTGCCGGTAAGGTCTACACCCGCGACCTGTACGGACGCGACTGACCGTCCGCCTGACTGGCATTCCCCGGTTGTCTCTGGCACCGGGGGGCCGTGCTTCCTTCAAATTCGATTGGTTAAAAAATAAACTGCCAATCTGCCCGCCACTCTGCTAGACTGCGCGGCCTTCTGCCCCCACCACCTTACGTGGTTGCAAGCGGGACATAAGCTTCATGGGTAACAGACCTCCTCGCCAAAGGCCCCTGTACTGCGTTGAATAAGCTTGAAGATAGCGGGTTGCTATTAATGGGCTTTTTCGCCTGCCCAGCAATGTGCGGCTGTGCGCTATGGTTATCCCATCGGGAACCTGGCCACGCCTGGCCCCCCTATGTAGATTCAAGTGAATTCCAAAATGACCGATACCCCCGAGCCGATTGGCTTTGACCAGCTGGACTTGCCGTCCGAAATCCTCAGTGCCGTGCAGTCCCTGGGCTATGAAACCCCGTCGCCGATCCAGGCGCAGACTATTCCCTCATTACTGGCCGGCCACGATGTGCTGGGGCAGGCGCAGACCGGCACCGGCAAGACCGCGGCCTTTGCGCTGCCGCTGCTGGCGCAGCTGGACCTGAAGGACCGCCGCCCCCAGGCGCTGGTGCTGGCGCCCACCCGCGAACTGGCCATCCAGGTAGCCGAGGCCTGCCAGTCCTACGCCCAGAAGCTGAAAGGCTTCCATGTGGCCCCCATTTACGGTGGCGCCGATTACCGCGGCCAGATGCTGCAGCTCAAGCGCGGTGTGCAGCTGGTAGTGGGAACCCCGGGCCGGGTCATGGACCATATGCGCCGTGGCAGCCTGGACCTGTCCAACCTGAAGACCCTGGTCCTCGATGAAGCCGACGAAATGCTGCGTATGGGCTTTATCGACGATGTGCAATGGGTGCTGGACCAGATTCCCGAGCAGCGCCAGATCGCGCTCTTCTCCGCCACCATGCCCAAAGAGATTGCCCGCATTGCCCGCGAGTACCTGCGCGAGCCGGTAGAGGTGAAGATCCGCGTCAAGACCGAGACCGCCGAAACCATCCGCCAGCGCTATTGGCCGGTGGGTGGCCTGCACAAGCTGGACGCGTTGACCCGTATCCTGGAAGCAGAGCCGGTGGATGCCACCATTATCTTCGTGCGCACCAAGAACAGCACCGTGGAGCTGGCCGACAAGCTGGCCGCGAGAGGGTTCGCCAGTGCCGCCCTGAACGGCGACATGGCACAGAACCTGCGCGAGGCGGTGATCGACAAGCTGAAAAAGAAGAAGCTCGATATCGTGGTGGCCACCGACGTGGCTGCGCGCGGCCTGGACGTGGCGCGGATCAGTCATGTCATCAACTATGACATCCCTTACGATGCCGAGGCCTATATCCATCGCATCGGCCGTACCGGCCGCGCTGGCCGCGAGGGTGATGCCATCCTGTTCGTGGCCCCACGTGAGCGGCGGATGCTGCGCACGATCGAGCGTGCCACCAAGAAGACTATCGAGCAGCTGGAGCTGCCCAGCGCCGCCGCGGTGAACGACGCGCGCATGCAGCGCTTCCGCGACCGTATCACCGGGACGCTCGACGGTGATATCGACCTGGCGCCGTATCGCCTGCTGGCGGAGAAGTACCTGGAGATGAACGAGGTGGACCCGCTGGACCTGGCTGCTGCCCTGGCCGCCATGGCCCAGGGTGACCAGCCGCTGCTGGTCAAGGAGCAGGAATTCAAGCCGCGCGAGAAGCGCGAGCGCCGCGAACGGGATGGCGATTTCGAGAGCCGCGGCCGCAAGCAGGGTGGCTACGAAAAAGACAAGAAAATGCCGCCGCCGGATGAGGGGATGGAACGGTTCCGTATCGAGGTGGGCCGCGAGGCCGGCGTCAAGCCGGGTAACATCGTCGGTGCTATTGCCAATGAAGTGGACCTGGATAGTTCCTACATCGGTCGCATTGAAA
Source organism: Microbulbifer sp. JSM ZJ756 (assembly GCF_044383805.1). Lineage (NCBI taxonomy): Bacteria > Pseudomonadati > Pseudomonadota > Gammaproteobacteria > Cellvibrionales > Microbulbiferaceae > Microbulbifer > Microbulbifer sp. JSM ZJ756. The sequence goes on along the minus strand of NZ_JBISER010000009.1, from coordinate 245,921 downwards.
TCTACCCGGAATACACCACCGTGGACCTGCCCGAGGGCATGCCCAAGGAGATTTTCAGTCATCTGAAAAAAGTGCGTGTGGCAGGCCGGGAGATGCGAATTTCACGGTTTAGCGACAAGCCGGCGCAGAGCAAGCGCAAGCCGAAACCCAAGTCCGGCCCCAAAACCGCGGACAAGCCCCGTAAGAGAAAACAGTAATCCGTTGTTGCTGCGCAGTCCCGGCTTTATGGCCGGGCTGCGCCAGTAAGAATTGTCAGCTCTTTCCCCACGGCAACATATGCCGCAGCGTCCCGTCCCGCTTGCCGAAGTGATGCCACAGGGCGCCGGCAATATGCAGCACCAGCAGCACCAGGAAGGCGTTCCAGATCAGCTCCTTGTGAAAGAAGGCCAGTTGCTTGGCGATGTCGCTGTTCTCTTCTACCAGTGTGGGTATTTCAAATAGCCAGAAAACCGTGGTTTCCTTGCCGGCGAATTGCCGCATGGCCATCCCGGTGATCGGCATGGCCAGCATGATGACGTAGAAAAGGCTTTCCACAAGCTGTGAGAGCTTGCGTTGCCAGCGCCCGCCGTAGAGTTCCGGGCGGGGGTAGATGGCCCGGAAGTAGATGCGGGCGATCGCGAACACCAGCACACTCAGCCCGATCGAGAAATGCAGCACCATCCACCAGCTACGCATGGGATCTTCCTTGTCGTACCCTTCGTGAAGTTCGACCGAAGCCCAGGCGCACAGGAACAGGATGGCGATCAGCCAGTGGAGTCCACGGCTCAAGGGGTGCCATTTCTGGGGGATGGTGTCGGTCATAATATCTCTCCCTGAATACCGGTTTAGTCTTTGTGAAAGATTACCGTGTTTTCTACTTCCGCGTGAATCCCCTGTCGGTCGACAGGTGGTCCAGGACGTTGCTGCCTCCCCTATGCTTCCAGCCCCTGATTACTGTTCTTTCCAGTAGTTCTGCTTGCGATTCTCGTTTAAAGGCTGTGCCCCCCGTTTTCTGCAGCGCGAACACCGTTCAGGTTGGCAAAGCAGGTATCCCTTGCGGTTTGCAGAAAGTCCGCCAGATAGGCCTGCCCCAGCATCTCTTCCCTGACTGCCGCGTAGAGCGTGCTCCACAAACCCTGTTCTCCCAGGCGTAGCTGTGCAATCAGGCCTTTTTGCAGGTATTCGTGCAGGGCCCAGTTGGGCAGGGCGCAGATACCGCGGCCGCTGACCGCCAGCTGCAACATCATTACCGTGAGCTCAGCCGTGCGCACATCTGCCGGCTCCACACCGGCGGGATCCAGGAAGTGCTGGAAAATATCCAGCCGCTCACGCTCCACGGGATAGGTGATCTGCACTTCGCCGGCCAGGTCTTCCGGCGTCACCCACTTCTTTGCCGCCAGCGGGTGCTTGCGACTGGCGGCCAGCACCATTTCGAAACTGAACAGCGGGGCGTAGTGGAGGCCGTGGAGCTCCGGGTCCGGGTTGGAGGTTACCACCAGGTCCAGGTCTCCCCGGGTCAGGGCCGGCAACGGGGCGAAGTGAAAGCCACTGGACAGGTCCAGTTCCACCTCGGGCCAGTTGTCCCGGTAGGTGTCCAGGGTAGGCATCAGCCATTGGTAACAGCTGTGGCACTCGATGGCGATATTGAGCCGCCCTGCCTGGCCCGAGGCCAGCCGGGCCAGGTCCCGCTGCGCCACTGCCACCCGTGGCAGCACATCGTCCGCCAGTTGCAGCAGGCGCAGGCCGGCGCTGGTAAAGCGCAGCGGCCGGGATTTGCGCACAAACAACGCCTGTTCGTGGCGGTCTTCCATCTCCCGGAACAGGTGGGAGAGGGCGGACTGGGTCAGGTGCATTCGCTCCGCAGCGCGAACCATGCTGCCGGTCTCCCGCAGCACCGTCAGGGCCTTTAGCTGGCGTAATTCAATCATCTTTAGAAATATTCATGTTCTAGGCAAGAAATATGAAATTGATTGAATATCACATGGATCGCAGAATCAACCCTCGGTTTCGCGCCTCGGCTGATGGCCGGCTACAGGGCGCTTCGCTATGGCCAATGGCCGCGATGGGTCCGGCTTTCCCGGCAAGATGACTCTCCCGCCCTCGTCACCCGGCTCGAGCCGGGGTCACGAAGTTCAGGGGATTTGCCGGAACAGGGGGAAACAGAGCGGGGCATGTAGGGGCGCACCTTGTGTGCGCCCGGGCAGATGCAGGCTCACTGCCGTGATGACGGCAAGAGTAAGTATCAGCGAATGGCAAAAGAACAAGCACATGAGGGAAACGTAATGGCACAGACACATATTCTCGGTTATCCGCGCATTGGCGCCAATCGCGAGCTGAAGCGGGCACTGGAAGCCTACTGGCGTGGAGAGGTGGCGCAGGAACAGCTACTGGAAGCCGGGGCAGTGGTACGTCGCGGGAACTGGGAGGTGCAGGCCGAGGCAGGCCTGGGCCAGGTAACCGTGGGGGATTTCGCCTGGTATGACCAGGTACTGAATCACTCCCTGATGTTCGGCGTTGTGCCACAGCGGTTTACCGTGGGTGCGGCGGACAGCAAGCTTGACCAGTACTTCCGTATGGCGCGTGGCCGTGCACCGGGTGGCGAGCCGGTGGCTGCCAGCGCCATGACGAAATGGTTTGATACCAATTACCACTACCTGGTGCCGGAGTTCGAGGCCGGGCAGCAGTTTTCGCTCGACAGTGAGTGGTTGCTGGCGGAGGTGGCAGAGGCCCGTGACCTGGGCTTTCAACCGAAACCCGTGGTGATCGGGCCGCTCACTTACCTGTGGTTGGGGCGTGCGGCCGGGGACCGGCTGGAGCTTTTGCCACGACTGCTGCCCCTGTACCGGCAGCTATTGCAGCAGCTGGCAGAGGCCGGCGTGGAATGGGTACAGCTGGATGAACCGATCCTGGGTCTGGACCTGCCGGGGGATTGGCGCGATGCCTTTACGCCGGCCTACGCAGCGCTGGCTGAAGGGCAGGGCCCGAAAAAACTGCTGGCCACGTATTTCTCCCCTCTGCGGGAAAACCTGTCGCTGGCCTTCGGCCTGCCGGTGCAGGGTGTTCATATCGATGCGGTACGGGCACCGGAAGAGGTCGGCCAGGCGGTTGCCGCCCGCAGCGGCGGACAGGTGCTTTCAGTGGGGCTGGTAAACGGCCGCAATATCTGGCGGACTGACCTCGTTGGCTGGCAGGGCCGGCTGGCCCCGTTGGCGCGGGAGTTGGGGGATAACCTGTGGCTGTCTGCCAGCTGCTCCCTGTTGCACTGCCCGGTGGACCTGGACACGGAAAAGGCACTGCCGGTTGAGCAGAGCCAACGGCTCGCCTATGCGCGGCAAAAGCTCGACGAGCTGCGCCAGCTGCAGGAGGCCCTGCATTCGGGTGAGCCGGTTACACCGGGTGATGCGGCCGCGGGTGCGAGCATTGGCGGTGGGGAAGCCCATGTGCCGGCAGGGCTGGAGAACACCTGGCGCGCGCAACCATATAGCGAGCGCGCGCCACTGCAGGCCCGGCGCTGGCAGCTTCCCCTGTTACCCACCACCACCATCGGCTCTTTTCCGCAGACTGACCTGTTGCGCCAGATTCGCCGACAGTACCGTGCGGGAGATATCAGCCGACAGGAATACCTGGATCACCTGCGCGCGGAAATTGCCGAGGCGGTGCGTCGCCAGGAAATCCTGGGCCTGGATGTGCTGGTGCACGGTGAGGCTGAGCGCAATGACATGGTGGAGTACTTCGGCGAGCAGCTGGACGGTTTTGTCCACACTGGCAATGGCTGGGTGCAGAGTTATGGCTCCCGCTGTGTCAAACCGCCGATTATCTTCGGCGATATTTCCCGCCCCAGCCCCATGACTGTGGAGTGGAGTCGCTATGCTCAGTCGCTGACGAAAAAGGCGGTGAAGGGCATGCTGACCGGCCCGGTGACCATCCTCAACTGGTCCTTCCCGCGGGAGGATATCCCGCGCGGTGAAAGTTGCCTGCAGATTGCCCGCGCACTGCGCGAGGAGGTGCTGGACCTGGAAAAGGCGGGCATCGGCATTATCCAGATCGACGAGCCCGCCCTGCGCGAGGGTGTGCCGTTGCGCGAGTCCGATCACCGGTCCTACTTTGACTGGGCTGTGGGTTGTTTCCGCTTTACCTGTGCGACGGTAAAGCCGGAAACCCAGATCCACACCCATATGTGTTACAGCAATTTCAACACCATTATGGACGCGATTGTGGCGCTGGATGCGGATGTCATCACCATCGAGTCGGCCCGCTCAGACCTGCGGTTGCTGGAGGCTTTCGCCGGTGCCAATGGCGGCTACCCGAATGAAATCGGGCCTGGCATTTACGATATCCATTCTCCCAATGTACCGGAGCGGCAGGAGCTGGTGGACCGATTGCAGAAACTGGTGGCGGTAATCCCGCCGGAAAAGCTGTGGGTTAACCCGGACTGTGGCCTGAAAACCCGTGACTGGGCCGAGGTGGGGACGTCGCTTTTGAACATGGTTGAGGCAGCGCGGACAGTGCGGGCGCAACTTGAGGTGAAAGACCTCGCGTAAAAGTGCCAACGGCCCTGTGGCGTAATCTCTGGCCGCGGGGGAGCGGGCGGGCCGGCGGCCCGCCCATCCTGGTGGAAGTGGCTAAAACTAGTTGGTGGCGATATCCACAGCACCACCGAGCCGCACCGGAATCGACTCGTGGAAGGGCTTGATGCCCATGGCCCGATAGAGCTCGTCCGGGCGATAGAGGTTCTGTCCCTCGATCACCAGCGCCGTGCGCCGCAGTGCACTGATATCTTCCAGGGGGTTGCCGTCGAGCAATACCAGGTCGGCGTCCTTGCCCACCGAGATGGTGCCATTGGTCTGGAGCTTGCCCACCACCTTCGCTGGATTTACGGTAGCAGTGCGCAGCACATCGGCATTGGGAATGCCGGCCTTGGCATAGAGTTCCAGCTCGCGCAGCAGGGTAAAGCCCGGCAGTCCGTCGGTGCCCGCCACCATGGGGACCTTGTGCTCGTGCAGTTTGCGCATCATCTCCAGCAGGGCCTGTGCGGACAGGTCATAATCATGGCGATGTTCAGGTTTTACATCGAGCTCGGCGCCGATAAAGTTTCGGCGCACATTGATGGGCAGGTTATCGGCGATGTTCGCGTATTCCGGATCCATTTTGCCCGGCTGGCGCAGCAGCATCGAACTGAATACTGTTGTGGTTGCATCCACCACCGTGCCCTTGTGGGCGAGCTTGTCCAGGAATGCTGCGACCTCCTCACTTTCCAGGTCGAGCTCGTGGGCGTGCTCACCTACTTCGGTAAAGCGTAATTTCTTGCGGGTGTCGATTGAGCCCATGAAGTTGAGGAACAGCATGTTGATATGCTGGATTTCGTCAAAGCCCGCATCCACCGCTTCCTCCGCGGTCATAAACGCGGGAATATGCCCTGACAGTCGCAATCCCTTGCTGTGGATATACTTGGCGAGGGGCGCTATCCACTCGGGCTCCATGGAGCTGTAAGTCTTGATCTGCATATAGCCGCGATCGGCATACCAGTCGACTATTTCCTTCGCGTGTTCAAGACTGGAGGCAGTCTTGCCCATGCGCATGGCATTCTCGCTGTCACGGTCCATAAAGCCGGCGCGATACACATCCCCGCCAATTACCTTGCCGGAATCGTACAGTTTCTCGATCCGCATGATGTTTTCATGGGTGTTGCCGATATCACGGACGTTGATCACGCCGGCGGCCATATTCAGCACGCCGTCCTGCGGCGACAGGTGGCCGTGCATATCCCAGAGCCCGGGCATCAGGGTCATGCCCCTGGCATTGATACGGGTAATGCCCGGTATGCGTATTGGTGTGTTACTGATGCGGCTGATCTTGCCATTCTCGACCAGGACATGCTTTCCCTTGCGAAGCTGGCCCGCTTCCACATCAACAAGGTCAACATTGCTGATCAGGATGGGGGTGTCGGATTTCAGTGTGAGCTTGCCTGACAGCTCCTGGAGGTAGTGATCCGCGGCGCGAATCTGGCGCTCCTTGAGCTGTTCCAGGTGGGACTTGTCCCAGCCCTTGCGCAGGATTGCGAACCAGCCACCATCGTCGAGTGCGAATAGGTCCCCCTGGTCGTCATACCAGGCCAGTTCCGGGGTCAGGCCGAGGCCGGAAATGCCGTACAGGTAAAGCTTCTGCTCCCGGTCTCCCTCGGCCAGGGTGAGCTGGTCCAGTTCATTCAGCCGGGCCTGGCCCTGCGGCAGGAGGTCAACAGTTCGGTCCCCGTCTTCGAGCAGGGCCTTAACCAGCTGGTTCTGTACGCCAAGGGACGTGCTCTTGGGGATGAAAAACTGGGGCGAGGGGGATTTGGCGCTGCCGCGCTCGTCGGTGCTGTTCCAGTTGGCTACGCCATCCTGGAGTGAGAAGGTTTCGTCGACCGGCGCGCCAAAGGGGCTGATACCCTCGATGTGGAGCTGCTCCGGCATGGCGCCGGTACCGACGGTGAATTCCTCCCTGAGCTCCAGTCGCCGGTTGTTCCAACCCAGCTTGAGCTTTCCGGAAACCTGTTCGCCATCCCGTTCAATTGTGCTGGTGCCGGCAATACCTTCCTTGTTGTAGATAACATACTCGATGACATCTGCGTGCACTTGGCTCGCCGCGCCCAGCAGGGCAGCGGCCAGGAGCGCGGTAAAAGCTGGAATTTTCATGGTCCTGGACCCTTTGCTTTTATTGGCGGGTCAAGATTGAAATTTTTCTACCGGGAAGGCAAGCGAGGGGGAATACTTTCTCTTACAGGAAAGAAAGGCGTGCCAGAAGTTCTGCTTTTCATGCCTGAGTGCGCCAGGCGGGGCGATGAAAGTGAATGAAGGCTGGGAATTGTGCGGGAGGACGCGCGGAGCCCGGGCTCCGCGCGATACAGCTCCTTACTCGCCGTAACAGTCCCGTGTCATATTCTCGACACGATTCTCGTGCACGACTACGTTGTCCTCGATGCGCACGCCGCCGAAGGGGCGCAGCTCCTCCACTTTGTCCCAGTGCACCTCGGCGGCCAGCCCGGTGTCCTTCAGGTCGCCCAGCAGGCTGTCGATAAAGTACAGGCCGGGCTCGATGGTGAAGACCTGGTTGGCTTCCACGATGCGGGTCGTGCGCAGGAACGGGTATTTTTCCGGTGGTGGGGTGGTGCCTCCCTCCGGTGCGCTCTGGTGGCCGCCCACATCGTGTACCTGCAGGCCCAGGAAGTGGCCCAGGCCGTGGGGCATGAAGGTGGCGGTGAGGCCTGATTCAGCGGCGGCGCCGGCGGAGCACTTGATCACCCCGAACTGCTCCAGTAGCTCACCAATTTTCTGGTGGCAGTCGCGATGCAGGTCCGGGTAGGGGACGCCGGGCTTGAGGCCGGCCACCAGCTCCTGTTCTTTTTCGTGCATGGCCGCCACCAGCTCGGCGTACTCGCCGTCGCGGTAGGCATAGCTGCGGGTGATGTCCGCACAGAAACCGTTGCAGTCGGCACCGGCATCAATCAGGAAGCTGCGGCGCTCCGCTTCCGGCAGGCGCTCGGTGGACAGGTGGGTGTAGTGCAGGATTGCGGCGTGTTCATTGAGGCCGACAATATTGCCGTAGGGCATCTGGTTCTCGCCCTGGCCGGCAGCGTTCAGGTAGGCCAGGTTGATCTCGAACTCGCTGGCGCCATCGCGGAAGGCTGCCTCGGCGGCGCGGTGGGCCCGCACTGCGATACGGTTGGCTTCCCGCAGGCAGGTCATCTCATAGGGTGTCTTGTAAGCCCGCGCCCAGTGCAGCCGTGCCAGCAATTCTTCCGGGTTGGCGGTACCGGTATTCCAGTCTTCCACCCCGTCGGTTTCGCCGATAAAGGCGGCATTACTGGCATCCAGGAACTGTTTCGCCTCATCGGGCTTGCTCAGCAACTCGATCTCGTACTCGTCACTCCAGAAGGTCTGCGGCGCCGGCGGCACGTAGTGCCAGAAGTCCACCGGGCGATAAAAGAGCAGTTTCGGCTTCTGCCCGCGGCGGTAGATGACCCAGCTGTGGGGGTTATCGGTGACCGGCACCAGGGCCTTGAACTGCGGGTTGACGCGAAACGGGTAGTAGTTGTCGTCCAGGAATTGCACCTTGGGCCGGCCACTCAATACGTTCAGGGTGTCAAAGCCGGTTTCCTCCAGGATGCTGTCATAGCGCTGGCGGAGCGTGGCCATATGCGTGGCGTAGAGTTTCTTGTCCATGGTTCTCCCTGGTGAGCAAGGTGTGATTCACGTTAACCCGGTAGTGTATAGTCTCTGCACTGGATATTTGGCCTGAATTTCGACCATGGAAAAGAAGATACTGCTAACCGATTGCCCGGATGCCAAGGGATTGATCGCGAAAATCACCAACATCTGCTACAAGCACCAGCTCAATATCATCAAGAACGATGAATATGTGGACCGGGTGCAGGGGCGTTTCTTTATGCGCACCGCGCTGGAGGGCAATTTCAACGACTCCACCCTGCTGGAAGACCTGGATATGGCGCTGCCGGCGGGTGCGGTACGGAAGCTGGTTCCCAGCGGGCGCAAGCGCCTGGTACTGATGGTCACCCGCGAGCCCCACTGCCTGGGGGATATCCTGATGAAGTGCTATGCCGGAGCACTGGATGTGGAGATCGCCGCGGTGATTGGCAATCACCCGGACCTGGGCGCCCTGGTGGAGAAGTTCGATATCCCCTTCCACTGCCTGCCTGCAGGCGGGCTGGAGCGCAACCAGCATGAAGAACAGATGGTGCAGCTGGTGGACAGCTACGGTCCGGATTACCTGGTGCTGGCCAAGTATATGCGGGTGCTGACGCCGGACTTTGTCGCCCGCTATCGCGGTCGCATTATCAATATCCACCACTCCTTCCTGCCGGCGTTTATCGGGGCGCGGCCCTACCAGCAGGCTTTCGAGCGCGGGGTGAAGATCATCGGCGCCACCGCCCACTTTGTCACCGACGACCTGGATGAGGGGCCCATCATCGAGCAGGATGTGATTCATGTGGACCACGCCTATTCTGCCGATGGCATGGCGGCGGCAGGGCGTGATGTGGAGAAGTCGGTGCTGAGCCGGGCCCTGCAGCTGGTGCTGCAAGAGCGGGTTTTTATTCACGGCAATAAAACGGTAGTCTTCAAGTAACCGGTCCCTGTCCTGGTGGCCCGCACGGGCCTGTCCGCAGGTACCTGGTCGTTTTACGGTTTGGGAATCCACAGTATGAAGAAAAAGGACAACCGCCTGGTGCGCCGTTCCCTGCTCCTGCTGGTACCGCTACTGGCCGCAGCCTGTGCCAGCGAGCGCTCCTTGCCAGTGCCGGGCCTGAAAGAATCCTTCCATACGGAGATTGCCCGCAATGGCGCCAAGCGGTTCACCTACTCACTTGAGGTGATGCGCAATGACATCCCCCGGCCGGCGACTGCCAGCGGGGTGAATCGCAGCCGCATGGCCCAGCAGGGCATGATCCAGCAGCCGCGCAACCGGGTGCGGCCGCTCAGTGATCGCCTGCAATTCGACCGCATGTTGCAGCAGAAGCTGGCCGAGACCGGATTCTGTCGCGATGGCTTCTTCGAGCTTGAGCGCACCGAGCACGCTTTCGGTGGTGAAGTGCGGGGTGAATGCCGGGACGGCGTCAGCGCCTGAATTTCCTGCCCCGGCTTACACGCCCCGCCGTGCCAGTGAGCGCTGCTCCCCGGCCTGTCCCTCATCCCGCCTTTCCTGTCACGGCCAGCGGTCGCCCCCACAGGCGATTAGTGGCACTTTCCTCATTGAAGTCTGTTGATGCTGTGTGATCTGTTTCACATTGGTGGCCGTAGTCTCTGGAAATGGCCCGAAAATGGCCATGCGACCCAATAATGACAATGAGGCTGCCATGTCCACCGAATACGATCCCCTGCTGGTATTGCTCTCTTACCTTATCTCCGCCCTTGGTTCCTTCGCCGCATTGCAGCTGGTGACCGCCATACCCGAGGCGGTGACAGGGAATGACCGGCGTCGCGCCATCCTGGTGGCGGGGCTGGCGATGGGGGGCGGGGCCATCTGGTCGATGCACTTTGTCGGCATGCTGGCCCTGCAGACCGAAATGCCCATGGCCTATGACGTGGCCGGCACTATCGGCTCCGTGCTGGTGGCGGTGGCGGCATGCGCCCTGGGACTGGCGATTGTCGGCACGGGTAAATTTATGTTTGACCGGCTGATCCCGGCCTCGGTATTTATGGGGGCAGGGGTGGCAGGTATGCACTATTCGGGCATGGAGGCCATGCTGATGCCGGCCAGCATCAAGTATGACCTCAATATCATGATCATTTCCGTAGTGATTGCGGTGGTCGCAGCCTATGCCGCGCTGTGGATGGCGTTTGTGATGCGCGGTCGCTGGCAGAAAATCGGCAGTTCGCTGGTGATGGCGGTAGCGGTGTGCGGGATGCATTATACCGGGATGACGGCGGCCAGTTACCAGCCCACCGGGGTGATGCCCGAGCCGGGAATAGCCGGCTCGATTACATCGGAATACCTGGGGATAACCGCCGGCGTGGTGACCCTGATGGTGCTGGTTTCCAGTGTACTGGCGGCCCGCTGGTACCACCGGCGCCCGATGGCGGCCTTTGTGGGCACCTGAGTAACGCGGGCCGGTATGCAGGTTTCAGGGGTGCCTGTCCTCCTCGGTAAGCAGGCGGTCGGCACCGGGGTCGCCGTGGCGTCGCAGGCGATCCACCCACAGGACCGTGCCCCCCGCCACGGCCGCCGGCATCACGAAGATGTTCAGGACCGGCACCATCTTGGCCAGCATCACCGCTCCACCAAAACTGAGGCTGGAAAGTTTGCGTCGCAGCAGCACACTCTTCAGTTCGTCGAAGGGACGCTGGTGGTTATCCAGCGGGTAGTCGACGTACTGGATCGCCATGCACCAGGCACCCCAGAGCCCGCCCAGGATCGCCGGGATAAACACCGTCCAGCTGGTGAGCATGGCGATGACAAAGATCACCAGGCCCCAGCCGACAAAGTACATCAGCTTGCGCAGTTCGCGGCCGATAGTGCGCCAGACCATGCTTACCATCGGCTCTGCCGGTGGCGCCTGGCCGGTGAGCAGCTCCTCGACCTTTTCCGCCAGGAAACCGTTAAACGGTGCGGCAATGATATTGGTGATAATGCCGAACAGGTAGCCGTACACGAAGAGGAAGAGGATCACCACGGCAATGGCGATCAGCCACGCCAGCCACTGGAAAACATTGGCCGCCCAGGCGGCACCTTGCGCCAGTATCGCCCGCCACCAGGACATCTTCTCGGTGTCGACCGGCTCGTGTGCCAGCAGGCTGCCGAGGTAGTCCGACAGTCCGCCCAGCTGCGACAGCATGACGGCGGTGAGGGCGATAAACAGGACCAGGTTGATCAGTAGTGGCACGATGATAAATGGCCGCAGCTCGCGCCGTCCCAACAGGCGTGCTCCCTGGATCAGTGCGTCGACACCATGGGTGGGATTGGAAGTCATCGGGTGTTCCCTGTTGCCTGTGACTTATTCGACCGCGCCGGCATCGCGCAGGATGTGCGCGTACTCTTCACTCTGGCGATGGCCGGCCACTTTTTGCAGCAGCGTTTTGCCGTCGGGGCCGACACTGTCCAGGTTGCGGTCCTGCTCCCGGAACAGGCGCACGAATGTGGCGAAGCTTTCCGCTTTCATACCCCGGTAGGCTCGCTCCAGCAGGTAGAAATCCCGCTCCATGCCTTCCGGTGCCTCGCCCTCAAGAAACCCGGCAATACGCTCTTCATCGAATACCTCACCGAGGACTTTCTGCTTGTCTTTCTTCAGGGTCACAATCTGTTCCTTAGTTGGTGCATGTTGGATCGGGTGGGGCGGGTGCAGTACCGCCCGGGCTATTCGCCTCGCGGGGTTCCTGCCGGAATTTCCGGTGCCCGGCGCGCCCCGCTGGCCTGTTCATAATTGTACGCAGCCGCAATCAGGATGTCCTCCCGGTTGGCACCGGAGAAGAACGAGAGGCCTACCGGCAGGTGGCGGACAAAGCCCATCGGCACAGTGATGTGGGGATAGCCAGCAACTGCGGCCGGTGTGGATGCCGAGCCCAGGTAGTGGTCGCCGTTGACCAGGTCAATCTTCCAGGCCGGACTGGTGGTGGGCGCCACCAGCAGGTCCAGGTCGTGTTCCTTGAGCAGGGCATCGATACCCTGTTCCCCGGCCAGTGTCTTGAGTCGTGCCACCTCCTCGGCAAAACCCGGTTCCTGGCGGCCGCGGGATTCCTGTGCCTTGATGAAAATTTCCTGGCCAAAGTGCTGTAGCTCCCGGTCCCGTGCGCGCTTGTTGGCCGCCACCAGGGCATCCAGTGACCTGGCCTTGACCGGCGTGGTTTCCAGGTACTCGGCCAGGGCATCCCTGAACTCCCACGCCAGCAGGTCAAACTCCTTCGCATGTATGTCGCCCAGGGTGTCGATATTGGTATTGTCGACCAGGGTGGCGCCCTGTGCGCGCAGGGTTTCCAGAGCCTGCTCAAAGACAGCGTCCGTCTTGGGGCTGTAGCCGGTGAGGTTGCGGACGATCCCGATACGCAGCCCCTCGAGGCCGTTCGCGTTCAGGTGCCGGCGGTAGGGGCCGCGCGCGGGGATGCTGCCGGGGTCGCCCGGGTCCTCACCTACCATCGCATCCAGTAGCGCGACCGCACCCTCGACGGTGGTGGCCATGGGCCCGGCGGTGTCCTGGTGGGCTGATATGGGGATTATGCCGTCGCGACTGACCAGGCCCAGGGTGGGTTTGATGCCCACCACCCCGTTGATCGCGGCGGGGCAGGTTACCGAGCCGTCTGTTTCCGTGCCTACGGCGAGCGGTACCAGGCCGGCCGCCACCGCAACGGCGGAGCCGGAGCTGGAGCCGCAGGGCGAGCGACTCAGGTCGTAGGGGTTGCGTGTCTGGCCGCCGACAGCACTCCAGCCGCTGGAGGAGGAGGTGGAGCGGAAGTTGGCCCACTCACTCAGGTTGGCCTTGCCCAGGATGATGGCGCCCTGCTTGCGCAGGGATCGCACCAGGAAGGCATCGTCTGCGGGGATGTTCTCCCGCAGCAGCCAGGAGCCTGCAGTGTTGGCCATGCCGTCGCCGGTATCGATATTGTCCTTGAGCAGCACCGGAATACCATGTAGTGGCCCGAGTACGGTACCCGCACTGCGCAGGCGATCGAGCCGTTCGGCCTCCTGCAGCGCGTTGTCACTCAACTGGGTCACCGCGTTGAGGCGCTCATTGTAGCTCTCGATCCGGTGACGGTATTCACGCACCAGCTGGGCTGAGGTTTTCTCACCGCTCTCCAGGGCCGTGCGCAGGTCGCTTAAGGAGGGGAAGTCATTCGCGGACAGCGGCGCTGCTGCCAGTGTCACCAGGGTGGCAATGGTGAAGAAGATGACTCTTGTTATGGTTTTCATGGTGCACCTGTATTCGGGAACTGGTTTCCGCGGCTGTCCCGCCGGCAGGCTGGCCGCAGTAAAAACCCATACTACCCGAGAATCGCAGCCGGCGACGGGTACGGGGCTATTGGTGTGGGCTATTGGTGGGGGCTACGGGAATTGCAGGGGGGCGGCAATGGCCAGGGGCAGGGCGCGGACACTGGCCGCGCCCTGTAAGTGTCAGGCCTCTAGGCCCAGTTCCCTGGTGGAAATTTCCCGCATGCGGAATTTCTGTATCTTGCCGGTGACGGTCATCGGGAAGCTGTCGGTAAAGCGGAAATAGCGCGGAATCTTGAAGTGGGTGATCTTACCCCTGCAGAACTCGCGCAATTCCTCCTCGGTTACCTCGCCGGCATCGGCGCGCAGCTGGACCCAGGCGACAAGCTCCTCACCGTATTTCCTGTCGGGGACACCGGTCACCTGCACATCGGCGATCGCCGGGTGAGTGTAGAGGAATTCCTCCACCTCTTTCGGGTAAATATTCTCGCCCCCGCGGATCACCATATCCTTGATGCGCCCGACTATCTGGATATAGCCATCCTCGTCCATGGTGGCCAGGTCGCCGGTACGCATCCATTTGTCGCTGTCGATGGCGTTGCGGGAGGCTTCCTCGTTGTTCCAGTAGCCCAGCATCACGCTGTAGCCACGGGTACACAGCTCGCCCACCTCGCCACGGGGCAGGGTCTCGCCGGATGCGGGGTCGATGATTTTGGATTCCAGGTGGGGCTGGGTGCGGCCGACCGTGGTGACGCGCTTGTCGAAGGGATCGTCGGCGGCGGTCTGGGTCGACACCGGGCTGGTTTCGGTCATGCCGTAGGCGATCTGCACTTCCTGCATATGCATTTTGTGATTGACCGCCTTCATCACCTCGGCGGGGCAGATGGAGCCGGCCATGATGCCGGTGCGCAGGGAGCTGAGGTCGTAGTGGGCAAAGTCCGGATGGTCCAGTTCGGCAATAAACATGGTGGGGACGCCGTAGAGGGCGGTGGCGCGTTCTTCCGCCACTGTCTCCAGGACCGCTTTCGCCTCGAAAGCCTCCCCCGGGTAGATCATGGTGGCGCCGTGGGTGACACAGCCCAGGTTGCCCATCACCATGCCGAAGCAGTGGTACAGCGGCACCGGGATTACCAGCCGGTCGCGCTCGGTGAGTCCCATGCTCTCGGCGACGAAAAAGCCGTTATTGAGGATATTGCGATGGGACAGGGTGGCGCCCTTGGGGAAACCGGTGGTGCCGGAGGTGTACTGGATATTGATGGCGTCTTCGCAGTGCAGTGACGCCTGGACCCCTGCCAGCCGGGCTTGATCGACCTGCGATGATTCCAGCAGCAGGTCATCCCAGCGCCACATGCCGTCGTGGACATTCCCGGCCAGATTCACCACGATCTCCAGGTGCGGCAGCCTGGCGGAGCGCAGTTTCCCGGCGGGCGAGGTCTTCAGCTCCGGTGCCAGCTCATAGAGCATGCCTGTGTAGTCGGAGGCTTTGAACTGCTCGGCGATCACCAGCATGCGGGCCTGGGAATGGTTGAGGGCGTATTCGAGTTCGTGCAGGCGGTAGGAGGGGTTGATGTTTACCAGGATGGCGCCGATCTTGGCAGTGGCGAACTGCAGCGTAGTCCACTGGGCATTGTTGGGGGACCACATTCCCACCCGGTCGCCCCTGCCGATTCCGATGGCCAGCAGGGCGCGCGCGCAGGTGTCCACCTGCTGCACGAATTCCCGGTAACTCCAGCGGATGCCCTGATGGCGCACCACCAGGGCATCGTTGTCCGGGAAGCGCGTGGCGGTTTCATCCAGCGTATCGCCGATGGTCGTCTCGATCAGCGGCTGGCTGGCCTCGCCGCGGGTATAGCTAGGGCGCCTTTCTGTCATCGCTTGTATCTCTCCGTTGTTATCTTTGTTATTGCTTGCTGGTCCTTAATTTCCTGACTTGCGTCCCTTTTGTCCAGAGGGTGGGGCGAATTTTTGTGACCGGAGTGGGGGGTGTATTTTTCGGTGGAGGTGTTTTGCGGCCATGGGCCGCTCCTACGGAAAGTTGTGTCTGCCGGAAAGCAATGCGTAGGAGCGGCCGCTGGCCGCGAGATGGAGCGAGGGTGAGTCGCAGGCACTGGGCGCGGCGTAGGGCGCAATAAGCGCAGCGCACTGCGCCGGACTCAGGGTTGTCGCGGCCAGCGGCCGCTCCTACGGGCAATGGTAGTTAACCCGGGTTACGGGGTCCTACCCGCAGGAGCGGCCCATGGCCACGTAAAGGGAAATGCGGCTGGCGATCAGAGCAGGGCGTCCAGCTTGTCCTTGAGGATCTTGTTGATCATCTGCGGGTTGGCCTGGCCCTTCGAGGCTTTCATCACCTGGCCGACAAAGTAGCCCATCATTTTCGGGCGCTTGGCCTCGTCGGCATTGCGGTAATTTTCCACCTGCTTGGCACTGCCGGCGATTACCTCGTCGATCATTTGCTCGATCGCACCGGTATCGGAAACCTGCTTCAGGCCACGCTGCTCGATCACCGTATCGGCATCGCCCTCGCCATTGGCCATGGCCTCGAACACCTGCTTGGCAATCTTGCTGGAGATGGTGCCGTCCACGATGCGCGCAATCAGGCCCGCCAGCTGTTCGGCGCTGACCGGTGACTGGTCGATGGATTTCTCCTCGCGATTCAGCAGTGCTGCGAGCTCACCCATCATCCAGTTGGCGGCCAGCTTGGGCTCTCCCGATTTCCCGGCCACGGTTTCGAAGTAATCCGCGAGTACGCGTTCCTGGGTCAGCTGGTCGGCGTCGTAGGCGGACAGCCCATACTCGCTGGCAAAGCGCGCACTCTTGGCATCCGGCAGTTCCGGCAGCTCGCCGCGCAGCTGCTCGATGTAGTCCTCGGACAGTTCCACCGGCAGCAGGTCGGGGCAGGGGAAGTAACGGTAGTCGTTGGCCACTTCCTTGCTGCGCATGGAGCGCGTCTCGTTTTTATCGGCATCGTACAGGCGTGTTTCCTGGGTCACGGTGCCGCCGTCCTCGAGCAGGTCGATCTGGCGCTCCGCCTCCACCTTGATCGCCCGCTCCACGAAGCGGAAGGAGTTGACGTTCTTGATCTCGGTGCGGGTGCCAAGTTCTTTCTCGCCCTTGAGGCGCACCGAGACATTGGCATCACAGCGCATGGAGCCCTGGGACATGTCGCCGTCGGAGATGCCCAGGTAGGTAACGATGCTGTGCAGCTTTTTCAGGTAGGCCACGGCCTCGGCGGCACTGCGCAGGTCCGGTTCCGAGACAATCTCGATCAGGGGTGTGCCGGCGCGATTCAGGTCGATACCGGACATACCATGAAAGTCCTCGTGCAGGGACTTGCCGGCGTCCTCCTCCAGATGGGCATGGTGCAGGCGCACCTTCCTGCTGCTGCCGTCTTCCAGGTGGATCTCGATCTCACCGGGCCCGACGATGGGTTCCGCCAGCTGGGTGGTCTGGTAGCCCTTGGGCAGGTCCGGGTAGAAATAGTTCTTGCGCTCGAATATGGAGCGCCGGCCGATCTCGGCGTTCATGGCCAGGCCGAACATCACCGCGTGGCGGAACGCCTCCTTGTTGGGCACCGGCAGGGTGCCCGGCATGGCCAGGTCGATGGCGCAGGCCTGGGTGTTCGGCGCCGCACCAAAGCGGGTGCTGGCCCCGGAAAAGAGCTTCGATTCGGTGGCGAGCTGGACGTGGACTTCCAGCCCGATGACGACTTCCCATTCCATTTACTGTTCTCCTGCCGCTTGTGCAAAGGGCGCGGTCGCGCGGTGCCAGTCAGTGGCCTGCTGGAACTGGTGGGCAGCGTTGAGCATGCGCCCCTCGTCGAGGTAGTTGCCGATAATCTGCAGGCCCACCGGCAGGCCGCCTGCCTGCCCGCAGGGCAGGGACATGGCCGGAAGTCCCGCCAGGTTGGCGGAAATGGTGTAGATATCTTCCAGGTACATGGCCACCGGGTCGTCGGTTTTCTCGTTCAGGCGGAAAGCGGGGTTGGGCGCTGTTGGGCCCATCACTACGTCCACCTGTTCGAAGGCCTGCACAAAGTCCTGCTTGATCAGGCGGCGCACCTGCTGGGCCTTGTTGTAGTAAGCGTCGTAGTAGCCGGCGGACAGAGCGTAGGCGCCCACCAGGATGCGGCGCTTAACCTCCTCGCCGAAGCCCTCACCGCGGGAACGCATGTAGAGGTCACGCAGGTCGGCGGGGTTTTCGCAGCGATAGCCATAGCGCACGCCGTCAAAGCGCGACAGGTTGGCGGAGGCCTCCGCCGGTGCGATGACGTAATAGGCTGGTACGGCCAGGTGGGTATGGGGCAGGCTGATTTCCACCAGCTGCGCACCCAGTCTCTCGTATTCCTTCAGGGCATCCTGTACCCGCGCCGCGGCCTCCGCGTTCAGCCCCTCGCTGAAATACTCCTTTGGCACGCCGATTCGCAGGCCGCGGATATCGTCGTTGAGGGAGGCGGCAAAGTCCGGCACCGGCCGGTCCAGGCTGGTGGAGTCGCGGCGATCGTGGCCGGCCATGGCGGTCAGCAGGTGGGCCACATCCTCGGCGGTACGGGCAATGGGGCCGCCCTGGTCGAGGCTGGAAGCGAAGGCGATCATGCCCCAGCGGGAGACCCGGCCGTATGTGGGCTTGAGGCCGGTGGTGCCGGTCAGGGCCGCCGGCTGGCGGATGGAGCCGCCGGTGTCGGTGGCAGTGGCGCCCGGTACCAGCTGTGCCGCCACAGCCGCAGCGGAGCCGCCGGAGGAGCCGCCGGGTACATGCTCCGGGTTCCAGGGGTTCTTTACCGGACCGTAGAAGCTGGTTTCATTGGAGGAGCCCATGGCGAACTCGTCCATGTTGGTCTTGCCCAGGCTCACCGCGCCGGCGGCCTGGAGCTGTTCCACCACGTGGGCGTCGTAGGGCGGCACGAAGTTGTCCAGCATCTTCGAGCCGCAGCTGGTGCGCACCCCGTGGGTACAGAAAATGTCCTTGTGGGCAATGGGCACGCCACACAGGAGCGGCGCGTCGCCGGCCGCCAGGCGCTGGTCGGCGGCCCCGGCCTGCTGCAGTGCCTGCTCGGGGGTGGCGGTGATAAAGCTGTTCAGGTCGCCGTCCAGCTGTTCGATGCGGGTGAGCAACTGGCGGGTGATCTCGACGCTGGAGAACTCGCGTTCGCGCAGGCCGCGAATGATTTCGGCGATGGTTAACTGGTGCATGGTATTCCCGGTGTGTTGTCTCTTTGCGGGTGGTGGCCAGGGATCAGTCAGTCGATTACCTTGGGAACCAGGTAGAGGCCCTGTTCCGCCTGGGGTGCCAGTTCCTGGAAGGCCTCGCGCTGGTCCGGCTCGGTAACCGCATCCGGCCGCAGCACCTGTACCTCGTCGAGGGGGTGGGCCATCGGCGCGACGCCCTCGGTATGCACAGACTGCAACTGGTCGACCAGCTGCAGGACATTGCCCAGGCGCTTGCCGACCTCGTCAACGGTTTCCTCTGAAATGGCGATGCGGGCCAGCTCGGCCAGCTGTTCTACGGTTTGCTTGTCCACGGCCATGACAATCGGGGCTCCAGCTTGGATGGAATGGGGACTGCCCGGTGACCGGTAAACCGGACTCCAAAGCGGGGCAGGAGGGACGCAAATTTAGCACAGGCGGCCACGATTCTCATAAACGGGCACCGAACGTTGCGTGGCGGGGCCGCGCCAGTTCGGCCTATTGCGGTATTCAGGCGGATTCAGCCTTGCCCTGAACCCCCGCCGTTGTTAGAGTTTGCCGATTCTGGCGGTGGACTGTGTGCCAGCTTCCGACGGGTGGGTGTCGGGAGAGCCAGGGGCCTGCGATCATTTCGGATAATGCGGCCCGGAACTCAGAATTATTCGCGCTGACTAAATAAGCTTTACACAGCATGCTTGAGTCTGCGCTGACAGCGCCCGCCCGGGGCGCCGTTGCTATTAGTACAAGGTAATCGAATTCCATGTTTAAACGTTTGCGGGGCATGTTCTCCAGTGATCTCTCCATCGACCTGGGAACCGCCAACACGCTGATCTACGTGCGCGATCGCGGGGTCGTGCTCGACGAACCCTCCGTCGTTGCCATTCGCCACTACAACGGCCAGAAAATTGTCGAGGCCGTCGGTGTCGAGGCCAAGCGCATGCTCGGCCGGACCCCGGGCAATATCACTGCCATTCGCCCGCTCAAGGATGGTGTGATCGCCGATTTCCAGGTCACCGAGAAAATGCTGCAGCACTTCATCAAGAAAGTGCATGAGCACAGCTGGATGCGCCCCAGCCCGCGTGTGCTGGTGTGTGTGCCCTGCCAGTCCACCGAGGTGGAACGCCGTGCGATCCGCGAATCGGCCATGGGCGCCGGTGCGCGCGAGGTCTGGCTGATTGAGGAGCCCATGGCTGCGGCCATCGGTGCCGGCCTGCGCGTGGAGGAGGCCAGCGGCTCCATGGTGGTGGATATCGGTGGTGGCACTACCGAGATCGCCATCATCTCCCTCAACGGCGTGGTTTACTCCGATTCCGTGCGGATCGGCGGTGACCGCTTCGATGAGGCGATCGTGAACTATGTGCGCCGCAACTACGGCAGCGTGATCGGCGATGCCACTGCCGAGCGCATCAAGGAAGAGATCGGCTGTGCCTACGCCGGTAGCGAGGTGCGCGAGATTGACGTGCGTGGCCGCAACCTGGCCGAGGGCGTGCCGCGCAGCTTCACCCTGAATTCCGACGAGATCCTCGAGGCCCTGCAGGAGCCCCTGACCGGTATCGTGCAGGCAGTTAAGAGCGCGCTGGAGCAGTCCCCGCCCGAGCTGGCTTCCGATATCGCCGAGCGCGGTATGGTGCTGACCGGTGGCGGTGCGCTGCTGCGCGACCTGGACCGCCTGCTGATGGAAGAGTCCGGCCTGCCGGTGATCGTCGCCGACGACCCCCTCACCTGCGTTGCCCGCGGTGGCGGCAAGGCACTGGACATGATGGACAAGAGCCGCCTGTACCTGGTGTCGAACTGAGTTCGGCACCCCTTGTACCCGATATCGATAACAACAAAGCAAACTGACCTGTTAATGGGGGTTACCCATTAAACCGCTATTTACCCGCGGCCCGTCGCCGGAATCCCGCATCCTGGTCCTGGGCCTGGTGGCGGCCGCGCTCATCGTCGTCAATATCTATACCGACTGGTTGCAGCCGGTACGCGACCGCGTGGCCAGCCTGGCGGAACCCTTCTACTGGATTACCGATGCGCCCGCCCGGATGGGCGAGTGGGCCGGGGACCAGTTGCGTTCGCGCGATGAGCTGGAGGAGGAGAACAGCCGCCTCCGGCGCCAGGTGTTGCTGCTGGAGCAGCGCAGCCAGCTGCTTGCCGCCGCCAGGGCGGAAAATACCCAGCTGAAGGAATTGATGAACTCCGCCGAGTCGGTGGATGAGCGGGTGCTCGTTACCGAGATTATCGGCGTGTCGCCGGACCCCCTGGAGCATGTGCTGGTGATCGACAAGGGGCGTGATGACGGCGTGCGCCTGGGTACCCCGATCATGGATGCCAGCGGCCTGCTGGGACAGGTGATCGAGGCGGGCCCCGGTGCCAGCCGCGTCCTGCTGATTACCGACGCCAGCCACGCCCTGCCGGTGCAGGTGCTGCGCAACAGTGTGCGCGCTGTGGCCGAGGGCACCGGTGATCTCTACCGCCTCAAGCTGCGCCATGTGGCCAATACCAGCGACGTGCGGGAGGGTGACCTGCTCCTGAGTTCCGGCCTGGGGGGGCGCTTCCCGTCGGGCTACCCGGTGGGCGAGGTGATTTCCGTCGAGCGGGATCCCGGTCGCGCCTTCGCCGATGTGGAGGTGCAGCCGCGCGGCCGCATGAACCGCAGTCGTTTCGTGCTGGCGGTGATCACCGAAGGGGATGAGGCCGTTGGAACCGAATAATCGCTGGTTTATTGCCGCGACGGTGCTGGTGGCCCTGTTGCTTTCGGTGATGCCGCTGCCGTACCAGTGGCTCTGGTTCCGGCCCGCCTTCATGGCGCTGCTGGTGATCTTCTGGATCAACCGCATGCCACAGAGCCTGGGGGTGGGGTTTGCCTGGCTGGTCGGGCTGCTGGAGGATTTCGTCACCGGCTCGGTGCTGGGTACCCACGCCCTGGCGCTCGGGGCGCTGGCCTATTTCAGCCTGCTGACCTACCAGCGCACCCGCGCCTTCAACCCGGCCCAGCAGCTCATGTGGGTGTTTGTGCTGGTGGGTATTCACCAGGTGGTGGGCAACTGGGTACACAGCCTGGCGGGTAAGCCTGTGCCCGGCCTGACTTTTCTCTGGCCGGCACTCACCACAGCCCTGCTGTGGCCACTGGTCACGCCCTGGCTCGACCGCATGGCCGGTCGCCTGCAGGTGCGCTGAAGCCCGTAGAAACCGGGGTGCGTGAACCGGCCTCCACGTCACATTTTTGGTTAAGTCCGGTAAAGAAATGCTCATTTTTCGAGCGATACCGCTATAATCAGCGGCTGATTCACCAACAATAAAGCAGTACCGTGCCAGATACCGCCGAACACAGCAGATTGATCCTTGCTTCCGGCTCCCCGCGCCGCGCGCAATTGCTGGCGCAGATTGGGGTGCCGTTCACCCGGGCCAAGACTGACGTTCCCGAAGTCAGGGCTGCCGGGGAGGCACCCCGCGACTATGTCCTGAGGCTGGCGTGCGAGAAGGCTGCGGCCGGATTTGCCGCCCAGGGCGATGCCGGGACCTGGGTCCTGGGGGCGGATACCGTGGTTGTGTCACGTGAAAATGTTCTGGAAAAACCCCGGGACTTCGATGATTTTCGCTGCATGATGGCGACACTTTCAGCTTCCGAGCACTCGGTGCTCACCGCCATCTGCCTCTGCCGGGGCGATCGCAGCCTGAGCCGGGTGGAGGAAACCCGGGTGCGCCTGCGCCCGCTGCGCGACGATGTAGTCGAGGCCTACTGGGAGACCGGGGAGCCTGTCGACAAGGCCGGCGGTTACGGTATCCAGGGCCTGGGTGCGGTGCTGGTTGAGGCCATCAGTGGCAGCTACAGCAATGTGGTGGGCTTGCCCCTGGAGGCGCTGGTGCCGATGCTCGAAGAAACCGGAATCCCATACTGGCAGGCCGGGGAGGCATCTTGAGCGAGGAACTGCTGATCAACGTAGCTCCCACCGAAACCAGGGTGGCGCTGGTGGAAAACGGTGTGCTGCAGGAGGTCTACCTGGAGCGCAGTGCGCGCCGCGGTATTGTCGGCAATATCTACAAGGGCAAGGTAGTGCGCGTGCTGCCGGGCATGCAGGCGGCGTTCGTCGACATCGGCCTGGAGCGCGCCGGCTTTATCCACGCCTCCGATATCGCCCCCCTGGACGAGGAGGGCATGGAATCACGCGAGGCCGAGGTGGCGGACATCCGCGCACTGGTGCGCGAGGGCCAGTCACTGGTGGTGCAGGTGGTCAAGGATCCGATCAGCACCAAGGGCGCGCGCCTCACTACCCACCTGAGCGTCTCGGCCCGCTACCTGGTCTACATGCCCCAGACCCGCCATATCGGCATTTCCAACCGTATCGAGGACGAGGGCGAGCGCGAGCGCCTGCGGGAGCTGGTGGAGCAGGCTGCGGCCAAGCTGGCGGACGAGGGCCAGTCCGGCGATGGCGGCTTTATCCTGCGCACTGTTGCCGAGGGCGTCAGTGAAGAGGAGCTGCTGCGGGATATCCCGTTTCTTTACAAGCTGTGGTCCGAGCTGGAACAGCGTATCCGCTCGCGCCCGCTGCCCTCGGTGATTTACGAGGACCTGCCCCTGTTCATGCGCGCCCTGCGCGACCTGGCCCGCCCGCACACGGAAAAGATCCGTATTGATTCGCGCGAGGCCCACGTCCGCGCGGCGGAATTTTCCGGCAAATACGCCCCGGAGATCGCCGGTCGCCTGGAGCACTATCCCGGCGAGCGCCCGCTGTTCGACCTCTACGGTGTCGAGGAGGAAATCCGCAAGGCGCTGCAGAACAAGGTGACCCTGAAGTCCGGTGGCTACCTGATCGTTGAACAGACCGAGGCGATGAGTACCATCGATGTGAATACCGGTGCGTTCGTGGGGCACCGGAACCTGGAAGAGACCATCTTCAAGACCAACCTGGAGGCGGCCACTGCCATCGCCCGCCAGCTGCGGCTGCGCAACCTGGGCGGCATCATCATCATCGACTTTATCGATATGAAAGAGGCCGAGCACCAGCGCCAGGTGCTGCGCACCCTGGAGAAATCCATGGAGCGCGACCACGCCAAGACCAGTATTACCGGGGTGTCCGAACTGGGCCTGGTGGAAATGACACGCAAGCGCACGCGGGAATCCCTGGGGCAGATCCTCTGTGAGCCCTGCCCGGTGTGCGAGGGCCGCGGCACCCTGAAAAGTGCCGAGACGGTGGTGTACGAGATTTTCCGCGAGATCATTCGCGAGGCCCGGGCCTATGACAGTGAAAAGATCATGGTGCTGGCCAGCCAGGTGGTGATCGACCTGCTCCTCGATGAGGAATCGGCCAACGTCGCCGACCTGGAGGAGTTTATCGATCGCCCGATCCAGTTCCAGGTGGAGCCCATCTACAACCAGGAGCAGTACGACATTGTTCTTGTCTGATGCCCATTGCCGCGCCCGCCCGAGTTGCGTCTTCGCGCCCACCGGCGCGATGGCCGCTCCCGGGCGCCTGCCTGCAGGCGGGCTGCGGGGGGGGCGCCGATGATGGGTGCGGTGCGCTGGCTGGCGCGGAAGTTCTGGTTACTGACCGTCAGTGTGGTAATCCTGCTGGCGATAGTGGTACAGACCGGGCGCATGCTGTCGCCGCAGGTGGAGCAGTACCGTCCGCAGATCAGTGCATTGCTGTCAGAGCGCCTGGGTGCGCCGGTGCAGATGGATCGCATTGCCCTGCGCTGGGAGGCGCTCGAGGTCGCGCTGCAGCTCGACGGGCTGCGCCTGGGGGAGAACGGTGAGGTGCATATGGGCTACGGCCTGTTCCACCTCGACCTGCTTGCCAGCCTGTGGAATCGCGAGCTGGTATGGAAGAACCTGCAGGTGCACGACTTCTCTGCACAGCTGAACCGTATCGGCCGCGGCAACTGGCATGTGCACGGTTTCCCCGCGGCCCTGCAGGACGCCGACACCGATGGCGCGGTTACCGGCGAGCGTCTCGGGGACCCGGCACGGATTTTCCAGCTGGGCCCCAAGGTGCAGGTCCGCAATGCCAATATCACCCTGCAGCTTGCCGATGGGCAGCGGGCCCGCATCAGCCTGCCGCAGGTACTTCTGGAGAACAGTGGTGCATTCCACCGGTTGAGCGCGCGTGCCTTTATTGCTGACACCAATGAAGCCGACTCTGCGAATACCGATTCCCCTGCCAACGCACAAAACCTGCCGGTGGCCAAGGCCCCTGCGGGTACCGAGACACTCCGATTGATCCTGGAGGGACGCGGCAACCCGCGTGATCGAGAGCACTTCACCCTCAATGGCTACCTGCAGCTGAATGAGCTGCAGGTGAATGACGACACCGTGGCCCTGTTGCAGCAGCTGACCCCGGTCCCCGAGCGCTACCACTGGCAGGGCAGGAAGATAGCCCGCGGCAACCTGTGGCTGCGCAGCGACAGTGAGGCCGGCTACCGCCTGCGCGGGCGCCTCGACCTGTTGCAACTGGAGGGGGAGCTGGCAGCTGGCCGCGATGGCAGCGGGACCCCAGAAGTACATGGGGATCAAACCGGGCAGGGTGATCCGGGCGCGGGCGAAGCTGAAGCCGTGGCGGGCACGCTGGACCCGCTGCGCTCGCTGGGTGGCGACATTTCCGGCCAGTGGCTGCCTGGCGGACAGTGGCGACTCGCCCTGCAGTCCATCGAGCTGGATTGGCGCGATGTCGCCATGCCGGCCCTGAACATCCAGGCCAGCGGCGGTGACGGCGAGGGTGTCCAGCTCTCCCTCGACTACCTGGAGCTGGAGGCCTGGAATCGTATCCTGTCACGCCTGCAGTTGCTGCCGGAAAAGGCCGGGACCTGGCTGGAAGCACTGGAGCCCACCGGCGCCCTGGAAAACCTGCGCTTTGGCCGCGACAGTGACGGGCTGGTATCACTTCGTGCCAACCTCCGCGACATACGGGCCGCTGCCCATAAGGCCGCCCCGGCCGTGGAGGGCCTGGACGGTTACCTCCAGGTGCGCGGTAGTGATGGAGAACTGCAGCTGGCGGGTGATGGGGACCTGCGGTTGCACTTCCCGAAGCTCTACGAACAGGCCTTCAGCTTTGCCCGTGCCCGCGGTACCGTCGCCTGGCATGTCGACAAGGAGAATAATTCCGTACAGGTCAACTCCGGCCCCCTGGAGCTCGAAAGTGAAGAGGGCGCGATCCGCGGCCAGTTCCTGTTGCAGCTGCCGTTTGAGGCGCATACGCGGGCAGCACAACTGACCCTGGCGCTGGGCCTGCGTGACGCGCCTGTCTCTGCCCAGGCGTCACTGGTGCCCTACACCGTCAGCGAGTCCCTGCGCGAATGGCTGGACCGTGCGCTTGGTGAGGAAAACCCCGGCCGGGTGGCGCGGGCCGGTTTCCTCTATCGTGGTTATGGCTATGGTGAGGGCGAGAACGCTGACCTGCTGGCCCTGGGCGAGCGCCAGGAACGCCAGACCGTCCAGCTGGCCGCACAGCTGGAACAGGGACGCATCGACTACCTGCCTGGCTGGCCGGCGGCTCGGGAGGTGGACGCGCACCTGGCAATCAACGATGGCCACGTGATGGTCAACGCCGGGCGTGCCCGGCTCTGGAATATCGATGCCCGCGATATCGAGGTGGGCGTTTCCCCCGATCCGGCCGGGCAGGGCGCGCTACTCGGTGTCCGTGCCAGCCTGGCGGGCCCCGCAGCCGATGGCCTGCGCCTGCTGCAGGAGTCCCCGTTGCGTGAGAAACTCGGTGATGGCTTTGACGACTGGCGCCTGGGCGGACAGATGCAGGGCCACCTGACCCTGTCGCAGCCTCTGGGCGGGGCAGATATTGAGCCGCGCCAGCGGGTCGACCTGGAACTGGCAGGCGCTGACCTGCATATGGACGACACCCGCCTGGTGATCCAGTCCCTGTCCGGGAATATGCACTATGACAGCGAGGCTGGCCTGGAGGGGTCAGCCCTCAGTGGGCGCCTCTGGGGGCGGCCGCTGAGGGCCAGCATTCACCACCAGGGCGAGGGGGAAAACCGGGATACCCAGGTCGTGGTGAGTGGTCGCAATACCACCCAGGCCCTGCGTGAGTGGACCGGCCGGCCCGAGCTTGCCTGGCTCGAGGGCGAATTCGACTACCGCACCCTGGTGACCATCCCGGCTCCGGTGAAAGACAAGCCCTATCGCGCGATCGTGGAAGTGACATCGGACCTTGAAGGGGTCGCCGTGAACCTGCCGCCGCCACTGGGCAAATCCGCAGAGCAGGCGTCGGAGCTGGTGCTGCGGGTGCCGATTGGAAAGCAGGGCAGCCTCTACAACCTGGAGTATGGCGAGCACCTGGCCGCGCGCTTCTGGAAGGTCGAAGGTGCGGTGGAGCGCGCCGCTATCGCCCTGAATGCCGAGGCCAGGTTGCCCAGCGAGCGGGGCCTGTCGATCAGCGGTGACGTGTCCGAGGTGGATTTCCCCCACTGGCGCCAGTTACTCAAGATTTACGACACGACGCCAGAGCAGCCCGCTCCGGAAGACGGGACGGTACAGCGCCCGTTGCCACTGATGCTGGACCTGAGTACCGACCGGCTCAAGCTGGGCAAGACCGATATCAGCCATATACATATTCGTGGGCGCGGGCTGGGTTCCAGCTGGGAACTTGATTTTGACAGTGAAACTGCCGCGGGGCACCTGAGCGGTGTACTCAATGCAGAGACCCCGCTGACGCTGGAGCTGGATCACCTGCGCCTGCCCGGCAAGTCCGGTGAAGAAGGCGAGGCCAAGGCCGGCGCGGCAGTCGAAGCGACCGCTGCCCCGGCCGGGACGGGGGCGCCAGTTGCTGACCCCTGGGCCGGGTTCGAATTTGCTGACCTGCCGGCGCTGGATTTCAGTACCGACAAACTCTATCTCGGCGACGAGGATTTCGGCCGTTGGTCGTTCAACCTGCGCCCGTCCGCGCAACGCCTGGTGGTCAGTGATATCCGCGGCGCCGCACGGGGCATCCGCGTCGAGGGGCGCGGTGAGGGGGACAACCGCCTCGGCGCCCAGCTGATGTGGATGCGCGATGAAGAAGGCAGGGATTCCTCCCAGTTTATCGGCCGCCTGAGCGCCGGCGACCTGGCCGGGGTGCAGCGCGCCTGGGGACAGGAGCCGGTGATCGAGAGCGAGTCAGCCAATTTTGATACCGCCCTGCGCTGGGACGGCTCGCCGGCACAGGTGGCGGCGGATGCGCTGACCGGCGACCTGGAAATCGATATCCAGGATGGTCGTTTCCTGCGCGCCACAGATAACGCCGGCTCGGCCCTGCTACGACTGCTGTCACTGTTCAATTTCGATACCTGGGCACGTCGGCTGCGACTGGACTTTTCCGATCTCTACCAGAGCGGCATGGCGTTCGACCGGGTGCGGGGCGAGGTATTTTTCGAGGGGGACGGGAGCCTGCTGATCGCGGTGCCGATCCAGGTGGAGGGCCCCACCAGTGAGCTGCAGATGGCGGGGCGGGTCAACCTGAAACGCGAGGACCTCAACCTGACCCTGGTGGCCACCCTGCCGGTGGGCAATAACCTGGCGCTGGTGGCGGCACTGGCTGGCGGCCTGCCCGCCGCCGCAGGGGTTTACCTGATCAGTAAGGCGTTCAAGAAGCAGGTCAACAAGATGGCCAGCGTCAGTTACCGTATCAGCGGTGACTGGTCAGAGCCCCAGGTGCGGTTCGACAAGCTGTTTGATGGCGATGGCGCCGAACGCCAGGGCGCCGAAGAGGCGGGGTTCCAGCGTCCCCCGCCCTCCGAGAAGCGCCCCGAGCCTGAAGGCCCGGCTCCCGGGCCAGAGACCGAAGCGGTGTCCGGTTCGCCCCCTCCCGCTACCGGTGAGGGCGAGGGTGACGAACGGACAGGTGTAATCTGAACACCGGATCTCCGACTAAAAGTGTAAGACCATGGAGTTCTGCACAGAGAGGAGAATAGATATGCACAAGCGCCTGTTGGGAACTGCGTTGCTGGCAATGGTCATCGGCCTGCCGGCCTGCACTGAGGCCGATGAAAAACGTGCCACCAACGAGGAGATGACCGTGGCCGAGGCCCGCGCGAATATCGAGGCGGGTACCAACCTGTCGACGATACCGGATTCCGCCTGGAAACAGATCCTGTCACCGGAGCAGTACGAGGTGCTGTGGGAGAAGGACACCGAGCGGCCCTTTACCGGCAAATGGCTGGAGAACAAGGCCGAGGGCACCTATGTCAGTGCCGGGTGTCGCCTGCCGGTGTTCAGTTCAGAGCACAAGTACAAGTCGGGAACCGGCTGGCCCAGCTTCTGGGACGTGGCCCACCCGGAAAATGTAATCCTGAAAGAGGATTACAGCTGGGGCATGAAACGCACCGAAGTACTGTCGAAATGCGGTGAACACCTGGGACATGTCTTTAAAGACGGCCCGCCGCCTACGGGGCTCAGGTACTGCCTGAATTCACTGGCCCTGGATTTTGTCCCGGCGGTTGAAAAAACCGAATAATTGTTCGATATTGTGTTTTGCGGCTCTGCCGTGCGGCACCGCCACCCTGCAGCTGTGGGGAGGGCGGTGCCGGCAGGATGTATCGATTCGAGTGCGAGGTTCCCGGACCCGTGTCCCGCAGGCGTCGGTGCGCGGTCAGGCAGAACCGATGCAGAACAATAATCAATAGAGGTTCGAGCTGATGTCCGAGGTGGCCACATTGGGTGGGTTTTCCGTCAACCGCTACGCCCTGTTCCGGGTGTTTAAATACACCATTTACCTGTTGCTCGCGTACAACGTCTACGCGTTCTTTGTTGAGAATCACGCTGCTGCCGGGGCGGTATTTGCCGACGGTGTGCAGCTGGGCCGTATTATTGAGGCCTACAACGACTCTATCGATACCCTGGCGTGGGTGTTGCTGCTGCTGGTTTTTGAGCTGGAAACCTTTGTCCTGGCAGATGACAGGATCCGTGGCGGCGTGAAGTGGGCCCTGAACGGCGTGTCCGCTTTCTGTTACCTGTTTATCGCCTATTCCTTCTACGGCTATGTGGCCGAGATGGCGTCGCTGACACACCTGCTGCCGGTATCCGAATCTGCCTGCCAGCTGGCGGCCAGTGGTGGCTGGCAGTTGGTGGTGGGCCAGGATGACTATGTCGCCCTGACCGCCCAGAACTGTGCCGCGCTGGCGGACACCCAGGTACTGCGACTGGCTGATGCCCAGGTCCTGGGTGCGGTGTCTACCTGGAACGAGATCAAGTGGCTGGCCTGGACTGACGTGATCAATGCCGGTGCCTGGCTGCTGGTAGTGGTGATCCTTGCCTTCGACGTATGGCTGCAGCTGCGTCATGAGCTGTCCAATGCCATCATGCGTTACTCGCAGGTGATCAAGGCTGTGCTGTATTTCACCCTGCTGCTGTGTGCCATCTACTGGGGGATCAACGGCAGCTTCCTGGACTTCTGGGATGCCTTCCTGTGGCTGGTGGCCTTCTTCTTCATCGAGCTGAACCTGTTCGAGTGGCAGGCCGAGACCGCCGCCGAGAAAACCGGCCAGAGCGCCGCCTGAGTGAGTGATAGGGCCGGGCGATCAGCCGGGCGATCAGAAGGATCGCCCCTACAGGTCTGGTAGCGTCAGCCTCGCTTCAGGACCAGCATACGCTTAGGGGCGGACCTTGTGTCCGCCCTTCCCGTCACTGGCTGTTCTGCTCCTGCATGAAGAAGTCGCGCAGGTAACGGAACAGCTTGCGCTGCTGGGTGGGGGGCTTCTGCTTGTCCCGCTCGCGCAGGGAGTCGCGCACCAGCTGCCGCAGGTGCTGGTGGTCGGCGTGGGGATGTTGGTCGAAGAAATCACTCTGTGCCTGTTTGCCATCGTCCAGCAGGCGCTTGCGCCAGTCCTCCGCCATACGGTCAAACCGTACGTGCAACTGGTCTCGCTCGTGGAAGCGTGCCAGAGCTTCCTCAATCGCTTCGCGGTCGGCGCCCCGCATCAGCTTGCCGATGTACTGCATCTGGCGCCGGCGGGCCTCGTTGGACTTGATCCGGTGCAGGGTGGCGATCGCTTCGCGGATATCCTCATCCAGCGGCACTTCCGCCAGTTGTGCCTTGCCCATCTCGGTCAGCTGGCGCCCCAGGTCCTGCAGTTCATGCATCTCCTGCTTGACCCGGGTTTTGCTCTTGGGCTGGTCCTCATCGAAATCGTCGTATTCTTGCATTCTGGTATTCCAGCTAATTCAGGCGCCGCGGGGCCGGTACATGGTTATATCCGCTACCAGCCGGGTGGGCGCTCAGGCGTAAAACAGGGTGGCGAGCCCGAGGAAGGACATAAAGCCCACCACATCGGTAACAGTAGTCAGCGCGACCCCGCCGGCCAGTGCCGGGTCGATGCGGATGGCGCGCAGTGCCACCGGCAATATGGCGCCGGCAATGGCTGCGGTGATCAGGTTGATTACCATCGCGGCGAGGATGATCACTGCGATGGTGATGTCGTCGAACCAGAGGGCGGCAATCACGGCCATTGCCACGGACCAGAGCAGCGCATTGAGCACCGCGGAGCCGAGCTCCCGCGTCAACAGCCAGCTGAGGTTGCTGCGCCCGATCTGGCCCAGGGCCATGCCGCGGATCACCACGGTCAGGGTCTGGCTACCGGCAACGCCACCCATGCTGGCCACGATGGGCATCAGTACAGCCAGCGCCACCACCTTGTCGATGGTGCCCTGGAACAGGTTGATGACCCAGGACGCGAGCAGGGCGGTAAGCAGGTTGATACCCAGCCAGACCGCCCGCCGCGGGGCAGTGCGGCGCACGGTGGCGAAGGTGTCCTCTTCCTCGTCGAGACCGGCCATGCTCATCAGTGAGTGGTCGGCATCCTCGCGGATCACGTCAACCACGTCGTCAATGGTAATACGCCCCAGCAGGCGGTTGTTGTCATCCACCACCGGCGCGGTAATCCAGTCGTATTTCTCAAACAGCCGCGCCACCTCGGTATCGGGAAAGTCCGCTGGAATGGGCTCTACATCGGTGTTCATCACCTCGCGCACGGTGACCGAGGGATCGGTGGTAAGCAGCCGCGAGAGCGGCAGCAGGCCAATGTACTGGTCCCTGCGGTTGACCACGAACAGGGTGTCGGTGGAGGGCGGCAACTGCTCGTGGCGGCGCAGGTAGCGAAACACCACGTCGAGGGTCAGGTTGGGACGCACGGAAATGGTATCCGTGTCCATCAGGCCGCCGGCGGTCTCCTCATCGAAGGCCAGCACCCGCTCGACTCGCAGGCGATCGGCCTCGGTCATGGCGGCGAGCACCTCGCCCATGACCCGCTCGGGGAGTTGCTGCAGGATATCGGCGACGTCGTCGGCGTCGAGGCCCTCCATCGCAGCGACCATTTCCTCGGTGTCCATGGTGGCGAGGATCTGGCTTTTCACCTCGTATGACAGCTCGGGCAGCACCTCGCCTTCGACCTCGGGGTCGACCAGTTTCCAGAGCACCTGGCGAATCCGGGGTGGGGAGCTTTCCAGCAGCTGGGCAATACTCTGCGGCGACAGGGTGTGCAGCATGCGCTGCACCTCGCGGCCGGTGCCACTGTCCAGGGCGGCAAACAACTCACTGAGCTGGTTCTGCGCGCGGAACTGGATTTCAGCTGGTGGCGGGTTGGACACGGCGTTTCCTTACTGCACTGAGAGGTTCGGGGTCGGGCGGCGTTCGGGGGCCGCAGGGAGGGGATTTTATGCCTATCGGTGCCGTGCTGCCAGCGGGGCAGTGGGCGCGGGATTACTCGCCCTCGCCAAAGCGGTCGTTGATCAGGGTGGTGATGGCTTCCAGTGCGGCTTCCTCATCGCCACCTGTGGCCTCCAGCTCCAGTTCCACTCCCTTGCCCGCGGCCAGTAGCATCAGTGCCATTACGCTCTTGCCGTCGACGCACTTGCCCTGGCAGTGGACGCGGATGTCAGCGGAAAACCGGGCTGAGGTCTGCGCGAACTTGCTGGCGGCGCGGGCGTGGAGGCCCAGCTTGTTGATGATGGTCAGGCGGCACTTCTGCATGGCGGTGTCGCGTTCTCCGTCTATACGTTACGGCTGCTGTTCGCGATGGCGAACCTGGATATTATCGAATTGGCCGGCAAACGTCCTGGCCAGCTGCTCAACCATGTATACGGAACGATGGCGACCGCCGGTGCAGCCGACAGCGACACAGGTATAGCTGCGGTTGCTCTGCTGGTAGGAGGGCAGCCAGCGCCCGAGGAAGCTGGTAATGTCCCGCTGCATCTCGCCGGTTTCCTCGTGGGAACGCAGGAATTCAACCACTTCCGGGTCCAGGCCGGTCTTATGGCGCAGTTCGGCAACCCAGTAGGGGTTGGGCAGGCAGCGCAGGTCAAACACCAGGTCCGCATCAACCGGTACCCCGTGCTTGAAGCCGAAAGACTGGAACAGGATCGCCATGCCAGGAGAGTCGCGCCCGACAACCCGGGTCTTAACCTGGTCGCGCAGCTGGTGCAGGCTCAGGCTGCTGGTATCGATCACCAGGTCGGCCATGCCGGCCAGCGGGGCCAGTAATTCCTTTTCCCGGTTCAGGGCTTCCAGCAGGTGGGTGCGGTTGTCGCTGAGCGGGTGCTTGCGCCGGGTTTCACTGAAACGCTGGACCAGCACGGGAGAGCGCGCGTCCAGGTATATGACGTCGCACTGGATGCCGCTTTCGCGTAATTCATCGATAACCCGGGGTGCCTGTTGCACGTCCTGCCAGAGGTTGCGGGCATCGATCCCCAGGGCCAGCCGGGCGCTCTCCACACGCGGCTGCTCCTGGACCCTGCGCACGAGCTCCGGCAGCAGGCTGGCGGGCAGGTTGTCGATACAGTTGAAGCCGACGTCTTCCAGCAGTTGCAGGGCTGAACTCTTGCCGGAGCCGGAGCGGCCGCTGATGATCACCAGGCGCATAAGTTTCGAGGTCCGTTTCGTAATGTTTGATCGACTGCCGGCCGTTTGCTACCTGCCCGGGCAAGAGCTACCGGCGGGCTCCCGGTCGCATTGGCCAATGATCCGCCATTGCGGCGTCCGGCACAACGATAACGGATGTTTGTGAAGGATCGCAGTGGGACGGCGCTGGTGTGCTTCAGGCTGCGGCAGCGCTGTCGATGGCCAGGGCGTAGAGCTCGTCGCTGGAGTCCGCCTGGCGGAGCTTCTCCCTGACCCTGCTGTCGTTAAACAGGGCGGCGATTTCCGCCAGGGTGTCCAGGTGTTCCTGCTCCGCGTTTTCCGGCACCAGCAGGGCGAATAGCAGGTCGACCGGCTGGCGGTCGGCAGCATCGAAATCGATCGCCGGCTCAGTGGTGCACAGTACACCAATGGCCTCCTGGCAGCCCGGCAGGCGGCAGTGGGGGATGGCGACACCATCCCCGATGCCGGTGGAGCCCAGCCGCTCGCGCGCGATCATCTGGTTGAAAATCGTGTCTGCGTCCAGGTGTGGATACTGCTCGGCTATCGCCTGGGCAATATTCAGCAAGAGCTTCTTTTTGCTGCTGCCCGCCACCCGGCAAAGGCTGAGGCTGGGCGAGAGTAATGCTTCCAATGTCATAGCTTAACGATGGGCTCGCAACTTCTCTTTGTGTTTTATCAGCTGGCGATCGAGCTTGTCCGTGAGGGCGTCAATTGCCGCGTACATATCATCCGCTTCCGAATCCGCAAAGATCTCCCGCCCATTGACGTGAAACAGTGCCTCGGCGCGCTGTATTTCTTTCTTTTCCATTGACAGGGTTACCTGTCCCGTCGTGATCAGGTCATTGTGGTGGGAGAGTTTATCCAGTTTTTCGAGACAATAATCGCGAAGGGCTGAAGTCACTTCCAGGTGGCGGCCACTGATGTTGACTTGCATGGAATTCTCCTGTTCGAGTGCATCGAAAGCGCGGTTTGAACCGGCAGCACCCCCTGTCAGGGCGGCAACCCTACTAGGAAGTACGCCAGATTGGAAGGATACACTCAAACTTGAGGTATTGGTTGCGGGCCGCGTGGGATTGCATGCCCGGCAAGTGGTGGTGACCGTATTTTCCGATGGGGTCAGGTTGCGCCGCTAGGGCCCGGTTGGCGGGGCCTGCAGTGGTCTCAGATCAGGCGCTTGCGCTCACTGGAAGAGGGTATGCCCATGGATTCGCGATATTTGGCGACCGTGCGGCGGGCAACCTTGATTCCCTGGTTGGCCAGCTCCTGGGTGATCTTGTTATCGGACAGGGGCTTGCGTGGCTGCTCGGCGTCGACCAGCTTGCGGATCAGTGCGCGGATCGCGGTAGACGAGGCATCCTCACCGGAATTGGTGCTGACGTGGCTGGAAAAGAAGTATTTGAGCTCAAAGACCCCGCGGGGTGTGAACATATACTTTTGCGTGGTGACCCGTGAAATAGTGGACTCGTGCATGCCCACGGTTTCAGCAATATCCGCCAGCACCATGGGTTTCATTCCCTCGGGGCCCTGCTCGAAAAAGCCCTGCTGTTTCTCGACGATGCTCGAGGCCACCTTGAGCAGGGTCTCATTGCGGCTCTGCAGGCTCTTGAGGAACCAGCGTGCCTCCTGCAGGTGATCGCGCAGGAAGTTGTTATCGGCGGAGTTGTCCGCGCGTTTGATCATGGAGGCATAACCGGCATGGATGCGCAGGCGCGGGGTGGTTTCCGGGTTCAGCTCCACCTGCCAGCGTTGCTGGCGCCGGGTTACGATCACATCCGGTACGACATATTGCGGCTCATCGCTGCCAAAGGCCTCGCCCGGGTGCGGGTTGAGTGACTGGATCAGCCGCATCACTTCACCCAGTTGGGCCTCATTCAGCCGGGTGCGGCGCCCCAGCTGGCGAAAGTCGCGTTTACCCAGCAGGTCCAGGTGCAAGTCGACGATGGCCTGGGCCTCGGCGAGCCAGGGGGTCTCGGCGGGCATCTGCAGCAGCTGCAGCAGCAGGGACTCGCGCAGGTCGCGCGCCGCACATCCGGCGGGCTCAAACTGCTGGATGGTTTTCAGGACCGCCAGGATTTCATCCTCACCGACCTCCAGCGCCTCGGCCAGCTCCGCCAGTGGCGACTGCAGGAAGCCCCGGGTATCGATCGCGTCGATCAGGGTTTCAGCAATCAGTTTGTCGTGCCGGGAGAGTGGGGTGAGGTTCAGCTGCCACAGCAGGTGGTCGTGGAGGCTTTCGGAGGTGGCATTGCGCTGCTCCAGCAGGTTGTCCTCGCCGGTCGGGCCGCTGTAGCTGCCACCGCTGTAGATGTCATCCCAGTGGGTATCGACCGGCAGGTCGTCGGGAATGTCGTTGTTCCATTCGCTCTCGCTCGCGGCATCTGTACCGGATTCGCTGGCGCTGGCCGTGCGGTCATCGGGCCCGGGGGTCGGGTGATCCTCGCCCTTGGCCTCATCCGCGGAGGCTTCATGTTCGCCATGCTCCCCGGTATCGGTCTCCAGCAGCGGGTTGCTGTCCAGGGCCGACTGGACCTCCTGTTGCAGGTCGAGCGTCGACAGTTGCAGGAGGCGAATCGCCTGCTGCAGCTGCGGGGTCATCGTCAGCTGGGTGCCGAGCTTGAGCTGGAGGGATTGCTTCATACAGGGTAGAGAACCGCTAGAACGAAATATTCTTCCGAATTTCGATAAGGCGGCAGACTAACCTGCTGTGGGCGCGATTACAAGCAATAAGTGTGCCGAAAATGATGACCGTATTGCCTCCGCCGGCGATGGAGGTGACAGATATGCAGATTGCCCCCTCTGCCTAGGACGGTTTTCGGCGCCCGGTCCGCATCAGATGGTGAATTCGTGGCCCAGGTAAACCTCGCGTACCTGCTGGTTGGAGAGCACCTCATCCGGTGCGCCGGCGGCGATGATGTGGCCTTCGCTGACGATATAGGCGGTCTCACAAATGGACAGGGTCTCGCGCACGTTGTGGTCAGTGATCAGGACGCCAATGCCACGCTGGCGCAGGTGCTGGATGATCTGCTTGATATCGTTGACCGAAATGGGATCGACGCCGGCAAAGGGTTCGTCGAGCAGGACGAATGCCGGATCGGTGGCCAGGGCTCGCGCAATCTCCACCCGGCGTCGCTCGCCGCCGGACAGGGACATGCCCAGGCTGCCGGAGATATGGGTGATATTGAATTCGTTCAGCAGCTCATCGGCCCGCTCCTGCCGCTGCGCCCGGGTAAGGTCCTTGCGGGTCTCGAGGATGGCGAGAATGTTGTCGCGGACGCTGAGGCGGCGAAATACCGAGGCCTCCTGCGGCAGGTAGCCGATGCCCTTGCGGGCCCGGCCGTGCATGGATAACCGCGTGATGTCTTCTTCATCGATCAGCACCTGGCCCGCGTCCGCGCGCACCAGGCCGGCGATCATGTAGAAGCAGGTGGTTTTGCCGGCCCCATTGGGGCCCAGCAGGCCCACGACCTGGCCGCTCGATACGCTGACGGATACGTCCCGTACGACTTTGCGCTTCTTGTACTGTTTGGCGAGGTGTAACGCCTGTAGCGTTGGCATACTGAATTCCTGCTGGGCGCGAGATGCCGTGGCGGCATCCCGCGCTGGATCTGGGGATTGCGAGGCGCGGCCCCGGTGGGAAGGGGTTACTGGCCTTCCGTCGAATCCTTGTTATCTTCTGCGCTGTCGGCCGGGGCTGTCCCTTCGGGCTTGCGCTCCGGTTTCCAGATCATCTCGACCCGGCCGTCGCCAGATTGGCCCTGGGCCTGCATTTTTTCGCTGTTGAGGTCATAGTCGATCCGCTCTGCGGCCAGGGTGTTGCCGTCACGGTCCACGTGGGCGTTGCCAGTCAGCTGCAGTTCGTCGGAGTTGACCTTGAACTCGATGCGGCGCGCGCGGGCCTTGACCAGGTTCTGGCTCTGTTGCATCTGTTGCTGGAAGTGGGCCGGATTGCCGGTGGCGATGACGCGGCGGATCTCCCCTTCCGGGTTGCCGTGTACTTCCACGCGATCGGCGCGGATCTGCAGCGAGCCCTGGGTGATGACCACGTTGCCGCTGTAGACCGACAGGTTCTTGCCGCGGTTGGCTTCCAGTTTCTGCGCATTGACCTTGACCGGCTGTTGGCGGTCGGCCGG
This sequence comes from Microbulbifer sp. JSM ZJ756, assembly GCF_044383805.1. Taxonomy (NCBI): domain Bacteria; kingdom Pseudomonadati; phylum Pseudomonadota; class Gammaproteobacteria; order Cellvibrionales; family Microbulbiferaceae; genus Microbulbifer; species Microbulbifer sp. JSM ZJ756. The sequence goes on along the minus strand of NZ_JBISER010000009.1, from coordinate 208,385 downwards.
CAGTGCTGTGGCGTGCATTCCCGGCAGCAGTAGCGTAGTAGCTGCCAGGGCGCACAGGAAGTTATTGAGTTTCATAGGTGCTTTCCACCTCGGAGAGTATCTCTACCCGGTCTTGTTTCAGGAAGGCGCGCAGGCCTTTTCCCTGCGTCCGGTTCGGGCCGGCGGCAATAGTAACAAGTTTGTCTGTTTCCGCGTATTCCTGGCGGGGCTTGATGGTGATTTTCTCGGTATCCAGTACGATGCCGCCGGGCTCCGGGAGTTCATTGATATGCACGTCGCCACGCAGGACCACCCGTTCGCCATTGTTAAAGGCCACCCCGGTCCGTGACTCCGTGCGCCACTTGGGTTGGTCTCCCTGGAAAAACAGGATGCGTGGCTCCTTCAGGTTGGCGCGGTCACTGCGGGCATACTGGAAGAAAGTAATCCGCTCCGCGTCCACCCGATAGGCCAGGTTGCCCTCCAGGTTAAAGTGGCGTGTGCGTGCATCGCGGATCACCAGGTCCGGGGCGCGTTTGTGCTGTTTCGGGGTCGGGCGCTTGCCCAGCAGCTCCGGGGGTGGGCTCTCGGCGAACCAGGCGGCGACGCTGATCAGGGCCACGATCACAAACAGGGGGAGCCAGGTCCGCATCAGCACTCCCCGATATACGGTGCCAACGCGGCGGCGAAGGTGCCCTGGACATGCATAATGCGGTCGCAGACCTCGCGTACTGCGCCTTCACCGCCGCGGCTGCTGGTGACCCAGATCGCCCGCTCACGCACCGGTGATGCGGCATTGGGGACCGAGATGGGGCAGCCGATGCGAGTCATTACCAGCAGGTCCGGGTAATCATCACCGACATAGGCAATGTCCTCCAGTCGGCAGCTGTCCCCGTCGAGCAGCTCCTGCAGGGCGGCAAACTTGTCTTCGCGACCCTGGATCAGTTTGTGGATGCCCAGGTCGTGGGCCCGGCGCTCCACCACACTGCTGCGACGCCCGGTAATGATTGCCACCTGGACGCCGGACTTTTGCAGCATCTTGATGCCGTGGCCATCCAGCGTATTGAAGGTTTTCAGTTCATTGCCGCTGTTGTCGAAATACAGGCGGCCATCGGTGAGGACGCCATCGACGTCCAGGACCAGCCAGCGCACCTGCGCCAGTTTGCGGTCGATTTTCTCTTGCTGCTTTTCGCTGGAGCTCACAGTTTCTTGTCCTTCTCTCATTCAGTCGCAGGCAGTCGTGGGATCAGATTACGCCGGCGCGCAGTATATCGTGCATATGCAGCAGGCCGATGGGGTGGCGGGCGCTGTCTTCCACCACCAGCGCGGTGATCTTGTTATCTTCCATTATCCGCAGTGCCTCGGCGGCGAGGGTGTCGGCGGAGACTGTTTTCGGGCGCCGGCTCATGACCACGTCCATGGTGGCCTTGTCCAGTTCCACTTTCTGGTCGATTACCCGGCGCAGGTCGCCATCAGTAAATACGCCCAGCAGGGTGCCCTTGTTATCCACCACCGTGGTCATGCCGAAGCCCTTGCTGGTCATTTCCAGCAGGGCCTTGGATAGCGGGGTTTCCGGCGAGACCCGGGGCAGCTCCTCGCCGGCATGCATTACATCTTCTACTTTCAGCAGCAGTCGCCGGCCCAGCGCGCCGCCCGGGTGGGAGAAGGCGAAGTCCTCGGCGGTAAAGCCGCGCGCCTCCAGAAGGGCCACGGCCAGGGCGTCGCCCATCACCAGGGTGACGGTGGTTGAGGAGGTGGGAGCCAGGTTGAGCGGGCAGGCCTCGGTCTCCACCGAGATGTCCAGGTTGACTTCAGCGGCCTGGGCCAGCGGAGAGTCGGCCTTGCCGGTCATGCTGATCATGGGGATGCCCAGTCGCTTGAGCAGTGGCAGCAGGGTCAGCACCTCGGCCGAGGAGCCCGAATTGGAAATGGCGATCACCAGGTCCTCGCGGGTGATCATGCCGAGGTCGCCGTGGCTGGCTTCGCCCGGGTGCACAAAGAAACTGGGTGTGCCGGTGCTGGCCAGGGTGGCGGCAATCTTGTTGCCGATATGGCCGGACTTGCCCATGCCGGTAACGATGGCTCGCCCGCGGCATTGCAGGATCAGCTCACAGGCGCGCTTGAAGCCCTCGTCGATACGGTTTTCCAGTGCCGCGACGGCCTCGTTTTCCATCAACACGGTGCGACGGCCGGCTTGCAGTATCAGGTCCTGGGTCATTGTGAATCTCTGTTTACAGCTCAATCAATTGTAGGAATTCCGGGGTGCCCTGTTTCAGTTGTGGAACAGGAGCCAATAGTAGCCGCAGTAGCTCGCCAGCAGCACGATGCCCAGTGTGCGGCCCAGGCGTGCCCGTGTGGGCCTGCGCCAGAGACTGGCGCTGACCGCTGCCACCAGCAGCAGCGTGACCGCCAGCATGGCGAGATAATCGCGGGAGAATACCTCAATCTCCATCTGGATGCTGGCAATGGCGCCAGGCAGTGCCATGACCGCGAGCAGGTTGATGATGTTGGAGCCGATGATGTTGCCCAGCGCCAGGTCGAAATGCCCCTTGATCACGCTTGCCAGTGAGGCGGCCAGCTCGGGCAGGCTGGTGCCCAGCGCGACCACCGTGAGACCGATCACGAGGGGGCTGATGCCGGCCGCCAGGGCGAGGTGATGCGCGCCCCAGACAAGGATTTCCGAGCTGAGCAGCAGGGCTGCCAGGCCGATGGTGAACAGGGCAAAGCCGCGGGCTGTGGTGTAGGCCTGGATGTCCAGGTCCTCTTCCTCCGGGCCGTGGTGGCGCTTCTTGAAGTGCACCGTCAGCCACAGCAGCGGCGGGATCAGGCCCAGCATGACCAGGCCCTCTGTACGGGACAGGTAGCCATCAGCCAGGACCAGGCCCGCGAGGCCTGTGACCGCCAGTAGCGCGGGGATTTCGTGGCGCAGCAGGTGCGGCTGGGCGGGGAGGGGGGCGACCAGCGCGGTGGCGCCCAGCACCAGGCCGATATTGGCCAGGTTGGAGCCCAGTGCATTGCCGACGCCGATTTCGCCGGCACCTTTGAGGGCGGCACTGCCGGCGACCATGATTTCCGGGGCTGAAGTTCCCAGTGAGACAATGGTGAGCCCGATCACCAGCTTGGAGAGCCCCATCCGAAGTGCCAGGGCTGCGCTGCCGGCGACAAACCGATCGGCGCTCCAGATGAGCCCGGCTGCGCCACCGAGGACGGCAATCACCGCCAGCCAGACTTGCGGCATGCTAACCTCTTGTTATCGGGAAGAGTTGCATCAGGCGCCCATCCATGTACCAAAGCGAGGCCTCTGTCACTGATTTCATGTCATTACATCGCCCCAACTTGGGCCGCGGCCATGGTATAGTCTGCCGCCGTCACTGTCAGCTCCGTCCTCTTTGTCCGTGTGGTTCAGTGATCGGGTGACGACGGGGTTGCGCTGGCCGTAGGCAGGATGCTGCGGGAGCCAGATGGTCGTATGGCACTTTTTGCCGCCACGTGCGTCCAAGGATCGATTTGCCAATGGGAGATTATTTGTGAGCTTCTCTATGAACAACGCCCGCCAGAGCTTTACCCGGCGTGCCCGCCTGGTCCTGTGTGCCCTGCTGGTTGCAGCCTGGACCCCGTTCGCCAGTGCGGCCCAGGATCCCTACGCCATGATCGAGGGGGTTTCCCAGAAGCTGCTGGGTGTGATTCGCGCCAATGCGCAGTATATGAATTCCGATCCGCAGCGTTACTACAGTGCGGTGGACAGTGTCCTCGAGCCGGTGGTGGATTTCAACTTCATTGCCCGCGGTGTTATGGGGCGCTACGCCAAGCAGTCCACCACCGCCCAGCGCTCGCGCTTCACCAGTGCCTTCCGCAAGGACCTGGTGGCAACGTTCGCCCGCGGTGTGGCCAGCTTTGGTGATATGGAGGTGCGCGTGGTCAACCCGGGCACGCCGGTGTCAGGCCGCCGTGTGAATGTATTGCAGGAGGTGCGCAGCCAGGAGGGGATCACCAAGGTGTCCTATACGCTGGTGCGCAATCGCGCCGGCCAGTGGAAGCTGATCAATGTGATCCTCAATGGTGTGAACCTCGGAAAGACTTTCCGCAGCCAGTTTGCCCAGGCGATGCAGACCCACGAGGGTGATATCGACAAGGTGATTGCCAACTGGTCCGCGGCGGACAATGTCGCCAACCAGGTCGGTTAACCAGCAGATTCCCGGTGGGTGCGGCGGAAAGCTGCACCCGCCCACCGATTTCAGTACACTGCCGCTTTTCAATTCCAAGTTTCCCCGCCTATGCAACCTGAAGAAATCAAGGCCCTGATCGAAGGGCATATTCCCGATAGTCATGCCGATGTCGCATTCGAGGGCAGCCACCTGATGGTTACCGTCGTGAGCGCCTCTTTCGAGGGGTTGAGCCGGCTAAAAAAACAACAGTTGGTCTATGGTGCGCTCGGTGAAAAGATCGCCGATGGCACCCTGCACGCCGTGCAGATGCAGACATTGACGCCGGCAGAAGCCGGTAAATAGGACCGCGGTTGAATGGATAAACTGATTATTGAGGGCGGTAGCCCCATTTCCGGCAAGCTGCGGATTTCCGGAGCCAAGAATGCCGCACTGCCGATCCTTGCCGCGGCGTTGCTGGCCGATGGCCCGGTACATATTCACAACCTGCCGCACCTCAACGACATCACCACCATGATTACGCTGCTGCGTTGCATGGGGTGCGAGGTGACCGTGGACGAGAAACTGGCGGTGGAGATTGATCCCCGTTCGGTGAATGAGCTGACGGCACCCTACGAGCTGGTGAAAACCATGCGCGCGTCCATCCTGGTGCTGGGGCCGTTGCTCGCCCGCCACGGGGTGGCAAATGTGTCATTTCCGGGGGGGTGCTCCATCGGCAGCCGCCCGGTGGATATCCACCTGAAGGGCCTGGAGGCCATGGGTGCCGAGATCACCATAGACGGCGGGTTTATTCGCGCGCGCTCCAATGGCCGCCTGAAGGGCGCCAATATCGTGATGGAGAAGGTCACTGTTGGCGGCACCGAGAATCTGCTGATGGCTGCGGTACTGGCCGAAGGAACCACTGTTCTGCACAACGCTGCGCGGGAGCCGGAAATTGTCGACCTGGCCGAATTCCTGATCGCCATGGGCGCCCAGATCGAGGGTGTGGGCACCGATACCCTGCGGGTGCATGGCGTCAAGCGGCTGAATTCCTGCACTTTCAGCGTGATGCCCGACCGGATCGAGACCGGCACATTCCTGGCGGCGGCCGCCGCCGCCCGGGGCAAGGTGCACCTGACCCATACCCGCGCCGACATCCTCGATGCGGTACTGCTCAAATTCGAGGAGGCCGGCGCGCACCTGAGCACCGGTGATGACTGGATCGAGCTCGACATGAAGGGCAATCGCCCGAAGGCGGTCAGTTTCCGCACCGCCCCGTATCCGGCATTCCCTACTGATATGCAGTCGCAGCTGATGGTGGTCAACGCTGTCGCCGAGGGCAAGGGAACGGTGGTCGAGACGATTTTCGAGAATCGCCTGATCCAGGTGCATGAGCTCAATCGTATGGGGGCCAATATCAGCCTCGAGGGTAATACCGCAATCGTCACCGGTGTGGAGCAACTGAATGGGGCTCCGGTGATGGCGTCGGACCTGCGGGCTTCCGCCAGCCTGGTGATTGCCGGAATGGTGGCCACGGGCACCACAGTGGTGGACAGGATCTACCATATCGACCGCGGCTACGAATGTATCGAGGAAAAACTACAGCAGCTCGGTGCCAACATCCGTCGCGTGCCCGGCTGACTCCCAGTGAGTTACCACAGGGTCCGGGGTGGACCCGGCCCTGTGGCCCAAAACATACCTGAATAACTGTCATAACGATGCAGATCACAATAGCGCTTACCAAGGGGCGGATCCTCAAGGAAACCCTGCCGCTCCTGGCGGCCGCCGGCCTGGAGCCGCAGGAAGACATCACCAAGAGCCGCAAGCTGATATTCCCCACCAACCAGGATGGCGTACGCCTGTTGATCCTGCGCGGTGTGGATGTACCCACTTATGTGCAGCACGGGGCCGCTGACATTGGTGTGGCGGGCAAGGATACGTTGCTGGAGCATCCTAATGATGGGCTCTACGAACCGCTCGACCTGGGAATCGCACGCTGCCAGTTGATGACGGCGGGAATCGCCGGTGCAGCACTGCCGCGTGGCCGGATCCGGGTTGCGACCAAATTTGTGCAGAGTGCGCGACGCTACTATGCGGCCCAGGGGCGCCAGGCGGATATCATCAAGTTGTACGGGGCGATGGAGCTGGCGCCTTTGATGGAGCTGGCCGATGAGATCGTGGATATCGTCGATACCGGCAATACGCTGCGGGCCAACGGCCTGGAGGCGCGGGACAAGATCGCGGATATCAGCAGTCGCCTGATCGTGAACAAGGCGTCGATGAAAATGAAATACAGCCCCATCAATGCCCTGATCGAGAAACTCTCCGCCGCTGTGAGCGCGCGGGATGCAAGCTGAGGTGGCCGATATGAGCAGCGCCCTGATCCGCCGGCTGGATGCCGCAAGTGCCGATTTCGACCGGCAGCTCGACGATCTGCTCGCCTGGGAATCGGTTGCCGATGATGCTGTCGAGCAGACTGTAGCTGCCATCCTGCAGGATGTTCGCACCCGTGGCGACGCCGCCCTGATCGAATATACCAACCGTTTCGATCGCCGCGACCTGCAATCCGCGAAGGGTTTTGTGCTGTCCGCCGAGGCCCTGCAGGCAGCCCTGCAGAGAATATCCGCGGCCGAGCGCGGAGCCCTTGAGGTGGCCGCGGAGCGCGTGAGTGCCTACCACGAGCGCCAGCGGCAGGAATCCTGGCAGTACACAGAGTCCGATGGCACGGTGCTGGGCCAGAAAATCACGCCGATGGAGCGTGTGGGTATCTATGTGCCCGGTGGCAAGGCCAGCTACCCCTCCTCGGTGCTCATGAATGCACTGCCGGCCAGGGTGGCCGGTGTGGATTCCGTCACCATGGTGGTGCCGGCGCCCGATGGCCAGGTCAGTGACCTGGTGCTGGCGGCAGCGGCGATTGCGGGTGTGGACAGGGTCTTCACCATCGGCGGGGCCCAGGCGGTGGCCGCGCTGGCCTATGGTACCGAGACAGTGGGGCGGGTGGACAAGATTGTCGGTCCGGGCAATATCTTCGTTGCCAGTGCCAAGCGGGCCGTTTTCGGGCGTGTGGCAATCGATATGATTGCCGGCCCGTCTGAAATCCTGGTGATCTGTGACGGCCAGACCGACCCGGACTGGATTGCCATGGACCTGCTATCCCAGGCGGAGCACGATGAGCAGGCGCAGTCGATCCTGCTCAGTCCCGACCGGGGTTTCCTTGGTGCGGTGGAGGCCTCACTGGAAAAGCTGCTCGATGAATTGCCGCGCCGCGATATCGCTGCCACATCGCTGGCGGGGCGCGGTGCGCTGGTCGCGGTGGATTCGATTGAGCAGGCCATCGAGGTGGCCAACCGGATCGCCCCCGAGCACCTGGAAGTGTCTGTGGCGGATCCGGAAAGCTACCTGCCGCAGATTCGCCATGCCGGGGCGATCTTCCTCGGGCGCCACACCGCCGAGGCACTGGGGGATTACTGTGCCGGTCCCAACCATGTACTGCCTACCAGTGGCACTGCACGGTTTTCCTCGCCGCTGGGGGTGTACGATTTCCAGAAGCGCAGCTCGATTATTCACTGCTCCCCGGAAGGCGCCGACCAGCTTGGTCGCGTAGCCGGGGCCCTGGCCCGCGGCGAGGGTCTGGAGGCCCATGCCCGTTCGGCCGAGTACCGGGTAAAGGACTGACCCGCGTCAGTCTTCCTGTGCCGGGATCCTGGTCGCCTGCCACGCCACGGCGCGCCATTCGCCATCACGTTTCACGAAGGTGCCGGTGTTGAAGTAGGAGGTCGGGGCGCTGTCCCCTGGCTTGTCACCGGCATCGGGCTGCGCCCTTTCCTCGGCCACCAGCCGGAAGGCCACGACAGCAGTGTCCCCGAACAGCCGGATATCCACATCCTCTGCCCGGTAAGCGGCGGTAGCCGGTTGCTGTTCCTGTCCCTCGAATCCCTGCAGGATCGTCTCCTTGCCGAAGCGGGCACCGCTGGAACTGGTGTAGACCAGGTCCTCCGCCCAGAAACGCTGGTGTGCCTGTTTCTTGTGGGTGGCGGCGAGGAAGTTGTCCAGCTGCTTATCCAGGGCGGCGCGATCGTCGGCAATTGCCGGTGTGCCCAGGAGGGTGGTGACTGCTACTGCGAGAATCAGGGATATACGCATGGCTAGCGTCCTCATTGTGGTTGTTATTCCTGGGTGGGCGGTGGCGCTGCCTGGCCGGGGTCCTCGCCCTGGGACTGCGGCGGCTCTGCAACGATAGCCTCGGTGGTCGACTCGATGCCGTTGCGGATGTAGCTGATGGTGACCGTGTCGCCCGGGCGCAGGGTGAACATGGTCGCCGGGCCGCGAATACCGTTGTTGAGTGGCAGGCCATTGATATGGGTGAGCACATCGCCGGGCTTCAGGCCGGCCTTGAAGGCCGGGCCCTCGTTATAGATGGCGAGCACCACGATACCCTCGGTCGACGGGGGCAGCTTGAGGGTGGGGGCCAGCTGCGGTAACTGCCGCAGGTCGGCGGCCTCGATCCCCAGCCAGCCCGGCACCACGCGGCCATACTCGATGATGTCCTCCATCACCTTGAGGGCGATGTTGGCGGGAATGGCAAAGCTGATACCGCCGGTGTAGCCGCTCTTGTCCAGGATCGATGTGTTGATGCCCAGCAGCCGGCCACGGGTATCCACCAGGGCACCGCCGGAATTGCCGGGGTTTACCGCCGCATCAGTCTGCAGGAAGCTCTGTAGCCAGCCGCCCGCGCCGTAGTTGGTCAGGTTACGGGCGCCGGTGGCGCTGATGATGCCCTGGGTCACAGTCTGGCCGACGCCAAAGGGGTTGCCGATTGCCAGCACAATATCGCCCACCTGGGCCTGTTCCGGGTCGCCCACCTCGATGGTCTGCAGGTCGGGGAGGTCGACCCTGAGCACGGCGAGGTCGAAGTTTGGCTCGGTGCCCACCAGTTCCGCGCGGGCCTCGCGCCCGTCGGCCAGGTAGACGGTGATCGCTTCGGCCTGGTTGATCACGTGGTGATTGGTGAGGATATAGCCATCCTCGCTCACGATGACGCCGGAGCCCAGGTTGGCCTGCATGCGGTCCCGCAGTTGGTGGGGAAGCTCGGTGCTCTCGAGCAGGGCGCGGAAGGCGGGGTTGTCCAGCAGCGGGTGGCGCTGCTGGGGCACGGCGCTGCGGGTATAAATGTTGACCACCGCCGGGCTGGCATTATTGACCGCCCGGGCATAGGACACGGGGCCGCTCCACTCGTCCCGCTCGGGACCGAATGCCCCATCACGCAGCTGGGGGAACAGCAGCAGGGCACCCACTGCCAGCAGCAGGCCGATGCCTGCGGGGATGGCCCAGTCTTGCAGAAATCGTTGTAAGGACACTCTTGCCTCCTGAATTTGCGGCCATTATACGGGTTTGGCGCCCGGATTCATCGCGTGCCGCAAATTCGCTGCCCCTTGGGTGCACGCCCGGATTCCGTATAATGCGTGCTCCTGATTATTCCATTGGCAAGAAACGATAAACTTTCGGAGACCCGTATGTCCCTGGTTCGCCCCCACGGCAGCGTCGAGCTGCAGCCCCGCTTTGTCTATGACAGTGAACGGCACCACCAGCTGATGCACGAGGCGGAGTCCCTGCCGTCGATCGTGGTAAGTTCAGCGGCAGCTGCCAATGCGGTAATGCTGGGGGCTGGCTACTTCAACCCGCTGCACGGCTATATGAACCTGGCCGATACCCTGAGCGTGGCGAAGTCCCTGCGTACCTCCGATGGCCTGTTCTGGCCGGTGCCGGTGGTTAACATGGTGCAGGACACCAGTGCCATCGAGGGCGCGTCCCGTATCGCGCTGCGCGACCCGAATGTGGAGGGCAACCCGGTGCTGGCGATTATGGATGTGGAGGCCATCGAAACCGTCACCGACGAGCAGGTCAACACCATTGCCGAGCAGGTCTTCGGCACCCTGGACGATAAGCACCCCGGTGTGGCGACCTTCAAGTCCGCGGGCCGCAAGTTGCTCTCCGGCCCGATCGAGGTACTGAACTTCAGCTACTTCCAGAGTGACTTCCCGGATACCTTCCGCACTGCGGTTGAAATCCGCAATGAGTTCACCGAGCGCGGCTGGAACAAGGTGGTCGCATTCCAGACCCGCAACCCGATGCACCGCGCCCACGAGGAACTGTGCAAGATGGCCCTGGAGTCGGTGGACGCCGATGGTGTGCTGATCCATATGCTGCTGGGCCAGCTGAAGCCCGGCGATATCCCGGCGCCGGTACGCGATGCGTCAATCCGCAAGATGGTCGAACTGTACTTCCCCGCGAACACCGTGATGGTGACCGGCTATGGTTTTGACATGCTCTATGCCGGGCCGCGCGAGGCTGTGCTGCACGCGGTATTCCGCCAGAACTGTGGCTGCAGCCACCTGATCGTGGGCCGCGACCACGCCGGCGTGGGTGACTATTACGGCGCCTTCGATGCGCAGACCATTTTCGACGAGAAGGTACCGGAAGGGGCGCTGGAGATCGAAATCTTCCGCGCGGATCACACGGCCTACTCAAAAAAGCTGAATAAGGTGGTGATGATGCGGGACGTGCCGGATCACACCAAGGAGGACTTCATCCTGCTGTCCGGCACCAAGGTGCGTGAAATGCTGGGTGACGGCATTGCGCCGCCCCCGGAGTTCTCCCGCCCGGAGGTTGCCCAGATCCTGATGGATTACTACCAGAGCATCTGACCGGGAACCGGGAAAGGTGAAACGAAAAAGGGCGGGTTGATACCCGCCCTTTTTTATTGCCGCCGCGCGGCCCTTGCCGTGCTGTTTCCTGGCTTTCTTCGCCCAGGGAGCCGGTTAGCGATTGGCCACGCTCTCGGAGCGCTCGTGCTGGTCCCTGTCCAGGCCGTAGTCCTCGGCCAGGGTGCCCTTGGCGCCGGGCTCTTTCGGGGCCCAGTCCCGGGGGGGCTCGACGCTCTTGAGGCTCTCGTCGTTTTCGCTCAGCTTGCCGCTGCCGGCCTCCAGCATCTGCCGGCCGATATCCTGGCTGGAGAGGCGCATGGCGCTGTTCGCCAGGTACTCGTGCACCTCGCGGTAACTCTCGGTGAGGTTGTGGACCAGCTGGGCAGTCTGGTCAAAGTGTTCGTTGACCTGCAGCTGGAAGTCCTCGAGCTTGCGGTTGGACTCCTTCAGGCGCAGCTCCAGTTCCTGGGTGCGGTCGATACCGCCGCGGTTGCGGGTGGCGAGAAATGCCAGCAGCGCGCCCAGCGCCAGTCCCAGAATCCCGACCAGAATAAGAATGGATGTAGAGTGCACGAATACAGTCTCCCGGATTGCGAATGTCTGCGCCGTCCGTGGCGCCGTCCAGGGCCTAGTATACGCAATTCAGGCGCTGGCGTCGGGGCGATTTGGAAATAATGGCCGGCTGGTCAGCCCGTATCGGGTCCAGCTGCTCGGTCGTCCCCGCGCTAGGCGGGATTGCGCGTATTTTGGTAAAGTGGCGCCCCTCGCAACCACCCAGGGTCCAACAGCGAACCATGCCTGCCGACATCTCTACCCAGCGGCCATCACGGCTCTCGCCGATCGAGCGTTACCAGCGGGACCTGCAGCGACCGGATTTTGTCGCCGATCCTGCGCAGGAAGCCGCTGTCGAGGAACTGCAGGACCTCTATGAGCGACTGTGTTCTGAGCGGCAGGCGCAGGGGCTGTGGCAGCGCCTGCAAGGGTTGTGGCAGCGGCCCGCGCGCGAGCCGGAAACCGGCCTCTATTTCTGGGGTGGGGTAGGGCGCGGCAAGACCTACCTGATGGACGCATTCTACGAGTCACTGCCCTTTGCCGAGAAGCAGCGCACGCACTTCCATCGCTTTATGCGCGAGGTGCATCGCGAGCTCAAGCGCCTCGATGGTGAAAAGAACCCGCTGGAGCTGGTGGCCGACGGTATCGCCGCGCGTACCCGGGTTCTCTGCTTTGACGAGTTCTTCGTGTCCGATATTACCGACGCGATGATCCTGGCGAGCCTGTTGGACGCGCTTTTCCGGCGCGGGGTGGCACTGGTGGCCACCTCCAATATCGAGCCAGAGGGCCTGTATCGCAATGGCCTGCAGCGGGCGCGCTTCCTGCCGGCCATCGACCTGCTGCGGCGGCATACCAGGGTGCTGAATGTGGACGGCGGCACCGACTACCGGCTGCGGGCGCTGGAGAGGGCCGAGCTGTATCACTGTCCCCTCGATGCGGAGGCGGACCGGAGTCTGGAGGAGAGCTTTGCCAGCCTGATCGTGGAGGGGGCCGAGATCCGTGAGTACGAGGCACTGGATATAGAGGGGCGCTCGATCGTGGCGCGCAAGGAGGCGGATGATGTGGCCTGGTTCGAGTTCGCGGAACTCTGCGATGGACCCCGTTCACAGAACGACTATATAGAGCTGGCGCGGGAGTATCACAGCGTGTTGCTGGCCAATGTGCCCCGGATGGATGGGCGCATGGAGAACCAGGCCCGCCGCTTTATCAACCTGGTGGACGAGTTTTATGACCGCTGTGTCAAGATGGTCATCTCGGCGGAGGTGCCAGTGGCGGAGTTGTACCAGGGCCGGCACCTGCGGTTCGAGTTTGAACGCACGGTCAGCCGCCTGCTGGAGATGCAGTCGCGGGAGTATCTGGCGCGGCCCCACCGTCCAGACTAAGTTGATGTCAGGCGGGTTAAAAATCACCCAGATAATCCTTGAAATGCCCCGGGCGCTTATGTAGTATTCGCGCTCTTTTGTGGGACGGCCTCCATTCCGGGGGCCCAATGCAGGTGTTTTATAACATGAAGACTTACAGTGCCAAGCCGGAAGCGGTAACTCGCGACTGGTACATTGTCGACGCTGCGGACAAGACCCTCGGGCGTATTTCCGCCGAGATCGCCACCCGTCTGCGCGGCAAGCACAAGCCTGAGTATACGCCCCACGTGGACACCGGTGATTACATCATTGTGATCAACGCCGAAAAGGTCCGCGTGACCGGTCGCAAGGCGCAGGACAAGATCTACCACAGCCACTCCGGCTACCCCGGTGGTCTCAAGTCCATCAGCTTTGAGAAACTGATCGAAAAAGCCCCCGAGCGCACTATCCAGAGCGCCGTCAAGGGCATGCTGCCGAAAGGTCCTTTGGGTCGTGCGATGTTCAAAAAGCTGAAAGTGTATAAAGGCAGCGAACATCCTCACGCGGCGCAACAGCCGATTGAACTGGCGATCTAAACGGAAATACTCTTATGGCAACTACTCAATATTACGGTACCGGCCGTCGGAAGACCTCCACTGCCCGTGTATTCATCGAGCAGGGTGAAGGCAAAATCACCGTGAACGGTCGCACCCTGGACCAGTATTTCGGCCGCGAAGTGGCTCGCATGATCGTGCGCCAGCCGCTGGAAAAGGTCGATATGGTGGAAAAATTTGATATCCACGTCACTGTGAAGGGCGGCGGTTCCTTCGGCCAGGCGGGCGCTATCCGTCACGGCCTGACCCGCGCACTGATGCAGTACGACGAGGCGCTGCGTGAGCCGCTGCGTGCAGAGGGTTACGTAACCCGCGATGCGCGTGCGGTTGAGCGGAAGAAAGTGGGTCTGCGCAAGGCGCGCAAGAGACCGCAGTTCTCCAAGCGTTAATCTGCTTTTTCAAGCCCGGCTCCTGCCGGGCTTTTTTATTCCTGTCTCCTGCGGGAGTCGGCCAGTTGTCACAGGTTTTGGTTAATTTGTGGCCAGTTCGCTACGCGATGCCCGACGTTCCCTTCCGTGTTTACCTTGTATCAAAATGGCATTTTCTTTAACATTGCGCGAATTTGTATCCGCTTGATTTTTGGGGTTAATCCGCCCGGGCAATCTTTCCGGGGGAACCTTTAAGGGACCTTTTCTACAACTTTTTTGGGTTTGGGTCAGCCAATCTTCCCCCGGGGAGAAGCTGTGATGGGAGAACTACGTCATGAGTGATGACGGTGTAAACGTAGGCCGGCGCCGTTTCCTGACCGCTGCCACCTCTGTAGTAGGTGGTGCCGGGGCGGTGGGAATTGCCGTGCCATTTGTTAAGTCCTGGAATCCGAGTGCCAAGGCCAAGGCGGCCGGCGCCCCGGTTAAATACAATGTCAGCAAGCTCGAGCCGGGCCAGATGGTCACCGTTGAGTGGCGTGGTAAGCCGGTCTACGTGGTGCGTCGCAGCGAGGAGGCCCTGCAGAACCTGGAGAAGGTTGTGCCGATGCTGCGAGACCCGGATTCTGAGGAGTCCAACCAGCCGGCATACGTCGATCCCAAGAGTCGTTCCATCAAACCGCAGCTGCTGGTGCTGGTAGGACTGTGCACGCACCTTGGCTGTGCCCCGATGTTCCGCCCCGAGGTGGGTGCCGCCGACCTGGGCGGTGCTGATTGGCTGGGTGGCTTTTTCTGCCCGTGCCACGGCTCCAAGTACGACATGGCTGGTCGCGTGTACACGGGAGTGCCGGCCCCGACCAACCTGGATGTGCCGCCTTACTCCTATGAAAATGATGATGTGATCGTAATCGGTGTGGACCAGGAGGGCAGCGCATGAACTGGCTAACGGCATTGGGTGACTGGGTAGACCAGCGGCTGCCGATTTATCGCGCCTGGGATACCCATATGGGCAAGTATTACGCGCCCAAGAACTTCAACCTCTGGTACTTCTTCGGCGTCCTGTCGATGCTGGTGCTGGCCAACCAGCTGCTGACCGGCATCTGGCTGGTGATGAGCTATAACCCGTCCGCTGACGGCGCCTTCGCTTCCGTCGAGTACATCATGCGTGACGTGGAATGGGGCTGGCTGATCCGCTACCTGCACTCCACCGGCGCATCCGCCTTCTTTGTGGTGGTCTACCTGCATATGTTCCGCGCCCTGATGTACGGCTCTTACAAGCCGCCGCGCGAGCTGGTGTGGATCTTCGGTATGTGTATCTACCTGGTCCTGATGGCCGAGGCCTTCATGGGCTACGTGCTGCCGTGGGGCCAGATGTCCTACTGGGGTGCCCAGGTGATCGTGTCCCTGTTTGGTGCCATCCCCGGGATTGGTGAGGACCTGGTACAGTGGATTCGTGGTGACTACCTGATCTCCGGTATCACCCTGACCCGCTTCTTCTCGCTGCACGTGATCGCGCTGCCGCTGGTACTGGTGCTGCTGGTAGTGCTGCACATCCTGGCGCTGCACGAAGTGGGGTCCAACAACCCCGACGGTATCGATATCAAGAAGGTGAAGGACGAGAATGGCGTGCCGAAAGACGGTGTTGCCTTCCACCCGTACTACACCGTGCACGACCTGGTGGGTATTGCGGTATTCCTGTTTATCTTCTGTGTAGTGGTGTTCTTCTTCCCGGAGATGGGCGGCTTCTTCCTGGAATTTGCCAACTTTGAGGAGGCAAACCCGCTGAAGACCCCGGCGCATATTGCCCCGGTATGGTACTTCACGCCCTTCTACGCCATCCTGCGTGCAGTAACCATCGATATCGGCCCGCTGACCGCCAAGTTCCTGGGCCTGGTGGCCATGGGCGCGGCGATTGCGATCCTGTTCGTGCTGCCCTGGCTGGACAAGAGCCCTGTGCGCTCCATCCGCTACAAGGGCGTGCTGCCGAAAGCGCTGCTGCTGGTGTTTGCCGCGGTGTTCATCATCCTGGGTTACCTGGGTGTGAAGTCGCCGACCCCGGGCCGTAACTTCCTGGCACAGGTAGCGACGCTGTTCTACTTCGCTTACTTCATCACCATGCCTATCTGGTCCAACCCGACCGAGCGCAAGAGCATGGCGTCCTGGGTGGTGAGCGGTATTTTCGGCCTGCTGTTCCTGTGGATGGCGGTCAGCAACTTCAAGGCGAGCCTGTTCGTGGGCATTTCAGCCCTGGTCCTGGCTGGCCTGTTCGCGGCGCTGCCGTGGCTGACCAGCCGCGACCACATCGGCGAGCCGCCGACCCGGGTTACCAGCCCGTCGGGTGAGAAGACGTTCGGGGTCCTGTTTATGGGTATCGTGGTGGTCTTCCTGCTGGCCTTCCTGCCGATCAAGGCAGTGGGTGCGGAGAGCACCGTGGAGCTGGACCACATCAATATCGACCTGCAGGACAAGCCGTCCCTGCAGCGCGGCGCCAAGTATTTCGTCAACTACTGCATGGGGTGCCACAGCGCCAACTTTTCCCGCTGGGGGCGGGTGGCCAGCGATCTGGAAATCCCCAATGAGCTGATGGTGCAGAACCTGGTGCTGGGCGACGACAAGATCGGCGACCTGATGAAGATCTCCATGCGGCCGGAGGATTCCAAGGTCTGGTTCGGCGCCGCGCCGCCCGACCTGACGCTGGTGGCCCGGTCCCGCTCCCCGGAATGGCTCTACACTTACCTGCGCAGTTTTTACAAGGATGACAGCCGCCCGACCGGCGTGAACAACAAGGTTTTCCCGAACGTGGGTATGCCGCACGTGTTGATGGAGCTGCAGGGCCTGCCGGAATGCGCCCCGGGTCCGAAGCGTGACCACGGCCATGTAGTGCGCGATGAGCTGGGTAACCCGATCATGGATGCCGACTGCGGCAGCCTGCAGGTGGGCGAGGTCAAGGGTTCCATGACCGACGCGGAGTTCGACCAGGCCATGTATGACCTGGTGAACTTTATGGAGTACATCGCCGAGCCGATGGCGGAAGATCGCAAGCGCGTGGGCTTCTATGTGCTGGCCTTTATCCTCGTGTTCTTCGCGTTCGCCTGGTTGCTGAACCGCGAGTACTGGAAAGACATCGGGCACTGAACCGCGGTCGATCGCCAAAAGTTATCCGGCGCCAGCCAGTAGCGGGCGCCGTGTCTGGGTGGTGGAGCTGCTCCATCACCCTTTCGTTTTTCGGATCCCCGGCCGGCGCATTGCCGGCCGCCAGTTTGAGGTAGTTACAAGATGGGTGTGCCCACCAACAAGCGCTCCTCCATGACCTTCTTTTCCGATGGTCGTAGTCATTTGAGTCATCGCGTGCGTATCGTGCTCGCGGAGAAAGGGGTTTCTGTCGATATCATCGATGTGGACCCGGAAGACAAGCCGGCCGAGCTGGCGGACCTCAACCCCTACAACTCCCTGCCCACCCTGGTTGACCGGGACCTGGTGTTGTTTGAAACCAAGGTCATGATGGAGTACCTGGACGAGCGCTTCCCGCACCCGCCACTGCTGCCGGTTTATCCCGTGGCGCGCGCCCAGAGCCGCCAGATCATGTATCGTATCGAACGGGACTGGTGTCCGCTGGTGGACAAGATCCTGGCCGGGGGCAAAGAGGCGACGGCGGCCCGCAAGGAATTGCGCGACAGCCTGGTAGGTATCGCTCCGCTGTTCAACGACCTGCCGTTCTTCTTCAATGAAGAGTTCTCCCTGGTCGACTGTTGCATGGCCCCGCTGCTGTGGCGCCTGGAGCAGTTCGAAATCAGCCTGCCGAAGACCAAGCAGGCCAAGCCGTTGCTGGACTATATGGATCGCCTGTTTACCCGTGAGGCATTCCAGCAGAGCCTGACCGAATTCGAACGGGAAATGCGTTGAGGTGATCGTTGAGTAAACCGGCCATGACATCCAATCGTCCGTATGTGCTGCGGGCCTTTTACGAGTGGATCAGCGACAACCGCTGTACGCCCTACATCCTGGTGGATACCCATCTCTCCGGGGTGCTGGTGCCCCAGCAGCACGTCAACGAAGATGGCCAGATAGTACTCAATATCTCCGAGAGTGCCGTGGTCGGGCTGACCATGGATAACTACGCAATCCGCTTCAATGCGCGTTTCGGCGGTGTTCCCACTGACATCCAGGTGCCTGTGGGCGCTGTGGTGGGCATCTATGCACGGGAGAACGGGCAGGGCATGGTGTTCGAGGCTGAGGAAACCCCCGAACCGCCGGAGCCCACGCCACCCACCAGCCTGGGCAAGAAATCCGCCAAAAAACCCTCCCTGCGCGTGGTCAAGTAATTCCGCCGGCAGCCGTTCGCGGCTGTCGACCGGTTCCCCCCTCCGGGTCCATTGGCCATATCCCTGCCTGCCTGACTCCCTCACATTCCAGTCTGCGACCCAGTGCCGGATGGCGCGTGAACCAATCCCTATAATCGGCAGCCCCGTTGGACTGTGAAGTGACGATGCCGTTGATATCGCAAATCCTGCATATATTCCGCCAGGGCTGGGTGCCCGCACTGGCCCTGGGCCTGGCTGCGGCGCTCTATTTCCAGCCCGTTTCCATCGACCTGGACCTTGCGCCCCGGCTGGCGATGTTGTTGCTGGGAGCCGCGCTGGCGCTGGGCGTCTATTTCAAATCCAGCCGGCTCGCCTTTGTCGCGGGCCAGTTACTGGCAGGGTTTATCCTGCTGGAGCAGCTGCCCGCCTCGTCGCGTCCATGGTTGACCGTGCACGGCCTGGCGCTGGTGTCTCTTAATACCGCGCTTGTTATGGGCCTGCGTGATCGCAGCGTGCTCAGCGGCTTTGGCCTGTTGCTCACGGCAGTGCTGGCGGGCGAGGCCCTGGGGCTGGTATCCCTGTACGAGTGTTGCAGCTCTGCCCTCTCATCGGCCAGGCCACTGGCGGCACTGGTCTCCGGGCTGTCACCTGGCATGCCGGGTGGCTGGCTGGCGGGGCTCAATTGGGCTGACCTGGCTTTCCTGCTGGCTGTACCGCTGGGTGTAGCGGTGTCCATGGTGCACCGGGACCCGGTTAACCTGGGCCTCCTCTCCTGTATTCTCCTCGCCCTGTCGGTTTACGTGCTGGGTGGTGGGAGCCGTACCCTGTTGATCCTGGCGGTCTGTGCCGGGCTGCTGCTGGCCCTGCTGGCGTTGCGCAGCGCATACGAGCTGGCCTTCCGGGATGAGCTGACCGGTATCCCCTCGCGCCGCGCCTACAGCCGTTACCTGCTCACCCTGGGACGCAACTACAGTATCGCCGTGGTGGATATCGATCACTTCAAGAAGCTCAATGACCGCCATGGACACCAGGTAGGGGACCAGGCGCTGCGGATGGTGGCGGGCAAGATTGCCCGGTACGGCGGTGGCAGGGCGTTCCGTTATGGCGGCGAGGAATTTGTGGTGGTGTTCCGGGGCCGTGATGGCGAGCGCGCCGAGCGCTCGCTGGAGCGGATGCGCGATAAAATTGCCGCCTATCCCTTGCGTATCCGTGGCGCCGGCCGGCCGGCCAAGAAGGCAAAAGGCAAGCGCCTGCGGGGGCGCGGCGGCAGCCAGGCGATCAAGACTTCGGTGAGCGTGGGGCTGGCGTCCGCATCCCGGGAGATGCGGGCTCCGGACCAGGTGCTGGCGGCGGCCGACAAAGCCCTGTACCGGGCCAAGCGCGGCGGTCGCAACCGGGTATGTGCCCACCGCTAGTATTCGACGCTATCGGCTCCGCGGAAAATTGGCGTGCTATTCTTCTTAAGTGTTGGTGAATCGGGTGCTGTCCCCCGATACTGCTAGCAAAAGCGAAATAGGGAGAAGAAGCGTGCGAATCCTGAGTCATACCCTCGGCATCCTCACCAACCCGGACAAGGAGTGGAAGGCAATCCGTGCCGACAAGCACTCTTTTGCCCAGGTTTTCCTCAGCCATGTGCCCTTCCTCGCCCTGATTCCCTGTATCAGCGGTTACATCGGTGTTACCCAGTTCGGTTTCCGGGTCGGGGATAACGTCGCCAAGCTCACCCCGGCGAGTGCCGCGACCCTGGCCATTCTCACCTACCTGGCCATGCTGATCGGGGTCTACCTGTTCGGCGAGTTCATCAACTGGATGGCAAAGACATATATGGTCGAGGGTAACGAGGAAACCCGGCATTACGAGGGTACGGCGCTTGCGGTTTTCGTCACCACACCCATTTTCCTGGTGGGCTTTATCGGGCTCTATCCCAACCTGTGGGTAAACGCGGGGGTGACCATGCTCGCCGCCTGCTACTCGATCTACCTGATCTACGAGGGCATTCCCATACTGATGAACCTGAGTAAAGAGCAGTCGTTTATGTACGCCACATCGGTGGTGACGGTAGGGCTGGTCCTGCTGGTGACAGTGCGGGTGGGGTCCGTGATTCTCTGGAGTATGGGCGTGGGACCGATCTACCAGAATTGACCTGCCGGAACACCGATGCGAGCGGGGTGAGCTGCAGTGCCTCTTGGCGCCGCCTCTTGAGAGTACCGCAGCTACCGGGGAATGCCGCCCAATGTTATTTGCGGGTGTTTAACGGGAATAAAAAAAGCCGGCCACAGGGCCGGCTTTTCTGTTTCAGCCTGTCGGCGTTGCCTGGCGGCCGGTGGCGCCGGCCGGCGCACCCCTGGAGAGACTCCGGTCTACCACCTGCGGGCAGATGGGGGGCATCGGGCAGTCCAGGCTGTCCGCCACCGCCCGCAGCAGCTCGATTTCCTCGGCTGCGATCAGGCCGTCGTGGGCCATGGTTGTAGCCATGGCCTTGAGCAGGGCGGGCTTGCGCAGGGGCCGCTCGCCCGCGGCGATGGCCACGGCCTTGTCCAGCCGTGCGAGGGTGATATCCCGTCGCGCCGGCAGGGGGATGCGCTCCAGTTGCAGCGCGTTCATTCCCGCCTCGAACGCCCGCTTGGCCTCCAGGTAGTCGGGGTTGCCGGCATGTGCCATGGCCGCGAGCAGGAAGCCCGCAGCGTGCCGGTGCGCGCGGGGCCCGGAAGCCAGTCGCTGCCGGTCCGGACTGTCCTCCAGGGCGTGCATCAGCAAGCGGTAGAGGGCCCACTCCCACAGGTCGACCCGATTGTCACTGCGCAGCAGCTTGATCAGGTTGCGTTTAAAAACCTGGTACTGCTGGGGCACGAGGCCCCGCAGGGCCGGCACGCAGAGGTCCAGCAGGGGCAGTCGTGAGCATTCCGGCATGGCGCTGAAATCCCCCTCCAGCCGGTCCATTTCCCGCATTACTGCGGGATGGGCGAGCTTGCGCAGCATCTGGTACTGCTCCTCGCGCCGAGCCTGGTCCCGGTGGAGCATCAGGCGGTACACCACGGCCCGCGCGGCAAATGGATCGTGGGCCGCGGCGTGCAGGGCCGGGGGCACCGCAGCCAGCAGCTGGCGGCCGTAGTCGGTGTGTTCCTCGCCGGGATTGGCAATACTGTTATCCACCGCCGCGGCCACTGATTCCAGTGGCGCCTCACCGGCAATGCCGGCCGCCAGTGGTGAGGATACCGCCGCCGGCGGGGGCGCTGCGGGAGCCGCGGGGAACTGGCCATTCCAGGCCGGGTCCAGCTGCCGGATACGTATCGGTAGCGGGGGGTGGGTGGCGAACAGGTTCGCGAAAGAGCGACGCAACCCGCTGGCGAAGTACATATGGCTGTATTCTGCAGCCTGTCGGGAAGCCAGGGTCGAGCTGTCGCTGTGGCCGCCGATTTTCTTCAGGGCCCCGGCGATGCCGGTATTGTCGCGGGTGAACTGCACTGCGGAGGCGTCGGCAAGCAACTCCCGCTGGCGGCTGACCGCAGCCTTGATCAGGTTGCCGAAAAAGGTGCCGGTATAGCCAATCACCATCAGCCCGGCGCCGATACCCAGCAGCGCCGCGCGGCCGCGGTTATCCCGCGTGGAGCCCAGGTGAGAGCCCCGCAGCAGCCAGTAGCCGAGCAGGCCGATGATCAGGATACCGTGCAGCAGGCCGACAATACGGAGGTTGAGGCGCATGTCGCCGTTGAGGATGTGGCTGAACTCGTGGGCTACCACTCCCTGCAGTTCAGCCCGGCTGAGGCGCTCGATACTGCCGCGGGTCAGTCCGATCACCGCGTCGGCGGGTTTTATCCCGGCGGCAAAGGCATTGATGGCCGGGTCCTCGATGACATATACATCCGGGACCGGAGTACCGGACGCGATGGCCATTTCCTCCACCACGTTCAGTGCCCGTTGCTCTGCCACACCGTCTGGTGAGAGATTGATCTTGCGCCCGCCCAGGGACTCCGCCACGGCCTGGCCGCCGGCGGCGAGCTGGCGCAGCTTGTACAGGCTGCCGAGGCCGATAACAGCGAGAATCGACAGGGCGATCATCGCCACGGTTTCCCAGCCCAGTTGCGGTATCGCGCTGGCGAGGCTGAAATCCTGCCCGCGGCTGTAGGCGGTGAGCGCTGCTGCCAGCAGGGTAGTGATGGCAATCAGCAGGAAAACGGCGAGGGCGAACAGGCCCACCAGCAGGGTACTGTTGCGGCGCGCGCGGTCCTGCTGCTCGAAAAAGTTCATTTAAAACTCCACGCGTGGCGCTGCCTGGAATTCTGCCGAGTCTTCAAACTCCAGCAGGCGTGCGTCGTCCCGGTGGCCGAAAAAGCCGGCAAAGAAAACCGGCGGGAAGCTCTGGCGGTAAATGTTGTAAGCCATGACCGAATCGTTGAACGCCTGGCGGGCAAAGGCGACCTTGTTTTCCGTGCTGGTCAGCTCCTCGCTCAGCTGCATCATGTTCTGGTTGGCCTTGAGGTCGGGATAGGCCTCCATGACCACGTTCAGGCGGCCCAGCGCCCCGGCCAGGGCTCCCTCGGCGTGCCCCAGGTCAGCCATCGCCTTGGGGTTGCCCGGGTCCGCAGCGGCGGACTTGAGGCCGCTGAGGGCCGTATTGCGGGCACTTATCACCGCTTCCAGGGTGTCACGTTCATGCTTCAGGTAGCCCTTGGCGGTATCCACCAGGTTGGGGATCAGGTCATAGCGGCGTTTCAGTTGCACCTCGATCTGCGCAAAGGCGTTCTGGTAGCGGTTTTTCAGTGAAACCAGTTTGTTGTAGATGCTGATTACGTAGAACAGCAGCGCGGCGATGGCCACGATCCAGAAAATTCCCGAGAATTCCATTTGTCATCCTATTGTTATCGCGGTTTTTGTGGCGCCGATACTAGCATGGCCCGGGTTGCCGGTGACTTGAGCAAGGCCGCAATCCTGCGCTCACCCGGGCGGTGACCGGGTGGGGGAGACCCGACCAGGGACGCATGGCGGCAGTGGCCCGCGGATCGGTTATAATGCCGCCGCAATAAATAGATCGCCGGCGCGTACCAGGACGCCGGCACAGAATCGGAGCAGCGTATGAGTGATGTAAATTCGGATCCAGTGGTCATTGTCGGAATGGCGCGCACGCCCATGGGCGCAATGCAGGGAGCCCTGTCTGCACTCAGTGCTCCGCAACTGGGGTCCGCGGCGATCCGCGCGGCGCTGGCGGATGCCGGGATTTCCGGGAGCGACGTCGATGAGGTGCTGATGGGCTGTGTACTGCCCGCGGGCGTGGGCCAGGCACCGGCGCGACAGGCGGCGCTGGGGGCCGGTATTCCCGAGGGCACCCCGACCAGCACCGTGAACAAGGTATGCGGCTCGGGTATGAAAACCGTGATGATGGCCCGCGATGCCCTGCTGGTGGGTGATGCCAGTGTGGTGGTGGCCGGTGGCATGGAAAGCATGAGCAATGCCCCCTACCTGCTGCCCAAGGCCCGCGGCGGCATGCGCCTGGGCCACGGCAAGGTAATGGACCACATGTTCCTCGACGGCCTGGAAAACGCCTATGACGGCCAGCTGATGGGCAACTTTGCCGAGTGCACCGCGGACAAGTATGAATTCACCCGCGAGGAACAGGACAATTTCGCCCTGGAATCCCTGGCGCGCGCCAATGCCGCGATTGAAGAGGGCGCTTTCGAGCGCGAGATTACCCCGGTCACCATTTCCTCGCGCCGTGGCGATGTGGAGGTCAGCGTGGATGAGGGGCCGGGCAGTGCCCGCCCGGACAAGATTCCGCAGCTGAAGCCGGCGTTCCGCAAGGACGGCACTGTGACTGCGGCCAATGCCAGCTCCATCTCCGATGGTGCCGCGGCACTGGTGCTGATGCGCGAGAGCGAGGCGAAGCGCCGCGGCCTGAAGCCGCTGGCGGTACTGCGCGGCCAGACCCAGTTTGCCCAGGAGCCGGAGTGGTTCACCACTGCGCCGGTGGGCGCCATGCAGGCACTGCTGGAAAAAACCGGCTGGAGTACCGGCGATGTCGACCTATTCGAGATCAATGAGGCGTTCGCGGTGGTCACCATGTCGGCCATGAAGGAACTCGGCCTGCCGCACGACAAGGTCAATGTGAATGGCGGCGCCTGTGCCCTGGGCCATCCGCTGGGCGCCAGCGGTGCGCGCATCATCGTTACCCTCCTGGGGGCGCTGGAGAAGCGCGGGCTCAACAAGGGCGTGGCCAGCCTCTGCATTGGTGGTGGCGAGGCGACCGCCATTGCCATCGAGCGGGTCTGACCTGGCCCTGCGCACCAGCCCCTGTCCCGCCCGGCCGTGGCGGGACAGCGGGGTGGGTGGCAGGCACTGAATCCAGGCATAAAAAAAACGGAGGCCCTGCCTCCGTTTTTTTATGCGGCTCCGGTCACTGCCGGTGCGGGAGACCGCCTCAGTCCACGTACTCCACAGCCTTCACGACCTTCTGGACACCGCCGATACTGCGGGTAACGTCCGCTGCCATTTCTGCCTCCGCACGGGTCAGCAGGCCCATCAGGTAGACCACGCCGTTTTCGGTGACGACGTTGATGCGGCCACTGTCCACTTCCTTGTCGGCGAGCAGGGCACTGCGCACCTTGGTGCTGAGCCACGCATCGCTGCTGCTGGCGAGCAGGGATACATTGCCGCGCACCTGGATTTCGTTGTAGACCTGGCGCACGTTTTTCACCTGCTGTGCGGTGCGCCCGGCCAGCAGGCGCATCTCCGGATCATTGACCTGGCCGGTCAGCAGCACCACGCCATTGAACACGTTGACGTTGATGTTGGCTTCCTTGAGGGCGGGGTGCGCCTTGTTGATATTGACCGTGGTGACGGTCTCGATCTTCTGGTCGTCCATGTAGGTGCCCAGCGAGCGCTTGCCCGGATCCTGCTGGATGGGGCCGTCGCTGGTGGCTTCCAGTACCGAGGCACAGCCGGCGAAAGCCGTACTGAGCACCAGCACAAGGGCCAGGTTAAGGTTGCGGTTGAAAAGCTTGATGGTCATGGTTCAGTCCTCGTAGCCACCGAACAAACTGCTGTCGATGAGATCGCACAGACAGAAAATGGTTAACAGATGTACCTGGTGCACCTCCGCTGCGACCTCGGAAGGCACGCGCAGTTCAATATCGTGATTATCCAGCAGGGCCGCACAGTCCCCGCCGTCGCCGCCGGTCAGGGCGAGAATGCCCATATCACGGTCGCGTGCGGCACGCATGGCCTGCACCAGGTTGGAGTCGCGCCCGTCGTTGCTGACGATCACCAGCAGGTCACCAGGTTGTCCCAGTGCCCGCACCGAGCGGGCAAACGACTCGGCGCGGCCATGATTGCGGGCCACGGTGCTCAGGGAGACCGCGTCACCGCTCAGGGCGATGGCCGGCAGGCCCGGCCGCTCACGTTCGAAACCGCCCACCAGCTGGGCACAGAAACTCTGTGCCAGCGCGCCGCTGACACCGTTGCCACAGATCAGCAGCTTGCGCTCTTCCAGCAGCGTATGGACGATCATATCGCTGGCCTCGGCGATCAGCGGGGCGAGTATCTCGCCACCGTTCATGGTTGCCTCGAGGCTGCGGTGAAAAAGGGTTACAACTCTCTGTTCCATCGATCCCGTCTGGGTAATCTCCTCGGGTAGCGGCCCCTGCCGTTACCGCTGACTATTCAGCTTGTCTCGCCGGCGAAAGCACCGGTAATCCATTCGACCTGCCCGTCCTCACCCTCTATCGCCACTACATCGAAGCGACAGGGACAGTCCAGTTTATGGGCCTGCAGGTAGCTCTCGGCGGCGGACATCAGCTTGCGCTGCTTGCGGCGGTCTACCGAGTCACCGGCCGAGCCGAAGCGGCTGTTGCGCCGGTAGCGAACCTCCACGAACACCAGGGTATCGCCATCCCAGGCGACGATATCGATCTCGCCCCGGCGGCTGCGGAAGTTGCGCGTGGCAACCTTCAATCCGGCCTTCTGCAGGAACTGTGCCGCGTGCGCTTCCATCCGGGAGCCGATGCTGCCCGGGGCGTCGCCGCGGCGAAAAAAGCTCACTGGGCGCCGCCAATCCCTGTGCTGCCGGCCTCGCCAAGCGGTTCGCCGGCCGTGGTCACCGGTACCGGTGAACCTTCATCCATCCGCGCCCAGATCTGCTCGCGCACAATGCGGCCGTCATCGCTCAGTTGCAGCGCGCCGGTCAGGCCGTGCACCCGCTGCTGCGGGAACTCGCGCAGCATGGGCAGGCGCGGGTAGAGGCGGAAGGCATCGGCGCCCAGGGCATACAGCCGTGCGAACGCGGGTGATGGTGCGGCCTGGCTGACGATGTTCTGCTTGGTGCGGTTCTCATCCTCGAACAGCCAGGGCAGGGCAGTGAACTGGATACCATTGATATCCCGGTCGCGCTGCGGGTTGATATTGCCCTCGAAGACGTGCGACGTGGCGTACACCGGCAGGTCACTGGCGTAGTGGAACGTCAGCATCGGGTTGATCTGGCGTGCCTGGCCCGGCTGTGCCGCCAGGAACAGCATATCGGCATCGTCCCGGCGGCGCGGGGTGAACTCCAGCGGCGCGGCCAGGGTGCGGCGCAGGGCTGCCTCGCGCGCAGTGCTGTCGGAGATCAGCAGGGCATCACTGACCATCTTGGAGAAGTTGCTCTTGTCGTGGAACGTCTTGCGACCACTGACCAGCCCGCCCAGGCGTTGCCACTCCTCCTGGAAAGCCTGGGCGCCGCGCTGTCCCCAGCCGGCGTCGGAAGCCATGATCAGGGCCTGGCGGTGGCCCTGGCGATAGGCATGGCGCGCCACCTGGCGGGCCTCGTCCTCGATCGCCAGGCCGAACTGCACCAGGTCATCGGTGAGGCGGCCACTGTCACCGTAGTTGAGGGCCAGGGTGGTAACCGGCAGGGTCTCGGTGGCCAGCAGGTTGGCGACCTTGCCCTTGTCCAGCGGCCCCACAATCACCTCGGCACCGGCGTCAACGGCGGCCTGGTAGACCTCGTCGAAGGGCTGCGCGGTGCCGGTATCGTAAACCTCTACCGCGGGGGTGGGCGCTCCCGCTTCCAGCGCGGTGTAGTAGGCGGCCATAAAGCCGTCGTGGATGGCGCGGCCGGCGCTGCCCAGTTGCCCGGACAGTGGCAGCAGCAGCGCGACGCGCTGGGGCCGCTGTGCGGCCAGGCGTTCCAGCAGCTGCATGGCCCGCGGCGGGTACATGGCGGCGGTATGGCGCGGCCATTGCTGGCGCCAGCGGCTGAATTCCGTCAGCTGGCCGCTCACATCGGTCTGGGTGCTGCGGCCCAGCAGGGCCAGCTGGTACCAGCCGCGCATCATATGGTTGGCGCTCTGGCTGGCACGCTGCTGCAGCTCGCTGGAGGGCAGCTGGGTGAGCAGCTGCCAGAAGCCGTTGTTGTTCTCGGCGATCTCCTCGGGGGTACGGGCCAGGTGCGCGATCTGGCGGCGCTCCTCGATGGCGCTGTCGATATCACCCAGCAGGCCCCAGAGCTGGGCCCGCAGGTTGCGCAGGGGCAGGGAGGTATCCGGCGGCAGGCGCAGCCAGTTGCCATCCAGGCGCGGTGCGGTGGCCAGGTCCAGGGCGCGGAAAAATTCATCCTGCGCGGCCAGCACATTGCCGTATACGTGGGCGTACTGCGCGTACTGCACATCGTCCAGGTTTTTTGGCTCGACCCCATCGAGGGCCTGTTGGGCGGTCGCATTGTCGCCCAGTCCGTATAGAATGGCGGCAGCCTTGACCGTCTGCTGGTCGCGCTGCGGCGCGTCCATGTCCCTGGCACTTTGCAGCATTTCCATCGCCGTGCCACGACTGGCTTCGGCGGTCACCGGCCCGCTGGCCAGCCCGGTATCGGGTTTCGGGGTCGGGGTCTGGCAGGCAGCCAGGGCCAGGGCCAGCACACTGGCGGCAAGCCTGGTAACAACAGGGGGCGTGCGCCGGTTGAGGGCGGACATACATTTCTCCCACAAATCTTGAATCATGGAGTGTGCTATGGGGCCGGATCAGGCGCTTTACGTGGTCGCTACACCCATCGGTAATCTGGCCGATATGGTACCGCGAGCGATTGAAGTTCTACAATGCGCCGATCTGGTGGCGGCAGAGGACACGCGTCACAGTCAGAGACTTTTTTCCCACTTCGATATCGATACGCCCCTGGTGGCCTATCACGACCACTCGGACGACCAGCGCACTGCCCGTATCCTCGAGCGCCTGGAGGCGGGCGAGACGGTAGCGCTCATTTCAGATGCGGGCACGCCGCTGATTTCCGACCCGGGCTACCGGTTGGTGCGCGAGGCACGTTCCCGGGGTATCCGCGTGGTGCCGGTACCCGGGGCCTGCGCCTTTGTCGCCGCCCTGAGCGCCGCCGGCCTACCCAGCGACCGCTTCACGTTCGAGGGCTTCCTGCCGGCCAAGTCCGGTGCCCGCGCGCGGGCGCTGGAGCAGCTGGCCGGGGAGGAGCGCACCATGGTGTTCTACGAGGCCCCGCACCGGGTGGCCGATACCCTCGACGCCATGGCGGAGGCCTTTGGCGATGAGCGCGAGGCGGTGATTGCCCGTGAGCTGACCAAGGCTTTCGAGACCTTCCACCTGGCGCCGCTGGCGGAGCTGGCGGCCTGGGTACGGGCGGACAGCAACCAGCAGCGCGGTGAGATCGTGTTGATGGTCCGCGGGGCTGAGAAGCGCAAAGCCGACGAACTGGACAGCGAGGCGGAGCGTGTCATGGGCCTGCTGCTGGGGGAGCTGCCGCCCAAACGCGCCGCGGCAGTGGCCGCGGAGATCACCGGGGTCAACAAGAAGGTGCTGTACAACTGGAGCCTGTCCCGCAAATAACCCGGGCCCGCCGAACACATCGGCGAGCCCGGTGCAGGGAGTTACGAGCGATGGCCGGCTCAGCCCTCGCGCTTCGGTTTCGGCTCCAGCGAGGTCCACAGGTGCGCGAACATCAGCGCTACCCGGTGGGCCAGCTGTTCATTGGTGGCGCTGCCCTTGTGCCCACCCTCCAGGTTCTCGAAGTACTCCACGTCCTGGCCCATGGCCTTCATCCGCGCCGCCATCTTGCGGGCGTGGCCCGGGTGTACGCGGTCATCGCGGGTGGAGGTGAAGAAGAACACGGAGGGATACTCGGTGCCGGGCTCCAGGTTCTGGTAGGGCGAGTACTCCTTGATGAAGTCCCAGTCGTCGGTGTCCGGGTTGCCGTACTCCCCCATCCAGGAGGCGCCCGCCAGCAGCTTGTGGTAGCGCTTCATATCCAGCAGCGGTACGCCGCAGATCACGGCATTGAAGAGGTCCGGCCGGCGCGTCATGCTGGCGCCCACCAACAGCCCGCCATTGCTGCGGCCCTCGATGCTGAGGCGCTGGGGCCGGGTGATGCGGCGCTCGATCAGGTCCTCGGCAACCGCGGCGAAATCCTCGAAGGACTTCGTCCGGTTTTCACGCAATGCGGCCGCATGCCAGGCCGGGCCATACTCACCGCCGCCACGGATGTTCGCCAGTACATAGACCCCGCCGCGCTCCAGCCACAGCTTGCCGTAGGCGCCGTTCAGCGGCTCGTAGGAGCCGGAATAGGACGGCAGCAGGGCATTGCGGAAGCCGCCGTAGGAGAAGATGTGGGTGGGGTTATCGGCATCCAGCTCGATATCTTTCGGCATCACCACGAAATAGGGCACGCGAGTGCCGTCGCGGGATTCGGCGAAATACTGCTCGATCTTGAACTTGCTGCCGTCAAAGGTCGGTGACTGCACCAGGATGCGGTCCAGCTCGCCGGCTGCCGGGTGGTAACGATACAGCGTGGGCGGGGTGACAAAATTCTGCCAGCTCAGGTAGGCGTTGCCGCTTTCCTCGTCGTAGGCGGCGATGGACAGCTGGCCGTTGTCGGGCACTTCAATGGGGGTGCGGGTAAAGCCCTTGTCATCCTGCCGGTAGAAATATGCCCGTCCTTTCACGTCGTCCAGCATGGTCACCAGCACGCCGGCCGCGGATACCACGACAGAATCGATTACTTCGCTCTTACCGGGCATGACCAGCGGTGCGACTGTGGTGGCGCCATCCAGCAGGGACTCCAGGGTAACCAGTACCAGGCTGCCGAGCGGCCAGGTCCTGTCTTCGACTTTCCAGTCCCTGTTCAGCTTCACTACCAGCTGTTCACCCAGCGCGCCCTTGATCTCGGCGCTCTCCGGCAGCTGCAGTGGAACGGCCTTGCCATCGCGGAACACAAAGCTGCGCTGGTGCCAGAAATCCAGGCCCTCG
Organism: Microbulbifer sp. JSM ZJ756; assembly: GCF_044383805.1. Taxonomy (NCBI): domain Bacteria; kingdom Pseudomonadati; phylum Pseudomonadota; class Gammaproteobacteria; order Cellvibrionales; family Microbulbiferaceae; genus Microbulbifer; species Microbulbifer sp. JSM ZJ756. Next base: position 178,163 of record NZ_JBISER010000009.1, on the reverse strand, counting down.
CCCAGCAGGATCAGGCTGTCTTCGCCAGTGCCGACGGAGGTCGGGCTGACCCATACGGATTCCTTCGGGACTTCAAGCACCGTGCGGGCCTTGTCGAGGCTCTTGCCGCGTTGCCACAGCTTGACGGTGCGGGCGTAGCCGGAGTTGGTGGCGCCGTGCTCGCCGCCGGCGGTGGCAATCAGCAGCTGGTCGGCGTCGACCCAGACGGCGGACTGCTTGGCCATGGGGGAGAAAAAGCCACCCTTGATGAATGCCTTCTTGCGGGCGTTGAATTCCCGTAGCTCGACGGCATCGCCGCCACCCGCGGACAGGGAGACCAGGCAGCGGGTCTGGGCGTCGTCCTCACAGGTCATGCCCTTCAGGACCCATTTCCTGCCCTCGTCGCGGGAGAGGGCATCGATGTCCAGCACGGTTTCCCATTTCTCGCTGCCCTGGTCGAATGCGTCGGCCTTGATCCGGCGATACAGGCCACGGGGGTTGTCCTTGCTGTGGTGGTTCTCGTAGAGCCACTCGCCTTTCTGGCTGATTTCCGGCAGGCGGTCTTCGGCGCTGAGTGCCGCCAGGGCATCTTTATACAGCGACTGGTACAGCTCGCCCCCGGCCAGCCGGCCCCGGGTCTCCGCGTTCTGTTGCTTGACCCATTCGATCGCGCGCTCACCCTCGACGTCCTCGAGCCAGAGATAGGGGTCCTCGGCAGCCCGGCCCGGGCTGGAGAGGAGCACCAGCGCCGACAGGGCGAGTCCTTGAACTTTTATTCTCATAATTGATTAACCTGTAGAACTGCATGATCGCGCGCCCGGTGCCGCGATAAACCAGTCGCTTAGGATATTGAAAGCCACTCTGTTGTGTAAAGTTTGATCGCTCTCTGGTGAGGCGCACAGCCGTAAAACCGCGATGAACGCCTGTTGCCACAGTGCCAATGTCTTCGGGAACCGAACTGGGGAAGGGCAGGGCCAATGGTCACAGCGGTTGCCCGCACAGCAGCCTTGCAATGCCACCTGCGCCAGATTAATCTTCGCCGCGAGCTGGCCCGGCAATCGCTGTTCCCCTTCGGGGGGATGGAGGAAAGTCCGGGCTCCATAGGGTGGGACGCCAGGTAACGCCTGGGGGGCGCGAGCCTACGGAAAGTGCAGCAGAGAGTAGACCGCCGATGGCCTGTTCGCAGGCACAGGTAAGGGTGAAAGGGTGCGGTAAGAGCGCACCGCGCGGCTGGTAACAGTCCGTGGCATGGTAAACCCCGTCCGGAGCAAGACCAAATAGGCCCTCTACAGGTGTGACCCGCACCGAGGGCGGGTAGGTCGCTTGAGGTGTCTGGTGACAGGCATCCCAGATGAATGATTGTCCTCGACAGAACCCGGCTTACAGGCCAGCTCGACAAATTACCTTCCTCCATCCCGCGCCGTGCTGTCGGTGGCGGGATGGTTGAGTCAACAGGCTGGCGTGCCAGCCGGTGATTCCTTTTGTTTCCATCGCTTCCCCGGTTCCGTCTTTAGTGGCAGCTGCGTGCGACCGTGCGCAGGCGGCGGATTTCCTGTTCACCCCTGCTGCCCACTCTTGCCAGCCCCAACCGGAACATTCCGGCGCCGCTATTGGGCATCGCCCCCGCACAAAACGGCTAGTCTCCATAGTTCAGGGGCCGTTGCGGCACCCATAACCAAACTGTGCGGGGCAGGCATGACCACCCATGTCTTTGTTATCGGCCTGGATGACTTCCACCTGGGACAGTTGCAGACCATTCGCGATGCTGGGAACTACACCTTCCACGGGTTGTTGCCGTATGACATGGTGGTCAACCCCGAGAGTTACCCGATCGAGAAAATGATTGAGGAGGGACGGCGGGAGCTGGCCGGGGCCGGCGTTCCTGTCGATGCCATTATCGGTCACTGGGACTTTCCCACCACGGCATTGCTGGCGGTGTTCCGCCAGGAATATGGCCTGCCCGGGCCGGGGCTCGCCGCCACGCTGATCGCGGATCACAAGTACTGGAGCCGGTTGCGCCAGCAACAGGTAATCCCGGAACATATTCCCGCCTTCCAGAGCCTGGATCCGTTCGCCCCCGATGCGGAAGATCACGTCGAACTGGATTATCCATTCTGGATCAAACCGGTGATCGGCTTCTCCTCCCAGCTGGTCTACCGGGTGGCGGATTCCCGCGAGCTGCACCATGCGCTGGAAGGGCTACGGCAGGGCATCCGCCGCTTCGGCGAGCCATTTGCACACCTGATGGGACTCACGGAGATCCCGGCGGATATCCCGCGGGAAATCGACGCCCACTACTGCATACTGGAAAAGCCCATCGACGGCTGGCAGTGCACGCTGGAGGGCTATATCCAGGGCGGGGAGGTGGTGGTTTACGGTACCGTGGATTCCATCCGCGAGGGGCCGCTGCGCTCTTCTCTCACACGCTATGAATTTCCCTCGGACCTGCCGGAGCCCGTCATCGAGCGGATGGTGGATATTACCGGGCGGGTGATCCCCGTACTGGGCCTGGATGATACGCCTTTTAACGTGGAGTACTTCTGGGATCAGGACAGTGACCGCATCTGGTTACTGGAGGTAAACACCCGCATCTCCAAGTCACACTGCCCCCTGTTTACCGATGTGGTGGGCGCCTCTCACCACGAGGTCGCGGTGGACGTGGCCCTCGGTCGGAAACCGGACTTTTTCCGCCGGGAGGGGGAGCACCCCGCGGCCACCAAGTTTATGCTGCGGCGCTTCGAGGATGGCATTGTCACCCGGGTACCCACTGATGCCGAGCTGGCGGCGCTGGAGTCTGAGTTCCCCGGCTCGCGCATCCAGGTGGATGTGGAGCTGGGCGACCGGCTCTCGGAACTCCGGGGGCATGAAGTGTACAGCTACGAGGTTGCCGTGATTTTTATGGGCGGCAGCAATCACGAAGAGCTCGAGGCGCGCTATCGCGCACTGCTGGAAAAGCTGCCACTGGAGTTCAGTCCGCCGCCGGGACCGCAGGCTGCCGAAAAGGGAGCGCAACCGTGAAAATCATCGATCCCCTGCCGCGGCCCATTCGGGAAATCGAGCTCGCCTGGATACCGATCAGTGACGGTATTCACCTGGCGGCGAGGATCTGGATGCCGGAGGATGCCGAATCTGCCCCGGTACCGGCCATCCTGGAGTTTATTCCCTACCGCCGGCGGGATAACACCCGGGCCCGCGATGACATCATGCACCCGTGGTTCGCCGGCAATGGCTACGCCTGTGTGCGTGTGGATATTCGCGGTAGTGGGGATTCGGAGGGTTTGCTCGAGGACGAGTACCTGCAGCGGGAGCTGGACGACGGGGTGGAAATCATCCGCTGGATTGCGCAGCAGGACTGGTGCGACGGCAATATTGGCATGATCGGTATTTCCTGGGGCGGCTTTAACGGCCTGCAGATCGCCGCGCTCCGCCCGCCTGAATTGAAAGCCGTGGTGAGTGTCGCCTCCACCGACGATCGCTACGCCGACGACGTCCACCATATGGGCGGCTGCCTGCTGGGGGATAACCTTTCCTGGGCTTCCACCATGTTCGCCTTCAACTCCCTGCCGCCGGACCCGGAAATGGTGGGCGAGCGCTGGCGCGAGATGTGGTTCCAGCGCCTGCGTGGCAGTGGCCTGTGGCTGGAGAAATGGCTGCGCCGCCAGCGCCGGGATGATTACTGGCAGCATGGCTCCGTCTGCGAGGACTGGGGTGCCATCCAGTGCCCGGTGATGGCGGTATCCGGCTGGGCAGACGGGTATACAAATGCGGTTTTCCGCCTGCTGGCCAACCTGCAGGTGCCCCGCCTGGGGCTGGTGGGGCCCTGGAGCCACAAGTATCCCCACCAGGGGGTGCCGGGCCCTGCGATCGGTTTTCTGCAGGAGTGCAAACGCTGGTGGGACCAGTGGCTGAAGGGGGAGGAGACCGGGATCATGGGCGAGCCCATGCTCCGGGCCTGGATGCAGGAGCACCAGCCTCCCACCACCTTTTACCAGGAGCGTCCCGGTCGCTGGGTGGGCGAGCCCCAATGGCCGTCGCCAAATATTGGCGAGCGGATACTGACGCTGGCCAGTCCCGGTACCCTGGAGCCGCAGGAATCGGAAGTGGGCGAGGCGGTGATGACAATCCAGTCGCCGCTGTCAGTCGGGCTGTTCGCCGGAAAATGGTGTTCCTACGCCGCCACCCCGGACCTTCCCCATGACCAGCGCGAGGAGGACGGGGGCGCGCTGGTGTTTGATTCCACCCAGCTGGACGGGCCTCTGGAGATCCTCGGGTCGCCCGTCGTGGAACTGGAGCTGGCCGCCGACCGGCCGGTGGCGATGGTGGCGGTGCGCCTGTCGGATGTTGCCCCTGACGACAAGGCGACCCGGGTGACCTACGGCTTGCTGAACCTCACCCATCGCGATGGCTCAGCGGAGCCCACCCCGCTGGAGCCGGGCAAGCGCTACCGGGTCAAGGTGATCCTCAATGATATCGGGCATGTATTTCCTGACGGCAACCGCCTGCGAGTGTCGATATCCACCTCCTACTTTCCCCTGGCCTGGCCCGCACCCGTACCGGTGCGGCTGACAATCTTCACGGGTACCAGCCGCCTGGTATTGCCCGAACGCCCGCGCCGGGATACGGAGGATAGTGAGATCGTCTTCCTGCCCCCGGAAGGTGCGCGACCACTCGCCACCAGGACAGTCCAGGCCGGGCAGCACAAGTGGCGGGTGGTTCGTGACCTGGAGACCGATGTTTCCACCCTGGAGGTGATCAATGACGACGGCGTGATTTATATCGAGCCGGTGGGGGTGGAGATGCAGCGCAAGGCCCTGGAGTGGTACAGCTACCGGGGCTACGACTACTCCTCACCCCAGGGGGAGACCCTGTGGGAGTGGGGATATCGGCGGAACAATTGGGAAGTCCGGACGGTGACGCGGACCGTGCTGGAGTCGACGCCCTCGCACTTCAATATCCACGCTCAGCTGGATGCCTATGAGGGGCAGAAGCGGGTCTTTTCCGAAAACTGGGATGTGGAGATTCCCCGCGACCTGGTTTAGTGGGCCAATCTGTCACGATGAGCTCGCTGCGGATACCCGGGCGTCAGTCACTCCCAGTCGAATGCAGCGTATACCGGGAAGTCGAGCTGGATATCTGTCTCGCCGTCGGCAACCCGTTGCCGGGCCTCGCGGCGCAGCCGCTGCAGGTCCCGGGGCAGCCGGGTGCGCATTTCGTAGAGTTGCTTCCAGTAGTGCTCGAACTCGCTGGCCTCTTCCCCCTCTTTGTAGGCAGCGAGCATCGGGCCAACGACCTTGAAGCCGGCGTAAATACGCCCGGCTTGCCGTTGTTCGAAACTGTCGATGTCCTCAAGCAGGGCGGCCAGGTGACCCCCTGTTTCGATGGAATTATCTGGCGCCGTTGCCTGCCGCCGGAGCCTGTCCCGGGTTTCCCCGGCGCTGAAACTGGCGGCGTTGCCCCAGATATGGACGCTGTCCCGGTTCAGTAACTTGCCGGTCGCAGGATCCACCAGCAGGGCGCTGGGGGTGCCGAAGATCACCGGCAGGCCGAAGCGGCGGTTCACGTCAAAGTTGCGCTCCAGGTAGCCGACATCCACATACTGGATGACAAATTCCTGCTCCAGCTCCGGCGCGATCGACGGCTCCTGCAGGTGGGTGGCCAGGGCACGGCTGTCGTGGCACCAGTTGGCGCCCATGACGATCAGAGCGGTTTTGCCCTCCTCGTTGGCGCGGGCCAGGGCCCGGTCCACCTGTGCCATGGTGTCGGTAACTGGTTGATAAACACGCCCCGAGCTTTCGTCCGCGACTGCCTCCAGGCAGGCAAATAACAGGGCCAGTCCGAACATAAAAGATTTCATCTGTGGGGATCTCCGCATTCAGTTGACGGGCATTATTGCCCATTCACGTTCCGCGGTGCATGCCTGTTCCCATACCCGTCCTGATTCGCGAGGCGGCATCCTGTCAAATTCGCCAGTAATGTCATTACTCTCTCTTTTCTTTGTCGAATCTCCGCCCCTAATCCGGAAAGCCGGCGCTCCTTCGTCTTAAGAGGGTAAGTGTTCGCTAACCTTGTGCTGAGAGGTGGAGCAGAAATTAATCACGAGAACTTAAAGTGTTCTCTTAAGTGCAAAAAGTAAGTACTTGCTCCATCGGGCAAATGTGCCGCCAAAAACTGTGCGGTTTTTAAGCGGTATGGCTGCAGGCCGCGAAATTACTGGCATTTCGGGGGGTTTTACTTTCGATTTCCTTGACTTTAGGCAAGCCAGATTTATAGTGTCGAAGGTGGAGAAAAGTGGAAATTTGTGGGTTTTGGTGGTTTATTCGTGTTTGTGAGTGGGTATTTACACCAGATGAATGAAAAGCGCGCAAATTTTCACCAGAAATAAACGGCAATAACGGGGCATTCGCGGGTGGTTCGACCGCGCACTTGGAACCAAAGTGTATTTAGGCAGCCACGCAATCAATATGGACGCCAAGGGGCGTCTGGCGATTCCGGCGCGGGTCAGGGACACGCTGCTGGAGGATTGTGGTGGGCGCATGGTGGTGACCGCGCACACTGAGGAGCGCTGCCTGCTGGTTTACCCGGAGCCGCAGTGGCAGGAAATCCTGCCCAAAATCGAATCCCTTTCCAGTTTCAATAAAGTGGCGCGTCGCGCGCAGCGGCTGTTGATCGGTTACGCCTGCGAGCTGCAGGTGGACGGCAATGGCCGTGTGCTGATTCCGCCCACCCTGCGCGAATACGCCGGGCTGGAAAAGAAACTGATGCTGGTAGGCCAGGGCAAGAAACTGGAGCTCTGGAGTGAAGAGGGCTGGATGTCCTGGCTCGACGATAGCGAAGGAGAGGGGGAGATGCCGGAGGAAATGGCCTCGCTTTCCCTGTAAACCGATAGGAGAAGACCCGGGTGTCGCAAGAATTGCATCGCAGTGTGTTGTTACGCGAGGCCGTGGACGCCCTGGTCACCGATCCGGGCGGCTTTTACATCGACGGCACTTTCGGTCGCGGTGGGCACAGCGCCGCGATCCTGGAAAAACTGGATGAGCGCGGCCAGCTGCTGGGTATCGACAAGGACCCACAGGCAGTGGAGTTCGCGCGTGAGCGCTTTGCCGGCGATGACCGCTTTGCAATCTGGCACGGCTCGTTTGCCGATATGGCGGAGGCTGTTGCCGGGCGCGAGGGGCAGGTCACCGGCATCCTGCTGGACCTTGGTGTGTCCTCGCCGCAGCTGGACCAGGCCGAGCGGGGCTTCAGTTTTGTCCAGGATGGCCCGCTGGATATGCGTATGGATACCAGTCGGGGGCTTAGTGCTGCCGACTGGGTTAACAGTGAATCCGAAGCCGAAATGGCGCGGGTTTTTCGCGAATATGGTGAGGAAAGGTTTGCCCGCCGGATGGCTGCGGCCATTGCGCGCCGGCGTGAAGAGAAGCCGTTTGAGCGCACACTGGACCTGGCCGAGGTAGTAAAGGCGGCCAACCCGGCATGGGAGAAGGGCAAGCATCCCGCCACACGGGTGTTCCAGGCGATTCGCATCCATATCAATGGGGAACTGGAAGACCTGAAACGGGTGCTGGATAGCGCGATGGAATTGCTGGCTCCCGGCGGTCGCCTGGTGGTGATCAGCTTCCATTCGCTCGAGGACCGGATGGTGAAGCGCTTTATCCGGGATAAGGAGCGCGGCCCGCAGTTGCCCAGAGGGCTGCCGGTAATGGACAGCGAAATCGAGAAGACGCTGCGCGCGGTGGGCAAGGCGGTCAAGGCTGAAGCGCAGGAGGTCGGTGAAAACGTGCGCTCCCGCAGTGCGGTGATGCGCGTGGCGGAGAAACTCTGATGAATAACCGGCGCATGTTGATCGTGGCTTTTCTCTGGGTGGCGACTCTGGTCTCCGCCCTTGGTGTGGTTCACACCACCCAGAGCAGCCGCGCATTGACCGCCGAACTGGTGCAGGCACAGAAGCAGCGGGATGAACTGCGCTATGAACAGGAGCGGCTGCTCCTGGAGCGGGGCGCCTGGTCGGCCTACAGCCGGATCGAACGCGAGGCGCGCGACAAACTGGGGATGCGGGCGCCGGAAGCCGGCGAGCGGATTATCGTCCCCGTTGAATAGCTTGAATACCAATGGACCGGCGCGAACGACAGCCGGCCGAAGAGCTGGGCCGCCTGGGCGGGAAACCCGGCCAGATAATAAACGACGCGTACAGGGAGCCTCATGGGCGCAGTGAAGAAACAGCAACCGCAGCCGGGTATTGCCCGCTGGCGCTTCGCGCTGGTGGCGGTACTGCTGTGCCTGCTGGCGCTGGCGCTGGTGCTGCACCTGGCGCGCCTGCAGGTGGTGCCGGAGGCCGAGCGCGGTTACCGCTTCCTGCAGGACCAGGGGCGCCAGCGCACCATCCGTACCGAGGAAATTGCCGCCTACCGTGGCGCCATCCTGGATCGCAACGGCGAGCTGCTGGCAGTGAGCACGCCGGTACATAGCCTGTGGGCGAACCCACAGGTGCTGCGTGAGGCCAGTGCTGAAGAGCTGCGCCGGCTGGCCCGCTCCCTGGGGGCGAAGCCGGCGTCGCTGGCGAAGCGACTGGAAAAGTACCGCAATAAGGAGTTCATGTACCTGCGTCGCCACCTGGCGCCGGAGGAAGCCAATGACGTGCTGGCGCTGGATGTTGCCGGTGTCTACAGCAAGAAGGAGTACCGCCGTTTCTACCCGGCCGGTGAGGTGGTGGCCCAGTTGGTGGGCTTCACCAATATCGACGATCGGGGCCAGGAGGGCCTGGAGCTCGCCTATAACGACTGGCTGACCGGCGAACCGGGGCGCCAGCAGGTGGTCAAGGACCTGAAGGGCCGCGTGGTCCGGGACCTGGCCACCCAGCGCGAGGCCCGTCCCGGGCGCGATTTGCGTCTGAGCATCGATATGCGGCTGCAGTATCTGGCCTATCGTGAATTGAAGCGTGCGGTCACTGAAAATGGCGCGGCATCTGGGTTTATGGCGATCCTCGACACCCGCAGCGGCGACGTGCTGGCGATGGCCAACCAGCCCTCGTTCAACCCGAACGACCGCGCCGGGGTCAAATCGGCAGCGATGCGTAACCGCGCCCTGATCGACCAGTTTGAGCCGGGTTCCACCGTGAAGCCGATCACGGCACTGGCGGCACTCGAGAGTGGTCGCTACCAGCCGCACACAAAGATCGATACCAGTCCGGGCTATATCCGCCTGCCGGGCAAGACCCTGGTGGATCCGGTCAACTACGGCGAGATTGACCTCACCCGTGTCATTACCAAGTCGAGCCAGGTGGGGATCACGAAAATCGCGATGGATCTGGAACCAAACTCCCTGCGCGAACTCTTTTACCGCCTGGGATTGGGCGAAGCGGTCGGTAGCGGTTTCCCGGGGGAGGCGGCGGGCGTACTGCCCAGTCGCAGTCGATGGCACCCGATCGAACGGGCCAACTTCGCCTTTGGCTATGGCCTGACGGTGAACGCGGTGCAGCTGGCACAGGCATACAGTGTGCTGGCCAACGCCGGGCTCAAGCGCCCGGTTTCGCTCGTTCTGTCTGGCGCCGGCGAGAGCACCCCGGAGCGGGTCGTGGAAGAGCCGCTGGCCCGGGAAGTGACCGCCATGCTGGAGACGGTAATCGGCGCCGAGGGCACCGGCAAGCGGGCGGCAGTGGATGGCTATCGCGTGGCCGGCAAGACCGGCACGGTGCACAAGGTGGGCAGCGATGGCTATGTCGACAATCGCTACCGCTCGGTATTCGCAGGGTTTATTCCCGCGGACCAGCCGCGGCTGGCGGCAGTGGTGGTGATCGATGATCCCAGCCACGCCAAATATTACGGCGGTGAAGTGGCCGCGCCGGTATTCGGCAAAGTGATGGCCGGCGCCATGCGCCTGTTGCAGGTGCCGCCGGAAGAGATTGAATCGGCTGAACGGCAGCTCGCTGTGCAGTTGGGCGAGAGAGGTAATAAATCGTGAGTCAGCGCAGGCAAACAGAAAAGCAGACAGGCAGGAAAGTTTCACTGCAGCAGCTGGTACCGGGCTATGCGGGCATTCCCGATGTGGCGGTCAGTGGTGTGGCGCTGGACAGCCGTGCGGTCAAGAAAGGTGACCTGTTCATGGCGCTGCGGGGCAGCGTGGCCGACGGGCGCGAGTTTATCGACAGTGCTATTGCCGACGGTGCCGCTGCCGTACTGGCCGATGGCGACACCCTGCGCACCGAGACCCGTGACGGTGTTGAGGTGGCCTATGTGCCGGGCCTGGGCAAACGCGTCGGCGAAATCGCTGCGCGATTCTACGAACACCCGACCGAGTCCATGTACCTGGTGGGTGTTACCGGTACCAACGGCAAGTCCACCTGCGCCTACCTGACCGCACAGTTGCTGGCGCGCCACTTCGGCAAGGCCGCAGTGATGGGCACTATCGGCAACGGCATCTGGCAGGATGGTGAGATCCAGCTGGAGGAAACCGGGCTGACCACGCCGGACCCGGTGCGCCTGCAGGCGGATTACGCCGGCTTCCGCGATGACGGCGTGCGCGCCGCGGCAATGGAGGTTTCATCACACGCCCTGGCCCAGGGTCGGGTGCACGGGCTGGTGTTCGATACCGCGATCTTTACCAACCTGTCCCGCGATCACCTGGACTACCACGGCAATATGGCAGCGTACGGGGCGGCAAAAGAGAAGCTGTTCGGCCTGCCCAAGCTCAAGCGCGGTGTGATCAATATCGACGATCCGTTCGGTGCGCAGTTGATCGAACGCTGCAAGCTGCGCAACCTGCGGGTGGTCAGCTACGGCCTGCAGCAGGGCGACCTGCATGTCACCGACCTGCGTCGCGACGAGGGCGGTTTTTCCGTGCAGCTCACCACCCCCTGGGGCAGTGGCGAACTGAAGGCCCCGCTGATCGGCGACTTCAATATCCACAACGCCCTGGCTGTGGTGGCCGCGGTGGCCTCGGCGGGCGTACCACTGGAAGAGATTCTTGCGGCGTTCCCGACCATCCAACCGGTACCCGGTCGTATGGAGCGGGTGGTATCCGGCGAGGCCGATGTCAGCGTCCTGGTGGACTATGCCCACACCCCGGAAGCGCTGCGTGCAGCGCTGGCAGCCGCGCGCCCCTACTGTCGCGGCAAACTGTGGTGTGTGTTTGGTTGCGGCGGTGACCGCGATACCGGCAAGCGCGCACCCATGGGCCGTATTGCCTCTGAGATGGCGGACCGAGCCATTGTCACCAGTGACAACCCGCGCAGTGAGAATCCACAGAAGATCATTGACGACATCCTCGAGGGAGCGGCGAGCAATATCGAGGTGGAAGTGGACCGGGCCGCGGCCATCAGCCGTGCGGTCAGTGCGGCGGCGCCCGGCGATATCGTCCTGATTGCCGGCAAGGGGCACGAGGACTACCAGATTATCGGTAGCGAAAAGATACATTTCTGTGACCGCGAGCAGTCTGCGCATGCGCTGCAGGCGCGGATGGCCGGTAGCGCCGGGGAGGCATCGTGATCGCACCGCTGACCCTGCAACAACTGCAGCAGCGCTTCGGCGGCGAGCTGGTCAACGGCTCGGTGGAATTCGATCGCGTGTGCACCGATACCCGCAAGCTCGACAGCGACGCGATTTTTGTGGCGCTGGTGGGCGAGAGCTTCGATGCACATGATTTTGTCGCCGACCTGGAGGGCAAGGTGCTGGGCCTGGTCGTCGAGCATCGTATCGAGGGTTGCAACCTGCCGCAGTGGATCGTCGGGGACACCACGGTGGCGCTGGGCCATATCGGTCGCCTGTGCCGCGAACAGTTCCATGGCCCGGTGGTGGCAATTACCGGCTCCTGCGGCAAGACCACAGTCAAGCAGATGCTGGCGGCGATCTTTGGCCAGCGGCATACGCCCTGCGTGACGCAGGGCAACCTGAATAACCAGTTTGGGGTGCCCATGACCCTGTTCGGGCTGGGACCCGAGCACGATGTGCTGATTCTCGAGATGGGGGCCAATGGTCCCGACGATATCGGCTACCTGTGCAGTATTGGCCTGCCGCAGGTAACGGCGGTGAACAACGTCAAGCCGGCGCACGTCGAGGGTTTCGGCTCTGTGGCCGGCATTGCCGCGGCCAAGGGCCAGATCTATACCAGCCTCGAGCCGGGCAGCACCGCGGTGATTAACGCCGACGATGACTTTGCCGATTACTGGCTGCGCAATATGCCGGATGACGTGGAGACCCTCAGCGTTGGCCTGGGCAAGGACTGCGCAATTTTTGCCGGCAATATCGAGGTGGGCGCCGATGCCTGCCCGTCCTTCGACCTGGTAATCGAGGGCGTTGCACACCGGGTTGAGCTGCAGTTGATGGGCGAGCACAACGTACATAACGCCCTGGTGGCGGCTGGGTGTGCATTTGCCGCCGGTATCCCTGCAGCAGAGATTGCGGCGGGACTGGCGCAGGCCGGTGGCGTATCCGGACGCCTGCAGATGTTGCGCGGCCACGCCGGCGTGACCGTGATCGACGACAGCTACAACGCCAACCCCGGCTCGGTGGCGGCCGCGATCGACCTGCTGGCCCAGCGGCCGGGCAGGAAGATCCTGGTGCTGGGTGATATGGCCGAGCTGGGTGCCGATGCCGAGGCGATGCACCGTGAAGTCGGGGAGCTGGCAGCGGAGCGCGGCCTCGACGGACTTTATACCTTTGGCCCGCTGGGTGCGGCAGCCACAGAAGCATTCGCGTCTGCCCGGGACGGCAGCGCACATAATTTTTCCGAGCGCGCGCGTCTGGTCGCGGCTCTGGAGAGGGATCTGACCGAAGACACCACGGTGCTGGTAAAGGGTTCCCGCAGTGCCCGTATGGAAGAGGTGGTACGGGCTCTGACACAGACCGGGAACGAGAAAGGGGATAACTGATGCTGCTCTGGCTGGCAGAACTTTTACAGCAACACGTGAGCGCCTTTGCGGTGTTCAACTACCTCACCGTGCGGGCAATCCTGGGTGCGCTCACTGCGCTGGGTATGGCACTGCTGGTGGGGCCGCGCATGATTACCTGGCTTAACCGCCTGCAGGTGGGCCAGGCTGTGCGCGATGATGGCCCGCAGACGCACCTGAGCAAATCCGGTACCCCGACCATGGGCGGAACCCTGATCCTCGCCGCGATCTTTACCGGCGCACTGCTCTGGTCCGACCTCAGCAACCGCTATGTGTGGGTGGTGTTGCTGGTGACCTTTGTCTTTGGTGCTGTCGGGTTTGTCGATGACTACAAGAAGGTGGTGGAAAAGAACCCGCGCGGGCTGATCGCGCGCTGGAAATACTTCTGGCAGTCGGTGGCCGGCCTGGGGGCCGCCATCTACCTGTATTTCAGTGCTACCAGTCCTGCGGAGACACAGTTTTTTGTGCCCTTTTTCAAGGACGTGATTTTTGACCTGGGGCCGGTGTTCTTTATCGCCCTGACCTATTTCGTGATTGTGGGAACCAGTAATGCGGTAAACCTGACCGACGGCCTGGATGGACTGGCGATCATGCCCACGGTGATGGTGGGGGGCGCATTGGGTGTCATCGCCTACCTCTGCGGCCATGTGGAGTTTGCCGAGTACCTGCATATTCCCTCGATCAGTGGTGCCGGTGAACTGGCGGTGTTCTGCGCCGCACTGGGTGGCGCAGGCCTCGGGTTTCTGTGGTTCAACACTTACCCGGCACAGGTTTTCATGGGCGATGTGGGTGCGCTGGCCCTGGGTGCGGCACTGGGTGTGATTGCGGTGATCACCCGGCATGAGATTGTACTGTTCATCATGGGCGGCGTGTTTGTGATGGAGACGGTATCGGTAATCCTGCAGGTGGCCTCGTTCAAGCTCACCGGCAAGCGCATTTTCCGCATGGCACCTCTGCATCACCACTTTGAACTGAAAGGCTGGCCCGAACCGCGCGTGATCGTGCGTTTCTGGATCATCACGGTGGTGCTGGTACTCGCCGGCCTGGCGACTTTGAAACTGCGCTGAATACGGACAGTGCGCTGAGAGAATTATGACGCTGATCGCAACCTCGGAGAAAAAAGTGGTAATCGGCATGGGCGCTACCGGTCAATCGGTGGTGCGCTACCTGCTGCGTACCGGTTTTTCCCCCGTGGTGGTGGACAGCCGCAGCGAGCCGCCGGGCCTGGAAGAGTTCCGGGCGACCTTCCCGGATGTTCCGGTGGAGACCGGCGAGCTGAACCCCGAGACCCTGCTGGCCGCGAGCGAAATCGTGGCCAGCCCCGGTGTGGCCCTGGCCGAGCCGGCACTGCAGCGGGCAACCGCCGCAGGTATCCCGGTGATCGGTGATATCGAATTGTTTGCGCGGGAACTGGCGGCACTTGAGCAGCCGCCGAAGGTGGTCGCCATTACCGGTTCGAACGGCAAGAGCACGGTCACAACCCTGGTCGGCATGATGGCGGAGCAGGCTGGTGTCGCAGTGCGCGTGGGCGGAAATATCGGCGTACCGGTACTGGATTTACTGGTGCCCGAAGAAGGCGAGGCAGGGCTGCCGGAGCTGTTTGTGCTGGAGCTTTCCAGCTTCCAGCTGGAAACCACATTTTCGCTGGCAGCTGATGTGGCGACCATACTCAACCTCAGCGCGGACCATATGGACCGCTATGCGGATATGGCTGCCTATCATCGCGCCAAGCAGCGAATCTATCGGCATGCGAAACAACTGGTGATCAACCGCGCCGACCCGCTGACACGCGGCCCGCTGTCCCGCGATAGCCGCGAGTGGAGTTTCGGGCTCGACCGCCCTGACCTGGGGCAGTTCGGCCTGCTGCCGGATGGTGCCGGTGATTCCGCCAGCGTGTGGCTGGCGCGGGGCCAGGAAAAACTGCTGCCGATGAGTGAGCTGGCGATGGTGGGTAGTCACAACACCGCCAATGCCCTGGCAGCGCTGGCGCTGGGCAGCGCTGTAGGGTTGCCGATGAAGGCGATGCTGGCGGTCCTCGGGCATTTCCGCGGGCTGCCGCACCGCTGTGAGCGAGTGGCCGACGCGGATGGCGTGACTTATGTAAATGACTCCAAGGGCACCAACGTGGGCGCGACCCGCGCCGCCCTCGACGGGCTTGCCAGTGGCAGTCGCAGGATCGTCCTGATTGCTGGCGGTGAAGGCAAGGGTGCAGACTTTTCCCCGCTGGCGGAGTCGGCGGGGACATTGCGGGCGCTGGTGACCATCGGCGTCGATGGGAAGCGCATTGCCGAGGCATTCCGTGGCCGGGTAGATGCCGAGTCGGCCGCGAATATGGACGAAGCTGTTACTGCTGCTGGCCGACTGGCGCAGCCGGGTGACTACGTATTGCTGTCGCCGGCCTGTGCCAGTTTCGACATGTACCCCAATTTTGAAGCCCGCGGTGAGGATTTCCGCCGCGCGGTGAACGCACTGCTGGAAGGGCAGGCGGGGGGCGTGGCATGAGCCGGACTCCGCAGACCGTCGAGCAGAAAGAGTTGAACCTGGACTGGGCGTTGCCATTTTGCGTCCTGGCGCTGGTGAGTATCGGCGTGGTTATGGTGGGGTCCGCTTCGATTGCATTCGCCGCGGACCAGTACGGCGATGGCTGGTATTTCCTGAAGCGCCACCTGGTGTTCCTGGGTCTGGGCGCGGTGGCGGCCCTCGTGGTGAGCCAGGTATCCCTGTCGGCGTGGTCGCGTTTGTCCTGGCCACTGTTGCTGTTTTCGTGCCTGTTGCTGCTGGCGGTACTGGTGCCGGGCGTGGGCCGCGAAGTGAACGGCAGTCGCCGCTGGCTGGCATTCGGCCCGATCACGGTACAGCCGGCCGAGGTGGCGAAGTTCTGCCTGCTGGTTTTCTTCGCCAGTTTCCTCACGCGCCGCAACCAGCAGTTGCGCCACTGGAGCAGCTTCATGATTCCGGTGGTCATCCTGGGCCTGGTTGCACTGCTGTTGTTGATGCAGCCGGACTTTGGTTCGGTGGTGGTGATTTCCGGGACAGTACTGGCGATGGTATTTCTCGCCGGTGCGCGCCTGCCGCACACCTTCCTGCTGGTGGGCCTGGCGGCGAGCGCACTGGCGCTGCTGGCGATGCTGAGTCCTTACCGGCTGCAGCGACTGACCACATTCCTGGATCCGTGGGGCGACCAGTTTGCCGGTGGCTACCAGTTGACCCAGTCACTAATCGCTTTTGGCCGTGGCGAATGGTTTGGCGTTGGGCTGGGTAACAGTGTCCAGAAGCTGTTCTACCTGCCCGAAGCACACACGGATTTTATTTTCGCCATCCTGTCGGAAGAGTGGGGCATGCTTGGCGGAATGGTGGTCATCGGCCTGTTCAGCCTGATGACGCTGTCGCTGTTGCGGCTGGTTCGGCAAGCGCTGGAGCGGCAGAAGATTTTTGCCGCGCTGCTGGCATTCGGTATCGCCGTGCTGCTGGCGGGGCAGGCATTCGTGAATATGGGCGTGGCCTCGGGCCTGCTGCCCACCAAGGGACTGACGCTGCCGTTCGTCAGCTCCGGCGGCAGCAGCCTGGTGGTGTGCTGTGCACTCTTCGCGCTGGCCCTGCGAATCCAGGCAGAGCTGCGCGGGGATGAAGAGCAGGAACAGTCGGCGATGGGCAGGATCCGGCACCTGCCGATTTTCAATCCGCTGCAATTGGGTGACCGGGAAATCAAAGGGGAGGCGGCGTAATGACAGCGACTGATTTGTCATTCAGTGGCCGGACCTTCCTGGTAATGGCCGGCGGGACCGGCGGCCATGTGTTTCCGGCACTGGCGGTGGCCCGCGCCCTGATCGAACGCGGTGCACGCGTCGAATGGCTTGGTACGGCGCGGGGTATTGAGTCGCAGCTGATTCCGGAAGCCGATATCCCGCTGAACGTGATTTCTGTCGAGGGGATTCGGGGCAAGGGCAAGCTGGCCCTGCTCAAGGCGCCCCTGCAGGTTTCGCGGGCAGTCATGCAGGCGCGCGGAGTGGTCAGGAAGGTAAGGCCAGACGCAGTGCTGGGCTTTGGCGGTTTTGCCTCCGGACCAGGCGGGGTGGCAGCGAAACTCTGTCGGGTACCGCTGATTATCCACGAGCAGAATGCCGTGGCCGGTACCACCAACCGGTTGCTGGCAAAGATCGCCAATCGTGTGCTCGAGGCTTTTGACAGTGGCCTGCGCGGCGCGGAGCAGGTAGGCAACCCGGTGCGCGAGGAGATTGTCACCCTGCCGGCCCCGGAAGAGCGCGTGGCCTGTGAGCGCCCGCTGCGGTTGCTGGTTCTTGGCGGCAGCCTGGGAGCGGTCGCCATCAATGAGCTGGTGCCGCAGGCAGTGCTGATGCTGCAACCGGAAGAGCGTCCGCGGATTGTGCACCAGGCGGGTAAGAGGCATCTGGACCTGGCGCGTGAAGCCTACAGGCAGGCCGGCGTGGAAGCCGAGGTGGTGCCTTTTATCAGCGATATGGCGGCGGCCTACGGCAATGCGGACCTGGTGGTTTGCCGCGCGGGGGCGCTGACCGTTTCCGAGGTGGCGGCAGCCGGCGTGGGCGCGATCATGGTGCCGTTCCCATTCGCCATCGATGACCACCAGACAAAAAATGGCGAGTGGTTACAGCAGGCCGGTGGTGCGTTGGTGGTACAGCAGGACACCCTGACCGCAGAACAACTGGCAGAGATTATGGGCGGGCTGTTTGCGCAGCCGCAGAAACTGGTGGCCATGGCACAGGCGGCACGTAAAGTTGCGGTGACTGACGCCACCGAGCGTGTGCTGGTGGCGTGCGCAG
This sequence comes from Microbulbifer sp. JSM ZJ756, assembly GCF_044383805.1. Taxonomy (NCBI): domain Bacteria; kingdom Pseudomonadati; phylum Pseudomonadota; class Gammaproteobacteria; order Cellvibrionales; family Microbulbiferaceae; genus Microbulbifer; species Microbulbifer sp. JSM ZJ756. Next base: position 160,505 of record NZ_JBISER010000009.1, on the reverse strand, counting down.
AAGAAATCAAAGGGCGATGAGGTAAATTGAATATGTCGGCCGGCGAACAGGTACAGCAACAGAATTTCAGCGTGCCCACCATGCGGCGGATACGCCGTATCCATTTTATCGGCATCGGTGGTGCAGGGATGAGCGGTATCGCCGAGGTGCTGCACAACCAGGGCTATGAGGTCTCCGGTTCCGACCTGAAGGAATCGAATGTGACCGGGCGCCTGCGCAAACTGGGTGTTGTGATCCATATCGGCCATAGCGCGGACAATATTCGCGGCGTGGATGTGGTGGTGAACTCCTCCGCAGTGCACGGGGACAACCCCGAACTACTAGCGGCGCGCGAAAACCGGATCCCGGTCGTGCGCCGGGCGGAGATGCTCGGCGAGCTGATGCGGTATCGCTATGGGATTGCCGTGGCGGGGACTCACGGCAAAACGACCACGACCAGCCTGATTGCGTCGATCTTTGCCGCGGATCACAAGGATCCCACCTTTGTGATCGGTGGCCTGGTCAATGCCGCCGGGGCCAACGCCGCGCTGGGAGAGAGCAAATACCTGATAGCCGAGGCGGACGAGAGTGATGCCTCGTTTATCCACCTGCAGCCGATGGTGACCGTGATCACCAATATCGATGCCGACCATATGGAGACATACGGTGGCGATTTCGAGAAGGTCAAGCAGATCTTTGTCGACTTCGTCCACAACCTGCCGTTCTATGGCCTGGCTGTGGTCTGCGGCGACGATGCCAATATCCGTGAAGTGATACCGCAGATGTCGCGCCCGATCTCCACCTACGGTTTCGAGGAGGGCAACGACTTCCGGATCACCCGGGTGAAGCAGGAGCCGCTGCGAAGCCATTTCAGTGTGCTGCGCCCGGACGGCAGTGTACTGGATGTGTGCGTGAACACCCCCGGCATCCACAACGTGCTGAATGCCACGGCCGCCATTGCGGTGGCAACCGAGGAGGGCATCAGCGATGCATCGATCCAGCAGGGCCTGGAGGGGTTCCAGGGGGTAGGCCGCCGCTTCCAGATTTTCGGTCACTACGCAGTGAGCGACGACGCGGAAGCCGAAAAGGTGATGCTGGTGGACGATTACGGCCACCACCCGCGGGAAGTGGCCGCCACTATCCAGACAGTGCGCGATGGCTGGCCGGACCGGCGCCTGGTAATGATTTACCAGCCGCACCGTTACACGCGCACCCGCGACCTGTTCGAGGATTTCGTACAGGTCCTGTCGAAGGTCGACAAGCTGGTGCTGCTGGATGTTTACAGTGCGGGTGAGACGCCCATTCCAGGTGCCGACGGTCGTACCCTGGCTCGCAGCCTGCGCAACCGCGGACAGGTGGACCCGATTTTTGTCGAGTCCATCGAACAGGTACCGCCGGTACTGGCGGACCTGCTGGAGCCGGGCGACATCGTACTGACCCAGGGTGCCGGCAATGTCGGGGCCCTGGCGCAGCAACTGGCAACGTGGCGGCTTGGCGATGACTCGGACCAGGGCTAAGTCGGCAAAGGCGAAGAGCGCGGCGCGGGGTGCGGTGCGGAGTGCAGCACCGAAACTGAAGAAGAAAGCCCAATCCGGCCGTAAGACAAAGGCCCAGCGCGGTGCCCGGCGACGGGATGATGAGCAGCGTTCCTCGCTTCGGCTGTTGCCTGCCCTGGCAATGCTGCTTGCGCTGGGAACAGTTACCGCACTGGCATACGGTGCGGTGTGGAGCTGGCAGCGCCTGCCGGTGCAGGAGCTGAGCCGGGTCGACGCGCTGGAGCATGTCCGTGTCAGGGCGCCCTTCCGGGCGGTGACGCGGGAACAGGTAGAGGAACTGATGTTGCCGTTCCTGCAGCGCGGCTTTTTTGCCCTGGATATCAGGGGCATGCGCGCGGCGCTGCTGGAGCACCCATGGATCGACCGGGCGTCGGTCAGCCGACGCTGGCCCCGTGGAGTGGAAATAGAAATCGAGGAGGCCACACCGCTGGCGTCCTGGGGTGGCGAGCGGCTGCTCGTGGCCAGTGGTCACCTGCTGCCGCGGCCCGAACAGATGCAGACAGGTCGCCTGCCGGAGCTGGCGGGTGACGAGGAGCTGGTGGAGCGCATCATGGCGCAATACCAGGCACTTGCGCGGTTACTGACCACGCGGGATATGGAAGTTAAGCGGTTGTCTTTTGACGACCTGGCCGGATGGCACCTGGAACTGGTCTCCGGCATTGAACTGCACCTGGGGCACGATGAACTGCTGGAGAGGGTGAATCGTTTTCTCAGCTTGAGTCGGGGCGTCCTGGCTCCCCACCTGGAGCGGGTGACGCGGGTGGATACGCGCTACAGCAATGCCGTGGCGGTGCAGTGGAAAGATAAAGAACTGAGTGAATGAACGCGGCGCTCGCGCCGCCGGGATAACAATTTTAAAAGCGAGTACAGGGTCCTGGGACGTTATTGGGAATGCGCCCCGGAACACTGTTCAGCGAGGTTGGTACAAAAATGACACAAGCATCCGATCACCGCATGATCGTGGGACTGGATATCGGCACTTCCAAGGTCGTCGCCATCGTCGGCGAAGTCAGCGGCGGCGGCGAGCTGAATATTGTCGGTATCGGCTCCCACCGTTCCACCGGTATGAAAAAAGGTGTGGTGGTGAATATCGAGTCCACGGTGCAGTCGATACAGCGCGCGGTCGAGGAAGCCGAGCTGATGGCGGGCTGTGAGATTCACTCGGTCTATGCAGGTATCGCCGGAAGCCATATCCGCAGCTTGAATTCACACGGGATTGTCGCCATCAAGGACCGCGAAGTAACCCAGCAGGACCTGGACCGGGTAATCGATGCCGCGCGCGCGGTGGCAATTCCCGCAGACCAGAAAATCCTGCACACGTTGCCGCAGGAATTCCTGATCGATAACCAGGAAGGTGTGAAAGAACCGCTGGGTATGTCCGGCGTGCGCCTGGAGGCCAAGGTGCACCTGGTAAGCGGCGCAGTTAACGCGGCACAGAATATCGAGAAGTGCATCCGGCGCTGCGGCCTGGAAGTGGAAGACATCATCCTGGAGCAGCTCGCCTCGAGTTATGCCGTGCTCACTGACGATGAGAAAGAGCTGGGGGTCTGCATGGTGGATATCGGTGGGGGCACTACCGATATCGCAGTATTTACCGGGGGTTCTATCCGGCACACGGGCGTGATCCCGATTGCCGGCGACCAGGTGACGAACGACATTGCCATGGCATTGCGCACGCCCACGCCGCACGCCGAGGAACTGAAAATCAAGTATGCCTGTGCGCTTGCGAAGCTGGCACGAGAGGGTGAGACGATCAAGGTGCCCAGTGTGGGCGACCGGGAACCGCGTGACCTCTCCCGCCAGGCGCTGGCCGAAGTGGTGGAGCCACGTTACGACGAGCTTTTCACCCTGGTACAGGCGGAGCTGCGCCGCAGTGGTTTCGAGGACCTCTGTGCTGCAGGCATCGTGCTGACCGGTGGCTCTTCGAAGATGGAGGGTGCTGTCGAGCTGGCCGAGGAGATTTTCCACATGCCGGTGCGCCTCGCGGTGCCCCAGGGGGTAGCCGGGCTGACAGACATTGTCAGTAACCCGATCTACTCAACCGGCGTGGGGCTGCTGATGTACGCAATGCAGCAGGAAGAAGTTGACCTGTCCGGGAACCGCCCGGTGCGCCAGGAAAACCTCTGGTGGGACAAGGTCAAGCACTGGTTCCGCGGCAACCTGTAAGTGCTCCGGACGGGTACGCGGCACCAGGGGAAGTGCGCCGCGTGTCCCGGGAGAAAGCGCAGGGGCTGCAGAAAGTATTGATTCAGGACCGAACGATAAATTTTGACATGAGCAAAAAAGGGGAACAGAGATGTTCGAACTAGTCGATAGCGTACAGGACAAGCCTGTCATAAAAGTGATCGGTGTCGGCGGCGGCGGCGGTAATGCCGTCAAGCACATGATCCTGAGTGAAGTGGAAGGTGTGGATTTCATCTGTGCCAACACTGATGCGCAGGCTCTGAAAGACATCGAGGCCCGTACCATCCTGCAACTGGGTAACAACATTACCCGGGGTCTCGGCGCCGGCGCCAATCCCGATGTGGGGCGACAGTCCGCCCTCGAGGATCGCGAGCGGATCGCCGAAGTGCTGCAGGGTGCGGACATGGTATTCATCACCGCTGGCATGGGCGGCGGTACCGGCACCGGTGGTGCGCCGATTGTCGCCGAGATTGCCAAGGACCTGGGAATCCTGACCGTAGCTGTGGTTACCCGCCCGTTCCTGATCGAGGGGCGCAAGCGCCAGCAGGTGGCAGAAGAGGGCATCCTCGAACTGCGGGACAAGGTGGACTCCCTGATTACCATCCCCAACGACCGGTTGCTGGAGGTGCTCGGTAACAAGATCACCATGAAGGCGGCATACAAAGAGGCCGACAATGTACTGCTGGGTGCAGTGCAGGGTATTGCGGACCTGATGATCCGTCCGGGCATCATGAACGTAGACTTCGCCGACGTTCGTACCGTGATGTCCGAGATGGGCATGGCGATGATGGGCTCCGGTGCCGCCGTGGGTGAGAACCGTGCCCGCGAGGCCGCCGAGAAGGCGGTGCGCAGCCCGCTGCTGGATGACGTCAATCTGCAGGGTGCCCGCGGTATCCTTGTGAATATCATCACCGGCAGCGAAGACGGTGGTTGCCAGGAGCTGACCCTGGGCGAGTACTCTGAAGTTGGTGAGATCGTCCAGGAAATCGCCTCCGATGACGCCACCGTGGTGATTGGTACAGCCGTGGATGACAAGCTGGGCGATGAAATGCGGGTTACCGTGGTGGCTGCTGGCCTGGGCGAGGGTTCGCAGCAGGCTGCGCGCCCCACCAAGGTGGTGGACAACACCCGTCGCCAGGAGAACCGCGAGCCGCCGAAGTCCGTGGCTGGCCAGGGTATGGGGGCCCGGGATGCGGGTGACGCGCGCCAGCGCCCGGAGACCGAGCGTCCCAAACGCCAGTCTCCGGCCATGAACCCGGCCGACGACATGGAATACCTGGATATCCCGGCTTTCCTGCGCCGCCAGGCTGACTGACCCCGGTCAGTCCAGGCCTCCGGCGCGGCAAACACACCGCTCATGTCCGCCCGGCCCCTCGGGCCGGGCATCGTCGCGCCGGCGGCTGGCCCGGTGGTCGCAGGCCATGGGGCCCGCTTTACCTTTATTAACCTCGCGTTCAGCGAGATCGCTGTACCATATTAAAAATACACAGTAGATTCGCCTCTGCATTGGCGTGGTTTGCCGCGCGGTAGGCTATTCTGGGTATAGGGTGCGGTGAAGCGCCATGACTGCCGAGGCAGTTGTGGTTTTGGCGTTATTTTTCTGCTAAGCTTGCCGGCTTGCTGCGGCATTTGTGCCGTTTACCGACTGGGATACGACCGATACATGATCAAACAGCGTACTCTTAAAAATGCTATTCGCGCCACCGGCGTGGGCCTGCACACTGGTAAGAAGGTCGTGCTGACCCTCAAGCCGGCGCCTGTAGACAGTGGCATTGTGTTCCGGCGCATGGATCTCGACCCGGTGGTCGAGATTGAGGCGCGTGCCGAGAACGTGGGGGACACCCTGCTGTCCACAACCCTGGTCAAGGGTGACGCTCGCGTGGCTACGGTCGAGCACCTGCTCTCCGCGATGGCGGGCCTGGGTATCGACAATGCCATCGTCGAGCTCAGCGCGCAGGAAGTACCGATTATGGACGGCAGCGCCGGTCCGTTCGTTTTCCTGATCCAGTCCGCTGGGATCCAGGAGCAGTCGGCGCCGAAGAAGTTCCTGCGGATCAAGAAGCCGGTAACTGTTGAAGACGGCGACAAGGTCGCGAGCTTCCTGCCATTCAATGGCTTCAAGGTGTCTTTCACTATCGATTTTGACCACCCGGTGTTCCAGGGTCGCAACCTGAGTTCCTCGGTGGACTTTTCCAGCACCTCCTTCGTTAAAGAAGTGAGCCGTGCTCGCACCTTCGGCTTTATGCACGAAATCGAGTACCTGCGTTCCAAAGGCCTGGCCCAGGGCGGCAGTGTGGATAACGCCATCGTTATCGACCAGTACCGTATTCTGAATGAGGGTGGGTTACGGTACGAAGACGAATTTGTTAAGCACAAGATTCTGGACGCCATCGGTGACCTGTACCTGCTGGGTACCAGCCTGATTGGTGAGTACAAGGCCTTCAAGTCCGGCCATGCCCTGAACAACAAGTCCCTGCGCACCTTGATGGCGCAGGAAGACGCATGGGAGATGGTAACTTTCGAGGATGAACAGGAAGCGCCCATCTCATACGTCAAGCCAATACTGGCTGTCTAAGCGGGAAACCAGAAGCCGGCACGAAAATTGCCGGCTTTTTACTGTCTGAATTTTGGCGGTCGGCGCAAATGTGCGCCACATGCCGTCTTTTAATGTCGACCCCTGTTACAGTGGATGTTCTGGTCGACTTGAATGCCAATGGAAAGGCGTGAGGAGAGCCCGGCTCGGGGGAGTCGGTGCTGCAGACCACAAAACGATAGTTATAACGTATTGCAATCCACACGCGCCGGTTATGAAAATTATTCTTGTCAATGAACGTGGGGGAACCCGCAGTTTCCGTTTCGGTAGGCTGAGCAAGGCCCTGCTGGGGCTGTGCCTGATCGGTATGCCGGTGGGGGCCTTCCTGGTGGGGGTCAACCTGCCGGTGGCCGAATCCGATGTGTTCGATTCCCGTACCGCCAAGGCCTGGGGTAAGGCCCTGCGCAAGCAGCAGGTGGAAATTGATGAGGCCGACCAGCAGGCCCGCGAACAGCTTACTGCGCTCACAGTCAAAATGGCGGAAATGCAGGCGCGCCTGACCCGCCTGGACGCCCTGGGCGAACGGCTGGTGACTGTGGCCAAGCTGGATGAAAACGAATTCCAGTTCGGCACTGCACCGGCGCTGGGCGGCCCGGAAGAGCCGGGCGAGGGAAGCTCTGCCGATTTCCCCTTCCAGCAGCCCGATTTTATGGGCGCATTCGAGGACCTGTCCGAGCAGATCGAGGATCGCCAGCTGCAGCTTTCGACCATCGAGTCAGTGCTGGCCAACCAGCAACTGCAGGACGAGCAGTTCCTCGCCGGCCGTCCCATCAGCCGTGGCTGGATGTCTTCCCGTTACGGTTACCGCACCGATCCGTTCAGCGGTCGCCGTTCCTGGCACAAGGGTGTGGACTTCGCCGGCAAGGACGGCTCCGACGTGGTGGCTGTGGCAGCGGGCGTGGTGACCTGGGCCGAAGACCGGTACGGTTACGGCAACCTGGTTGAGATCAACCACGGCAATGGCTACAAGACCCGTTACGGTCACAATCGTGATATCAAGGTCGAGCTGGGCGAGGTGGTCAAGAAGGGCCAGGTAATCGCCCTGATGGGGTCCAGTGGGCGTTCCACCGGTCCCCACGTGCATTTCGAGGTATACAAGAACGACCGCCCGGTCGATCCGGCCAGCTACATCCGCCGTAACGGCAGATAACAACTATCCTCTCCATACCGCGTAGCGACGGGCCTCCCCGGGGGAGTTGCCAGTCGTTGCGCCTTCCTGTTTACTTGCACCCCTTGTTGGAATCCGGTGCCAGCGCCCCGATATAAGCAGACAGTTCCCGGTTACCGCCAGAACAGGTGTACCGACACAACCGGGCCGCAGAAGTCCGCACCGCAATATAAAGATTGAGTGGTTTTTAGAGAATGATTGGCAAACTGATAAAAACGGTCTTTGGATCCAAGAATGACCGCGAGCTGAAACGCATGCGCCGTGCCGTGGCCCGGGTCAATGCGCTGGAAGAGGAATACACGCAGCTCGACGATGCCGCCCTGAAAGCCAAGACAGAAGAGTTCCGTAAGCGGATCGCCGATGGCGAGTCCCTGGACCAGCTGCTGCCTGAGGCGTTTGCCGCCGTGCGTGAGGCCAGTCGGCGGACACTCGGCATGCGCCACTTTGATGTGCAGCTGATCGGCGGCATGACCCTGCACGAGGGGCATATTGCTGAGATGCGCACCGGTGAGGGCAAGACCCTCGTCGCGACCCTGCCGGCCTACCTGAACGCCCTGGAGGGCAAGGGCGTGCATATCGTGACGGTCAACGATTACCTGGCGAGCCGCGACGCCAACTGGATGCGCCCGGTCTATGAGTTCCTGGGCATGACTGTGGGCGTGATCATGTCCCAGCAGCATCCGGACGACAAGAAAGCCGCCTACCAGGCCGATATCACCTACGGTACCAACAACGAATTCGGTTTCGATTACCTGCGCGACAATATGGTCCTGCGCAAGGAAGACCGCACGCAGCGTCCGCAGAACTTCGCCATTGTGGATGAGGTGGATTCCATCCTGATCGATGAGGCGCGTACACCGCTGATCATCTCCGGGCAGGCCGAGGACTCTTCGCAGCTGTACCTGGCCATGAACAAGCTGATTCCCAAGCTGGAGCGCGCCGAAGAGGGCGGTGAGGGCCACTACTCGGTGGACGAGAAGACCCGCCAGGTGGAGCTGAATGAGGAGGGGCACCAGCTGGTGGAAGACCTCCTTACCCGCAGCGGCCATATCCGTGAGGATGACTCCCTCTACGCACCTGGCAACCTGGGCCTGCTGCACCATGTGCACGCTGCACTGCGCGCCCATGTCCTGTTCCATCGCGACGTGGACTACATCGTGCAGAACGGCCAGGTGGTGCTGATCGATGAGCACACCGGTCGCACCATGCCGGGTCGCCGCCTGTCCGAGGGCCTGCACCAGGCGCTGGAGGCCAAGGAGGGTGTGCAGATCCAGAGTGAGAGCCAGACCCTGGCCTCCACCACTTTCCAGAACCTGTTCCGTTTCTATCCCAAGCTGGCCGGCATGACCGGTACCGCGGACACCGAGGCGTTCGAGTTCCGCCAGATTTACGGCCTCGACGTGGTGGTGATCCCCACCAACAAGCCGAAGCAGCGGGATGACCTCAATGACCTGGTATACCTGACCAAAGAAGAGAAGATGGATGCCATCATCGAGGACATCAAGTACTGCCGTGACAAGCAGGCGCCGATCCTCGTGGGTACCGCCTCGATCGAAACATCGGAAGAGATGTCCCAGCGCCTGACCAAGGCCGGCATCAAGCACCAGGTACTGAACGCCAAGTACCACGAGAAGGAAGCACAGATCATTGCCCAGGCCGGTCGTCCGGGCACTGTCACCATCGCCACCAATATGGCGGGCCGCGGTACCGATATCGTGCTGGGCGGTAACTGGGAGGCCGAGGTTGAGGAGCTGCGCCAGGAGAAGGGCAGTGAGCCGACCGAGGCGGAGATCGAGAAACTCAAGGAAGGCTGGCAGCAGCGCCACGATACCGTGATCGAGGCCGGCGGCCTGCATATCATCGGTACCGAGCGCCATGAGTCGCGCCGCATCGACAACCAGCTGCGTGGCCGTGCCGGGCGCCAGGGTGACCCGGGCGTAACCCGCTTCTACCTGTCCCTGGAAGACAACCTGATGCGTATCTTCGCCTCCGACCGGGTGAAGAACTTTATGCAGATGCTGGGTATGGAAAAGGGCGAGGCTATCGAGCACCGCATGGTCTCCAATGCCATCGAGAAGGCCCAGCGTCGCGTGGAAGGCCGTAACTTTGATATCCGCAAGCAGCTGCTCGAGTATGACGATGTCGCCAACGACCAGCGCCAGGTCATTTATGGCCAGCGTAACGAGCTGCTCGAGGCGGAGAATATCAGTGACACCATCAGCGCCATCCGCGAGGACGTGGTCAATGAGCTGGTTTCCGGCTTTGTCCCGCCGCAGAGCGTCGAGGAGCAGTGGGATATTCCCGGCCTGGAGAAGCAGCTGGCCGGTGAACTGGGCCTGGAGCTGCCGGTCCAGAAGTGGCTGGATGAGGATCGCACCCTGCACGAAGAGAGCCTGCGCGAGAAAATCATCGCTGCGGCCCAGGAAGCCTACGACGCAAAAGTGAAGCGGGTGGGCGAATCCACCGGTGATCCCAATATGATGGCCACCGTCGAGCGCCAGATCATGCTCCAGGTGCTGGACCAGCTGTGGAAAGAGCACCTGTCCAGCATGGACCACCTGCGTGCCGGTATCGGCCTGCGTGCCTACGCCAACAAGAATCCCAAGCAGGAGTTCAAGCGCGAGTCATTCCACCTGTTCCAGAGCCTGCTGGATAACCTCAAGCACGAGGTGATCCGGGTACTGGCGCATGTGGAGCCCATGACCCGCGAGCAGATGGAAGAGATGGAGCAGCGTCGCCTGGAAGCCCAGCGCCGCCAGGAGCTGGAATTGCGCCACGCCGAGGCCTCGGCCATGCCCCAGGAGGCTGAAGCCCCCGAAGCAGCGCCCGTGCCAGAACCTGCCCGCCGCGGGCCAAAAGTGGGCCGCAACGACCCCTGTCCCTGCGGTTCCGGCAAGAAGTTCAAGCAATGCCATGGCAAGCTGACCTCCTCGACCCAGAGTTGAGCCTGGCCAGGGGCTGCCCTCTGGTGGACCCGGATCGAAGAAATGCCCCGCCAGTGCGGGGCATTTTTTTGCTCAGCAGATGAATTATCTGCGGCATTTCTCGCCGAGTCCGCAGAAACAGTTGATTGGCAGTGTCGGCGACGTCGATAATGTCGCTCTTTACCTTTAGCCCGCCGCAGGCGGTGCCCAGACCCGGAGGCGGCCCGTTGCCGCAACAGCTATGCCCGAGAACTCACTCCCTACCGTACCGGGAATCCGGCTCGCCAGCGTGCCCGCCAGGATCAAGAACTGGCAGCGTGACGACCTGCTGCTGATGGAGATTTCAGCGGAAGCCAGCGTTGCCGCTACTTTCACCCAGAACTCATTCTGTGCCGCGCCGGTTACGGTGGCCAAAGAGCACCTGGAGCATGGTGATATCCGTGCACTACTGGTTAACGCGGGCAATGCCAATGCCGCTACCGGCGAGCGTGGCCTGAGTGATGCCCGCGCCTGCTGTACCGCAGTGGGCGAGGCACTGGGGCTTCACGCAGAACAGGTATTGCCGTTCAGCACCGGTGTGATCGGCGAGCACCTGCCGTTGCAGAAGCTGCTCGATGCCATCCCCGTAGCCGCCGGCGCACTGTCAGAGGCGGCCTGGGATGCCGCTGCGGCCACCATCATGACTACCGACACCCGTGCCAAGGGCGCCAGCCGCCGGGTGCAAGTGGGCGATCAGTGGATCACGGTGACCGGGATTGCCAAGGGCTCGGGCATGATCCAGCCCAACATGGCTACCATGCTGGCCTATGTTGCTACCGACGCCGCTATCGACCAGGCGCTGCTGGATACCCTGGTGCGGGAGGCGGTGGATGCGTCTTTCAACCGCATCAGTGTGGATGGCGATACGTCCACCAATGACGCCTGCGTGCTGATCGCGACCGGCGCCACAGGACCGGTGATGGCTGATCCGGGTAATGCCGATTACCAGCGCCTGAAGCAGGCGGTGACCGAGGTGCATGTCGACCTGGCGCAGGCGATTGTCCGCGATGGTGAGGGTGCGACCAAGTTCGTGACGGTGCAGGTGGATGGGGCAACCACCCCGGCAGAGGCGCTGCGGGTGGCATTTGAGGTGGGAGAGTCACCACTGGTGAAGACAGCACTCTACGCATCCGATCCCAACTGGGGGCGACTGGTGATGGCCGTCGGCAATGCCGGTATCGATGGGCTGGACCCGGCCGGGGTGGATATCTACCTGGATGACGTGCAAGTGGTCGAGGCTGGCGGCCGTGCGCCGGGATACGAAGAGCAAGCAGGCCAGGCTGTTTTCGACCGGCCCGAATTTACCATTCGCGTCAGCCTGGGGCGTGGGGAATGCAGTGAGCATATCTGGACCTGCGATTTCTCCCACGAGTACGTCACCATCAACGCGGAATACCGCACCTGATACACGGAACGAGGCGCGTATCGGTTCCCCTTCCCGGTGACCGGCTCGGTTAACGGCAAGGTTAACGGCTATAACTACCGCAATGCCGTAAATCCCATCCATTTGGGTCCGAGAGAGGAAAACCGGGAATGAGAAAGCTGATATACGCGATCCTTGCCGCCATCATCATATTGGCCTTAATGCGGGCGTGTGTGCCCACAGTGGATGACAGCACCGCCGTGCTGGAGAGCTCACAACCTGTCGCGGTTACTACAACCTATGCCTGTCGGCACCAGCTTTCCTGACTCTCCTGGCCAGCTGGCGCCCTTGAGAACCCGGTTGCGGACAGGTATAAGGTGTGCGGGCAAGTATCTGAGCGAAGTGGGGAGAGTTATGGCGGCGGGGCAAAAGATCGTACATGTGGCAGTGGGCGTGGTGCGACGTGACGACGGCCGCATCCTGATTGCCCGTCGTCCCGATCACCTGCATATGGGCGGGCGCTGGGAGTTTCCCGGCGGCAAGGTGGAAGAGGGGGAGCCGGTTGGCGACGCGCTGGCCCGCGAGCTGCGAGAGGAAGTGGGCCTCGATGTCTCCCGGCTGCAGCCGCTGGCGGAAATCCGCCACCAATACCCTGAAAAAACTGTCCTGCTGGATACCTGGTGGGTCCATTGCTTTACCGGCAATGCCCGGGGCCTTGAGGGGCAGGAAGTCCGCTGGGTGACAGTGAGTGAGCTGGATGACTACAGCTTCCCGGATGCCAACCGGGATATCATCACGGCAATCCGCGCTGCGACTACATCCTGATCCAGTCTCCAGCCACGACACTGGCCCCAGTTTGGGAGTTCGCCCGCAGGAGCGGCCGCTGGCCGCGATCTCCCGAACCCTCCAACTGACACAGGCGGCACACCGCTGGGTCGGCACACGACGCTACCCGGTAACCTGCCAGGCTAAACCCGCGAGAGGGGTGGCCTGGTTGTGGCCGGAATGCCTTATACCCGGGTGGGAGAAAAACGGGGCGAGGTATCAGTGCCGGGTTTTGTTGGGATCCAGGTCCTCGCTCAGCACATCGTCATAGACCGGCTGCCCGGGGATCTTGTGGCCCTCACTGGCCCATTCCCCCAGGTCGATCAGCTTGCAGCGCTCACTGCAGAAAGGGCGGAAGGGGTACTTTTGGGCATCCCACTCGATTGGCTTTTTGCAGGTGGGGCAGTTTACGGTAGGGCGGTCGGCAGTCTTCTTGGTCATAACTCTTCAGTGGTCGGCGGATTCAGCCAGCTGCAGGTACTTCCGGTGCAGCTCGGCAACCTGGGCGCCAAGGCTGGCGAGGTCGCCCGCATTATCCAGAATATCGTCCGCCCGTGCCAGCCGCTCCTCACGGGACAGTTGCGTGGCCATGATCCTGCGGATCTGTTCGGGGCTATTGCCATCGCGGCTGCCCGCGCGCGCCAGTTGCACCTCTTCCGGTACATCCACCACGCAGACGCGCTGTACCAGCTCGTACTGGCCGGACTCGATCAACAGGGGGGATTCCAGGATGGCGTAGGGACTGTCACTTGTCCGGAGCGCACGGATAATTTCCTCGCGGATCAGCGGATGCAGCAGGGCCTCCAGCCATTTGCGCTCTACCTCGCTGGCGAAGACCCGCTGGCGAAGACCCGCCCGGTCCAGCTCGCCGCTGTCCAGCAGTATTCCGGCACCAAAGTGGGAAGCAATCTTCTCGAGCGCGGGCATGCCCGGTTGCACCACCACCCGTGCCGCCCAGTCAGCATCCACCACATTGATGCCGTGCTCGCGAAAACAGGAGGCTGCCGCAGACTTGCCGCTGCCAATACCCCCGGTCAACCCAATTGTCAGCATGTGGAGCCACCTTCACCCGTGGGAGCGGCCCATGGCCGCGAACCAGTCACCAGTCAATAAACCGGCAATCATCACCCGTAGGAGCGGCCGCTGGCCGCGACCCACCAGCTTCTATAAAGTTAGCCGCCCAGCCCCGAATAACTCAGGTACCACCCCATCAACTGCTCGCCCCACAGCATCGCAATCCAGCCGGCACCGGCCAGGTAGGGTCCGAAAGCAATGGGCAGGTTCTTGTCGCGCCCGGCAATAGCACTCCAGGTAAGGCCGGCGACCGCGCCGACCGCTGCCGAAAGCAGGATTACCAGCGGCAGCATCTGCCAGCCAAACCAGGCGCCGATAGCGGCCAGGATCTTGAAGTCCCCGGCGCCCATGCCTTCCTTGCCGGTCAGCAGCTTGAAGATATGGTAGACCGACCACAGCGCCAGGTAACCGGCAATGGCGCCAACCACCGCGTCCTGTAGCGGCACAAACAGCCCCCAGCAGTTCACCAGCAGCCCCGCCCAGAGCAGGGGTAGGGTGATGTTGTCCGGCAGCAGCTGCTTGTCAAAATCGATGCCTGTCAGCGCTACCAGTGCCCAGGTAAACACACAGCCCGCCAGCGCCTGCCAGGTAAAGCCCAGTTGCCAGACCACAATGGCGGTCAGGATACCGGTGGCCAGTTCCACCAGCGGATAGCGTTTGGAAATAGGCGTAGCGCAGTTACTGCATTTTCCGCCCAGCGCCAGATAGCTGACCAGGGGGACATTGTGCCAGGGCTTGATTTCGGTATCGCAGTTGGGGCAGTGGGAGTGGGGGAGGACCAGGTTGAATGGTTCTTCCAGTTCAACTGCCTCGCCCGCTTTGGGCTCCTTGCCAAAGTAACTGTAGAAATCCCGTTTGTACTCGCGCTCCATCATGATGGGGAGGCGGTAGATGACGACATTCAGGAAGCTGCCGAGGATGGCACCCAAAATAAAAGCGCTGCCAAGGAGCAGCGCTTGATTGGAAAGCAATATATTGAACATGATTTATATAACGTTACCCAGCTGGAAGATCGGGAGGTACATGGCAATCATCAGTCCACCAACGAGTACGCCGAGAACTGCCATAATCATGGGTTCCAGCAGCGTGGTGAGGTTGTCGACCATATTGTCCACAGCCTCTTCATAAAAATCGGCAGCTTTGCCCAGCATTTCGTCCAGGGCACCGGACTCTTCACCAATTGATGTCATCTGCACAAGCATTGTTGGATACAGGCCAGACTGCCGCATGGCAACATTCAGCGGTATGCCAGTGGCAACGGAGTCGCGGATTTTTAGGGTGGCCTCCTCATAGACGCAATTGCCCGTTGCGCCAGCTACCGACTTGAGCGCATCGATCAGCGGAACACCAGCGGCAAATGTAGTTGACAGGGTTCGTCCAAATCGTGCCGCGATTGAGTTGTATGTGATTAGCCCGATGATGGGGAGACGGAGGGAGAGACGATCAAAGAACTGGGCAACACTTCTGTTACGCTTTTTGGCTTCAATCGTTCCACCAATTGCCGCTGCCACGATTACAAAGGCAATCAGCCAGTTTTTCTGCATCCATTCTGATATGTTCACGACAAACTGAGTGAATGCTGGGAGTTCTGCACCAAAGTTCTGGAATGTGGAAGCAAACTGAGGCACTACTTTGATGAGCAGGATTGCGGTGACAACCACAGCAACGACAATTACCGCAATTGGATAAGTCATGGCTTTCTTGATTTTTGCCTTGAGTTGCTCGGTTTTTTCCTTGTAGGTGGCAATTCGATCCAGCATGGTTTCAAGTGAACCAGACTGTTCACCGGAAGCGACGAGATTGCAAAAAAGGTCGTCAAAATAAAGTGGATGTTTGCGAAGGGCCTCTGCGAACGCGGTACCAGAGGCGACGTCCTCTCGAACCTTAAGGATTAGCTCCTTTACGCCCTCATTATCGATCCCATCTGCAACGATTTCAAAACTCTGCACCAGTGGCACGCCAGCTTTCATCATGGTGGCCATCTGGCGAGTGAATAGGGCGATATCGGCGGGTTTGACTTTTTTCTTGCCGCCAAAAAGGGGCTTTGGCTTTTTCTGTACCCTGTTGGCAATAATGCCCTGTCGGCGAAGCTGGGCTTTCACCAGGGCTGGGTTTGTACCGCTGATCTCTCCCTCGACCTTATTGCCTTTGGTGTCCACACCCTTGTAGACGTAAGCGACTGCTGAGGCATTGGCCATATGTTAGTCCCGTGTTGTTATATTTGTGGTCCAGGCCACAATCAGTATGAGAATCAGGCTGGGTCAGCCGGTTGTTCAGGAAAGCCTAGATCAAGAGCCTATCCGATTAGTCTTTCGTTACCCGGTTAGCCTCTTCGAGACTGGTGACTCCTGTGACTACTTTGCGTAGTGCCGAAGTACGAAGGTTGTTAAACCCCTCTTTCCGGGCCTGGTCGGCAATTTGGATGGAATTGCCACCCTCCATTATAATTCTGGAGATGCCGTCGGTAATGCGAACCACTTCATACACGCCCACGCGCCCCTTGTAGCCCTTGGAGCAGTGCTCACACCCGACTGGCTGGTAGATCTTCCACTCTTTCTGATCTATGTCTACAGCGCTGAAGCCCTCCTGCTTGAGAACTTCATTGGGCAAGGTGACCGGCTTCTTGCACTCATTACAGAGACGGCGTGCAAGGCGCTGGGCGATAATCACACTGACAGAAGTGGCTATATTAAAGGTCGGGACGCCCATATTCATCAGGCGGGTCAGTGTCTCTGGTGCAGAGTTTGTATGCAGGGTGGAGAGTACGAGGTGACCTGTCTGGGCAGCCTTGATGGCAATTTCGGCGGTTTCCAGGTCTCGAATCTCACCTACCATCACAACATCGGGGTCCTGACGCAGGAAAGAGCGCAGGGCCTCGGCGAAGTTGAGGCCTACCCTGGGGTTAACATTTACTTGATTGATCCCCTCCAGGTTGATTTCCACCGGGTCTTCGGCGGTGGAAATGTTGCGTTCTGAGGTGTTGAGGATATTCAGGCCAGTATAGAGGGAAACGGTCTTACCAGAGCCGGTAGGGCCGGTGACCAGAATCATACCCTGCGGTTGGGCCAGGGCGTCCATATAAATCTGTTTTTGTGCGTCCTCGTAGCCCAGTGCATCAATGCCGAGCTTGGCGGAGGATGGGTCGAGAATCCGCAGCACGATCTTCTCGCCCCATAGAGTGGGAAGGCTGTTGACCCGGAAGTCGATTGCCTTGGTCTTGGACAGCTTCATTTTGATGCGGCCATCCTGCGGCACCCTGCGCTCAGAAATGTCCATTTTCGACATCACCTTCAGTCGGGCAGAAATCCGTGGGGCCAGCTGGATTGGCGGTTTTGCCACTTCGTGCAATACGCCATCGGTGCGGAGTCGCACCCGGTAGGTTTTCTCGTAGGGCTCGAAGTGGATATCCGATGCGCCTGTGCGGATAGCATCCAGTAATACCTTGTTTACAAAGCGTACAACCGGGGCCTCGTCACCGCCCAGATCATCTTGCTCATGGGCATTAGTATCTCCGCCGTCGACATCCAGCGCATCGAGGGCCTCATCATCCATCCCCTCCAGGCCTGCTCCCATCTCGTCCTTGGACATGTAGCTGTCGATGGCTTTGGCGAGCTTGTCGGCCTCCACCAGTACGGCCTCGGTATTGAAATTGATCTCGTCCAGTGCGCCAAGATTGGTGGGGTCTGCGACGGCTACAAACAAGCGGCTACCCCTTTTGTAGAGGGGTAGCGCGAAATGCTTACTAATGAGTTTTTCAGCAACTACATCACGAGGAATCAGGTCAAAGTTGTAGCTCCCCAGGTCGAATAGGGGGGAGCCAAAGGCCTGGGAAGCGATACGGGCCAAGTCACGGCTCTTGACGAGTTTGGCCTCTACGGCATGCTGTGCGAAAGTCTGATTTTCACGCTGGGCCGCCTTGCTGGCCGAAGCAGCCGTAGGTTCATCCAGAAGCTTGTCAGCCACCAGCCGCTTTGCCAGGCCGCTCAGGGGAATACTGCTCATAGGTCTCAGTGTGTCGTTCTGTAGGGGGCGACGGATGACATAGACGTGTTTTCCTGTCTATCCGAACTTTTATCTATTTCTATTTTGATTGGTTTACCTGCTCAATATGTGAGCAGTGATGCCCAGGCAAACAGTGGCGGGATATTTCCCCGCCAAGCTAGCTTAATATAACTAATAAGAAGGAATAGGCCAATCGACGGGTAATGGCTGACGATCACTCATTTCTCACTCTTTCCCTTATTTAATCGATGCGGGGGCAGGCTACTTTTTAGTCACTCCTGGAGTGTACGCTCCGAGTATATAAGTGACGAAATTGGTCACTTTTTTATGATTGTCGCCGCTTTGTTTAATCTTTGACCTGAGGGTTATGCTGTAAAGGCCTGTATTTATTATAGTTACACGCTTGCGCGAATTGGCACAAACCTTGTATCTTTTACCGCGACTTCCTCACGGGATTTCACTCGAACAACATGTCTGTATGGAGACGGTTACAATGAAAAAACAACAGGGTTTTACTCTTATCGAATTGATGATCGTGGTCGCGATCATCGGTATTCTGGCCGCTATCGCTATCCCGCAGTATCAGGACTACGTAGCGCGCTCCCAGGTAAACCGCGCTTTCGGTGAGGCCTCTGCCTATAAGTCTGCCGTGGAAGAGAACCTGATGCGCGGTAACAATGCGTTTGCAGCTGCGGACGTCGGCTATGTCCAGTCCAACCTCACTGGTACAGCGACAGCCTTTACTTTTGCTGCCGATGGCAGCGGCACTATTCTTGTTACCCTCGACGGTGACGTTTCCACTGCCATCACTGGCGATACAATCACGCTGTCTCGCGATGCTGATGGTAACTGGTCTTGTGCCACCACCGCAGTTGCCAAGTACAAGCCTGCCGGTTGCACCTGATCCTGATCGCAGTACTCGAGCCTTGAGGCAGAACCGCAAGGTTTTAGCTGAGGCTTAAAAAGAGCCCCGCATTGCGGGGCTTTTTTGTGTGCAATAAGCTTTAAGCATAAATATCTTGTTGTCTTTAGCGCGTATTTCTCCTGGATTCCCCTCGATGTAAACAGCACTGGTCCAGTTGATGGTTGTGGGGCAGTCGGTTCTCTGGGCAACCCTCTCCTTTATATAGCTCTTATGCAATTTGAGATGGGCTGGCCCCAAGCACTGAATGCAGCTACCTTATCATAAATAAAAAATGCACGGACCTTGGGGAATCTGGGGTGTGCTGGCACCGGTAACAAAAGCCCTGTATCCCACACTTTGATAACCGTCGGACTATTTATGGCCCTGCTTAGCTAGCTGTAATGCTGTAGGCATTGGCGAAAGTTCCTCACACTCTGGACCTCTTTCCATTTCAGGCACTGGATCTGCCTTCCTACTAGGTGAGCCACTGGTTGAGCTTTTGGCCCAGTGGAACAGATTTGTACTTTACCGTTGATCTGCAAGGTGTGCCCTTGTTTGATCTCAGCCCGAAAGCGCTCCTGAACCCGTTCCCAAAGCACAAAGTTAACCTGTCCCGTCTCATCCTCCAGCGTGATGAACATCACCCCCGCCGCACTCCCTGGCCGCTGCCGGCAGGTCACCAGCCCGATCACGCTTACCGCCTCACCATCCCTGCAACCAGCAAGATCTTTCGCTTTCATGCAATGCCTGAACTGCTCGCGTCTTCGTAAAAGCGCGATGGGGTGCTCCCGTAGGGTCAGCCCGGTGCTGGCGTAATCGCTATAGGTGTTGTCCTCCGCTGTATTGGATGGGATATGGGTATGCCAGCTGCCACTACCGTCTTCCGGGTCTAGTGATGTCCAGGTGTTCAGGTAGCGGTTCTCCGCCATGCTGCGGAAGGCATTGGCGCTGGCGAGCAGGGCGAGCTGGTCGCGGTGAAGGTTGGTGAGCTGGCGGAACTGGGTCATGGAGATGATGGTGTTTTCCTCACGCAGTTGGGTGATGGTATCCGCGGTGTGCTGTTCCAGGCCCTTTACCAGGCGCATACCGAGGCGGAGTCGAGGGCTGCTCCCCTTTTCATTGAGGTTTTGCCCTTGTGGCAGGGCTGCTGCCGGAGTGGAGTTAGCTGGCTGCGGTGCAGGTTCCTGTTGCAGTGGTTTGCTGGATCCCGGGCCAAGCCCGGGATGACGACGGGCGGCATGGCACTGTGAGTTACTTGATTCTGATCCCGGATCGGTGTCCGGGCGGACATGCCTGCGTCGCGAGGACGACAAGGGGAGAGTCACCTGGTCAGTGGAGGCGGCAGTCGGTAGTTCCAACCGGTGGTCCCAGTGGCTATAGAGCACATCCACAGGCAGCACCTTCACATTGTGCCGCTGGGCATCGTAGACCAGCTGGGCCGGGGCGTAGAAGCCCATGGGCTGGCTGTTGAGCAGGCCACAGTAAAAGGCCGCCGGGTGGTGGTGCTTGATCCAGGCTGAGAAGTAGGCCAGCAGGGCGAAGCTGGCTGAGTGGGACTCGGGGAAGCCGTAGGAGCCGAAGCCCTTCATCTGCTCGAACAACTGCTCGGCAAATTGCACCTGGTAGCCGTTGGCGAGCATGCCGGCCACCAGCCTGTCCCGGAACTGGTAGAGGTTGCCGTTCTTGCCCCAGCTGGCCATGGCGCGGCGCAGCTGGTCGGCCTCGCCGCCGTTGAAGCCAGCGGCCACCATGGACAGCTGGATCACCTGTTCCTGGAAAATGGGTACTCCCAGGGTGCGTTCCAGTACCGGGCGCAGGTTCTCGTGCGGGTAGCTGACCGGTTCCAGTCCCTGCTTGCGCTTCAGGTAGGGGTGTACCATACCGCCCTGGATAGGCCCCGGGCGCACGATGGCGATCTCGATGGTGAGCTCGTAGAAATTCCTTGGCTGCAGCCGCGGCAGCATGCTCATCTGCGCGCGGGACTCGATCTGGAAAACCCCCACGGTATCTGCCCGGCACATCATCTCGTAGACGCCCGGGTCCTCGGTGGGGATGTCCCGTAGCTGCATTCTCGGTCCGTAAAGGCCGATATAGGTCAGCGACTTGCGCAGGGCCGTGAGCATGCCCAGGGCGAGGATGTCCACCTTCATCAGTTTCAGGTCCTCGATATCCTCCTTGTCCCACTGGACGATGGTGCGGTCCTCCATGGCGGCATTCTCGATCGGCACCAGGGTATGCAGGGGTTGCTCGGTAATCACGAAACCACCCACATGCTGGGACAGGTGCCGGGGGAAACCGCGGACCTGTGCCATCAGCTTCGGCAGCATGCGGCCGGCGTTGCTCCGCGGGTCGATCCCCACTTTCTGCATCTGCCGGGGGAAATCCTCCATGGTGTCCCACCAGGCCCGCTCGGCAATCAGTTGCTCGATGGTGGCGCTGCCCAGCCCCAGGGCCTTGCCGATATCCCGCAGGGCGCTCTTGAAACGGTAGCTGATCTTGGTGGCGGCCAGCCCGGCGCGCTCGCGGCCGTATTTGCGGTAGATGTACTGGATGATTTCCTCGCGTCGCTCATGCTCGAAGTCCACATCGATATCCGGCGGTTCGTCGCGTTCGCGGGATATAAAGCGTTCGAACAGCAGGCCGATCTTGTGGGGGTCTATTTCGGTGATCAAGAGGCAGTAGCACACTACCGAATTCGCGGCCGAGCCACGGCCCTGGTAGAGGATATGCTGGCTGCGCGAGAACTGGACGATGTCGTGGATGGTAAGGAAGTAGTGTTCGTACCCCAGCTCGGCGATCAGTGCCAGTTCCTTTTCTATTTGTGCGGCAATATGTGGTTCGGGACCCTCTGGCCAGCGCAGTTCCTTGCCGGCCTCCACCAGTTCCCGCAGGTACCCGTCCGGGCTTTTACCGGCAGGCAGTACCTCCGACGGATACTGGTAGCGCAGTTCATCTAGGGAAAATTGGCACTGGTGGGCAATTTCAATGGTGTTCGCAATTGCTCCTGTCAGCTGCAGGCTGGCAATCTCATCGAGCGGGCGCAGGTAACGCTCGGCGTTCTGCTCCAGTCGGTAGCCCAGTTCGTCGAGAGTGCAGTTGTGGTAGCAGGCGTTGAGTACATCCTGCAGGGGCTTGCGACTGCGACAGTGCATCAGCACCGCACTGGTGGCCACCAGTGGCAGTTGTTGCCCGGTGGCAAAGGCCAGAAGTTCCCGGTTATGTTCGTTCTGGCGTGGGAGTAACTGGTTGCTGAAGGCGATATACAGGCGGCCCTGGAAATGACTCTTGAGGCCTGCAGGCATTTCCAGTGGTTGGTGGCGGGGTAGCCAGATGGCGATGCATTGCCGGGTTATCCGCAGCAGGTCGTCGAGCCTGGTCTCGTACTGGCCTTTGGGCGCGCGCAGGCGGGAGGTAGAGATCAGCTGGCATAACTCGCTGTAGGCTTGCCGGTCCGGTGCCAGTAATACCAGTTCACAATTAATGTCAGATAAGCGGAAGTAGCTGCCGCAGATCAGTTTGAGGTTGCTGCCATCAGCTTTCAGTTCCTCCAGTTGTTTATAGGCGCGGACCGCGCCCGAAAGGGAACATTCATCGGTAATGGCCAGGGCGCGGTAGCCCAGTTCATGGGCACGGGTAACAAGTTCCTGGGGATGGGAAGCACCCTGGAGAAAAGAGAAGTTGCTCTGGCAGAAGAGTTCGGCGTACTGCATACCAATTCTGGTTGTCTTGGTCTCTGCACCTCCCCCTGTGCGAGTATTCAATCCTGTATTTAAATGGATTCTGTCGGACGTTCGTCGAGCGCCAGCTCTACGCTCCACCGAGCGTGATGACTATTCCTGAGCGGGGTCAGGCTTGGAGCCGGCAGGTTTATACCTGGGTCACGCGTAAACCCCATGCAGGTACCAGGCCTCCGAGGTCAGGTCCTGGAAGACCCAGTAGAGTGCACCTTCGTCACCGCGGGCAATGTAGTAATCGCGGGCGTGGCGGCGGTGTTGCCACCAGTAGCCATCAATGCGTTCCGGGCCCTGCAGCAGGCGCAATTCACCGCGGTAAAACAGGCGCTGGTTGCGGCAATGGATGCGATCGGGACGCGGCAGCAGCCAGTTGGGGCGCGGTGCATTCACCGGTTGCAACTGGTGGCCGCGTTTGCGGCTGTTCAGCACCAGGTTGTCGGCACTCTGCCATGCCTGCTCCGGCAGGTGACTCTCCTTCAGGGTGACGCCTGACAGTGACTGGTGGCCCAGCCGCGCCTTGAGCTTGTCGATTAGCTGGTGGCTGCGCTGCACGCGGCTGGCTTCCCCGAACAGGTCATCGTCCACCGAATCCTGGCCCAGCGGTTGCAGCCTGTCGCAGGTCAGGCCGATTGCTTGTACAGGTTGCTCGAGGGTGAGCCGCTCGAGTTGCAGCTTTGTCAGGGCGATCAGGCGCTGGGGATCCAGTTGCGGTCGCGAGATTTCCACACTGAGCACCTTGCAACCCTGTTGCCCGAAATCCAGTTTCCAGCGCAGCTGCTGGCTGTAGAGCTGTCGCCGCTGCAATTGCTGGCACAGCTCGCGGACCAGCCGGCTGGCGGGAAACAGCAGCTGCTCGCTGTTATCCAGCGGGCTGGGAAAAAACAGCTCACTGTGGAACTCCGGCGGTGGCTGGTAACAGGGGACCGGGTCATGGCGGGTGCCGTTGAGGCGCGCCAGGTAATTGACAAAGTCGCGCCCGAAGCGGGTCCCCACCTCAGACAATGGTATGGCCAGTAACTGGCTGACCCGCTTGATACCGCAGGCATAGAGTTTGGCTATGGTCTTGTGGTCGCAGTCCAGCAGTTTGCCGGGGGCAAAGCTGATCCACTGGCGCCATTGCTGGGGAGAGGGCGGTGCCTTGGCCCCGGCCAGCCACTGCCTGTGCTCTTCCAGCTGGCTCAGCATATGGGCAGCACTGGGGCTGTGCCCCAGGCCCATAAAGGCACTGATATGCATCTGTTGCAGTTCGCTGCGCAACTGCTGCAGGAGCGGCTCCAGTCCGCCATTGGCTTTCAGGCAGCCGCTCAGTTCCAGGTAAAGGCAGGCGAAGCTGCCATCATCGCTGTGCGGGGATGCCGCGCGGGGGGAAACCACCGGGGTGAAGCTGTAACCCCACTGGGCCAGTTCCTGCAGTAGCTGTGATTCGCGCTCGGTATCCCGGGGAAGGAGTTCCAGGTCCGCGCACAGCGCACAGGCAGTGGCAATGGTCAGTCCGCCGGTGACAGCGCGCTCGCGGGCACTGCTGTTGACGTCCACCACCTGCTCTTTCTCCACAACCGCGCGGGGAGAGCCATCAGGCCCTGCTTGCTGGGCGCGGGTCAGTGCCTCTAACGGCAGGTTGGGGAACTGTATGCAGAGCCAGAGCATTGTATTTTCCCTGTCGTGTCTTACCGCATTGGTTATTCAGAGAGTTTTTTCGCGGCCATGGGCCGCTCCTGCAGAGAGCTTTATACTCTTCCCGGCAATCAGTGCAGTGGCCCGTCGCGGCGGGTCAGGTCCGCGGCCCGGGCCAGGTGCAGCTGCTGTCCCGAGCGGCCGCCCAGCTGTTTGATCAGCTTCAGGGCCAGCTGGTCGCCGTCGCTTGCGAGCTGCAGCCGCAGGCTGGCCGGTGAGGGGCTGCTGGCACAGGATTGCGGGCGGAAGTGGAAGTGCAGGCATTCCCCATCCCGTGCGGCCACCTGCAGCCGGCGCAGGTCCCTGTCCGCGGGCGGCTGTCGTTCCTGCCAGCTGAGCAGGGCGCCGCAGCAGCCAGACTGCAGTGTTTGTTCCATGGCCCAGAGAGTGTCGCGCGGTCCCCGGGGATGCAGGATCAACAGCTTTTCCAGTTGCACCCCGGCACTGGCCAGCGCCGGGGCATAGGGGATATGGGGCGGGTTGACCAGCACGACCATCTGCTCCTGGCGGGTGAGTTCCGCCAGTGCCGGTAGCAACAGGCTGAGCTCGCCGATACCGGACTGGTCCACCAGCAGTTCGGTGGTGGCGCCACGGGGCCAGCCGTGTCCGGCCAGCAGGGCATCGAGCCCGCTGTAGCCGGTGGCGATGCCGTTACGCCGGCGGTGATGCTCATTGGCCGCCTGCCAGATATCCGCCCGCGCCAGCAGCTGGTCCAGGCGTTGCTGCTTGAGCTGATCAGTTAACTGCTTGTTTTGTATAAGGTTTTCGGCACTGCTCACGATATCTGCCCTCGCGATCTGGTCCCTTTGGGAGTTGTTTCTGTATATCTGTACAGTATGTACTGTTGATTTATACAGTAGTCGGGCTGCCCCAACAAGGGTATGGGGCTTGATCGGGCATGGATTTCCACCAGTTCCATCAACAGGTCCGGTGCTGACGGGGAAGGTGCGGTGTGGGCGGGACTTACCCCGGGACAGGCAAAGGCGGCATTCCGGTGCCAGCCAGTCGCGATTGACACTTTTTTGCACAGTTCAAACCGGCTATGATTCCGCCTCTTTACAGACCTGCACAACGACAAGCACAGCCGATTCAAATGAGGGGGGCGGAGTGAGTATCAAATCCGATAAGTGGATTCGCCGGATGGCCGAGCAGAATGGCATGATCGAGCCGTTCGAGGCGAGCCAGGTACGCCACAATGGCAGCGGTGAACGCCTGATTTCCTACGGTACCTCCAGCTATGGCTACGACGTGCGCTGTGCCCCGGAATTCAAGATCTTTACCAATGTGCACTCCGCCACGGTGGATCCGAAGACCTTCGACGAGAACAGCTTTGTCGACGTGGTGGGCGATTCCTGCGTGATCCCGCCCAACTCCTTTGCCCTGGCGCGTACAGTCGAGTATTTCCGCATCCCGCGCTCGGTGCTGACCATCTGCCTGGGCAAGTCCACCTATGCGCGCTGCGGCATCATCGTCAATGTGACGCCGCTGGAGCCGGAGTGGGAAGGGCATGTGACCCTGGAGTTCTCCAACACCACCAACCTGCCGGCGAAGATCTACGCCCACGAGGGTGTGGCCCAGATGCTGTTCTTCGAGTCCGACGAGGTCTGCGATGTGTCCTACAAGGATCGCGGCGGCAAGTACCAGGGCCAGCGCGGCGTAACCCTGCCGCGGGCCTGATGGCCTGATGGCCTGCTCCTGCGCCGGGTGCCCGCCGTGCCCGGTCCCTTCAGCTTCCCCACCCCATGAGTGAAGCCAGTCCCAACCCACTGCCCGAACAGGTCGATGTACTGGTGATTGGTGCCGGTGCAGCCGGTCTTATGTGTGCGGCAGTGGCTGGCCAGCGTGGCCGCAGCGTGCTGGTAGTCGATCACGCAAACAAGGTGGGCAAGAAGATCCTGATGTCCGGTGGCGGACGCTGCAATTTCACCAACCTGTACACCGCGCCGGAAAACTTCTACAGCCGCAACCCGCATTTCTGCAAGTCGGCACTGGCCCGTTATACCCAGTGGGACTTTATCGCGCTGGTGGAGAAGCACGGGATCCCCTATCACGAGAAAACCCTGGGTCAGCTGTTCTGCGATAACAGGTCCCGGGATATCGTTGACTTGCTGCTGGCGGAGTGCCGTGAGGCCCAGGCGCAGATTCGCACCCGCTGTAGCATTGAAAGTATTGAGCCGGTGAATACTGGCTACCGGGTGAATACCAGCCTTGGCACAGTGCAATGCGAATCCCTGGTGGTTGCCACCGGCGGCCTGTCGATTCCAACCATGGGGGCCACCGGGTTTGGCTACGACATCGCCCGGCAGTTCGGCCTCAGTATCGTGCCCACTCGCGCCGCCCTGGTGCCCTTTACCCAGCACAAGCGCCAGCTGCAGCGGCAGGAAGACCTGCCCGGCAGTGCCCTGGCGGTGACCGCAAGCTGCGGCAACGGCAGTTTCCATGAGCAGATGCTGTTTACCCACCGCGGGCTGAGTGGCCCGGCCGTGCTGCAGATCTCCAGCCACTGGCGGGAGGGCGAGGCCGTCAGCTTTGACCTGGCCCCGGACCGGGAGCTGGCGCACTGGCTGAATGAGCAGCGGACCGAAAAGCCGGAGGCACACCTGCACACGGTACTCGCGACACTGTGGAGCAGGAAACTGGTCCAGCATTTCCTCGCTGAGAAGGGTATCGAGAGTCGCCCGCTGAAGCAGTTCAGTGCGGCAGAGCTGGCTTCGATTGGCGAGAAACTGCAGACCTGGCAGCTGGTGCCTGCGGGTACCGAGGGTTATCGCACAGCCGAAGTGACCCTCGGTGGTGTTGATACAAATGCGGTCTCCTCGCGTACCATGGAGTGCAAGTCGCAGCCTGGGCTTTACTTTATCGGCGAGGTGCTGGATGTGACCGGCTGGCTGGGCGGCTATAACTTCCAGTGGGCCTGGGCTTCCGGGCACGCGGCCGGGGAGGTGGCATAATCCCGTGGCCCACCAGCAGGCCATTTTCTCCATTGCCGTTGTAGGCGCGAACCTTCTGTTCGCCCTCGGGGGGGCGCGGTGGTTTGTGGATTCCGGGATCGGATCAAGGCCGTCATGACGTCCATGTGCCGGAATACCGGGGGCGGGCGCACACAAGGTGCGCCCCTACAGGTTATGCATTGCCCAATAGGTGTATGTCGGCTCCAGCGCGTTACGTAGGGGCGAACCTTGTGTTCGCCCTTATGGGTGGGGAATGCTCTGTCCCGGTGGCGCCAGGGCTGTGCCTGGTGTGCCAGGGCAGGCTCCTGTAATAATTGTTCTCCTGTGGGGAGATTTACCTTTATGGGCGATGTAATCCAGTTCAAGAAGAAGACCGCCTGGGAAAAGCACAAGGGCAAAAGCCTGTGCCGGGATGGTTTTCACAAGTGGCAGGTGGTCACCGAGCGGAAGTTCGATGTGAAACAGGGCAAGCTGGTAACCGAGTATCGTTGCCAGCGTTGTGGCAAGACCAAAACCAAACTGCTCTAGGGCATAACCGGCCAGGTAAACCGGCCGTTACTGTCGACCTCACCTACCAGACTCTCGAACTGCTTGACGACAATCAAAAAAAGCCGGCGCATGCGCCGGCTTTTTCGTTCTTGCGGGGCAGGGTGATCAGTCAGCGGCCTGTGCCGCAACCGATTCCTCCGCCACACCCATTTCCTCCAACAGGTTGTGGGCGCCGTCCACTTTTTCCATTACCCACAGCATGTATTCCACATCCACGTGGATTGCCCGGGTGTTGTCATTGAAGTCCCAGTCAGCATTGATGCTGTCGTAGGTGCCGTCGAAGGCCAGGCCGATCAGTTCGCCCTTGCCGTTCATGGTAGCGGATCCGGAGTTGCCGCCGGTGATATCCACTGTGGTGAGGTAGTTTACCGGCACTGAGTCCAGCTTCTCATCGTAGAAACGGCCATAGGCTTTTTCCTCGATGGCATCCAGCAGGGCCTGGGGTGCGTCGAACGGGTCCTCACCGGTGTACTTGGCCTGGATACCGCGCAGGGTGGTGAAGGGTACGAAGCTGTCCTTGCCATCGTTACCGTCTGCGGGTGCCTTAACAGTGCCCGCCGGCGGGGTGTAACCCTTTACCAGGCCATAGGTCACGCGCAGTGAACCATTGGCATCCGGGTAGACGGGCTTGCCCTGTTCCTTGTAGTAGGCAATCAGCAGGTCCATATAGCGTGGGCGCAGCTGGGCAAAGCGGCCGGTCATGGCCTTGTCCTTTTCTTCGATTGCATGCATGTCGTCATACATGGAAACAGCCAGCTGGATAAACGGATCCTCGCTGTTGCGGAAGTCTTCCGGCGACTTTTCCATCCAGTCCAGGCGCGCCTGGGTTTCGGTCAGGCCAGTGTCTTCGTACATCGCGGACAGCTTTTCCTGCAGGGCATCGCCGCTGGCGTCGTCGCCCAGGAATTCATCGAAGCTGGCAATGCGCTGTTCTGCCGGCAAGGCGTTGTAGCGCTCGATAAAGTAGGTCCAGATGGCCTGATCCACTTCCGGGTGGAAACGGCGCTCGATACGCTTCATGCCCTCGGTAAAGCGGGTCATGTCACGTTCCTGGTAACCCGGCTCGCGCTCCATATCCGGCTTCTGCTTTTCCAGGCTCAGCCGGTACAGCTTGCGCGCCGCACTCAGCATGGCCGAGCGGTCCATATAGCGCAGTACCAGGTCGCGCTCCTGGGTGGACTGCTTCTCATTGATCAGCGCCTGAAGGTCCGCCAGTAAGGAGGCGTACCTGTCGGCGGATTCCGGGTTGGCCTCGATCCAGGCCTGCAGGTCCTGTTCCAGCTGGCGCTTGCGCTGTAGCAGGTCGCTGCGGCCATAGCCTTCCATCATGCCGGTGAAGTTCTTGGAGTAGTTGTTGAGGCCGGCCACCAGGCTGGCGTACTTCAGCTCCGCATCCTTGTTGCCCGCGCTGGCCTCGCTGATGGTTTCAGACCACTCCGCCAGTACTTTCTGCATGGTGGGGTAGTACCAGTTGAAGTTGCTGTCCACCTCCGCCGCAGTGCGGTAGCGGTTGGTGCTGCCCGGGTAGCCGGCCACCATGACAAAGTCGCCCTTTTGTGGGCCCTCGGTGGATACTGTCAGGTGATGTTTGGGCTGGTACGGAACATTGTCCTCGGCGTAATCCGCCGGCTTGCCGTCGGGGCCCACGTAGGCGCGCAGGAAAGAATAATCGCCGGTGTGGCGCGGCCACATCCAGTTGTCGATATCGCCACCGAACTTGCCGATGGAAGAGGCGGGCGCGTGTACCAGGCGCACATCGCGGATTTCCAGCTGCTTGATCAGGTAGTAGCTGGCGCCGCCATAGTAGCTATAGACCTCACAGCGGTGGCCGGGGTCGGATTCACAGGCGGATACCAGGCCTTTCTTGGCGTCCTCAATGGCGGCAAAGCGCGCGGCACCATCCATATCCTCGCTGAGGGCTGCATCGATCTTGTCAGTCACCTCATTCATATCGACGGTGACGTACACCCGGGAACCCGGTGCCGCGGGCAGTTCCTCGTCCAGGGACTTGGCCAGGAAGCCGTTCTCCAGCAGGTCGTTGTCTTCGGTGGAGTTATAGGAAATGGAGCCATAGGCACAATGGTGGTTGGTGACCACCAGCCCCTCGGGGGAGACGAACGAGGCGGTACAACCACCCAGGCTGATCACCGCGTTCATGGGGAACTCGGTGAGGTCGGTCATGGTTTTCGGGTCCAGCTCCAGACCCAGGTCTTTCAGTTTGCCGCTCAGCTGCGGCAGCTGGCTCGGCATCCACATGCCCTCGGTGGACACTACCGTGTCTGGCTTGCCGGTTTCCGCGGCGGCCTGCTTGTCGCCGGCGGATTTGTCACAGGCTGCCAACAGCGCTGCGGCCAGTGGCAGGACCAGCATGGAAGATCGCTTTATTGTTCTCACGGCGTTTCCTCAGGAATCTTTATTAGTTGTCTAAAAAATGTGCGACGGTAAGCCCGTCCGCAAGACATTCATATTCCCACAGTTCCGTGATCGAGGAAAACCCGGCCCCGGCGAGAGCCGGCATGCCACTGGCACCTTGCATCGATTGTCATTGCAGGCTGAGCCAAACCCGACAGGGGATCGAGCGGGTAATGGTGGGTGGTGTCAGGTGATAACAGCAAGAGCCCGGGCATGGTCGCCCATGCCCGGATCTCTTATTTACGGAGGGGACTAGCGGTAGATGCGACGGCCGTGGCGGTCGTAGTAGTAATACCGTTTCTTGTTGCGGTCGTAGAGGTAGCCCGCCCCGGCGCCGAGAACGGCGCCCGCCGCTGTGCCGCCCGGACGACCGCCCGAGATCAGGGCGCCAGTGACAGCGCCGATGCCTGCGCCGGTACCGATACGGCGGTCGGTATCACTCATATTCGCACAGCCTGTGAAAACCAGGCCGGTGGCGAGCAGGGATGCGAGTCCCGCACGCCTGAAAGATTGCATAGCCATAAAGTGACTCCTGATCCTGCTGGGATAGCAATTCACAGGCCCATGTTATGGTGGCGTCCCGGCCGCTCCCAATTTGGTATGCAGGTGTCGATGCCGGATAATGGTATTTCCACTGACACAAGCAAGGGCTCAGGATGTTCGATAAGCAGGACCTGGTGGATATTGCCAGGACCCCCATGCCGTTTGGCAAGTACTCGGGCCGTGTGCTGATTGACCTGCCGGAGGAGTACCTGCTCTGGTTTGCCAAGAAAGAGTTTCCGGCGGGACGCCTGGGACGGTTGATGGCCCTGGCGCTGGAGATCAAGATCGAGGGCCTGACCGGACTGATCGACCCGTTGCGCCACGGGAATGCCCGTGGCTATGAGAGCGCAGGCTGAATATCACCAGCGTTGGTTGGCAGGATAAGTGACCGGCAATCCGGTCACGATTTCCGGTGCCAGTTGCCATCCCCCCCCTTCTCATACTTTTGCTTGACGGCAGACCAGGCCACCGCGTGGGCTGCCTCTTCCCGCGATTTGCCCTCCCTGCGATCCTCTGGCCGGGCGTATTCCTCCCAGGCGCTGTTGAAGGCTTCCTTGTAAATATCCTGCGCCTTTTCTGGCAGTACATTACGGACGCTTTCCGGTAATTCGTTGCGGTTCCGATAGGGCATGGCGGCTTATCTCCGGGTGGGGAAAAGGGTGCTGTCACACTAGTATATGTAGTGCCTAGGTAAGAAGCTTCGACCCTCCTTAAAGGGCGAAGCGGCAAGAAAAAGCGGTCCGTAACTGGAGGTTGGACTAACCCGTAAATAGACCCACAGCGGGTGACCACTGGTCTGAGACGACTTCAGCGAGGTGAACAGCGGGAGTAGAGCCAACCAGCTTAAAGAGAGGGAGCGGTCGAAATGAATTCGGCCGCTATTTCTTTGTGGGTTCCACTTTTTCACTTCCAGGCTGCCTTTGCTGTACTCCCTTTGTTCCCCCTGTATTTATCCCACCAGGATTTTCGTCGTATCACTTCAGGACCGCTGTTTCGCTGGCCCTCGAGTCCTGTGCGACCACATACAGGAATTGAAGCAAACAGCATGTGATTGAACCCCAATGGGAACATATGTCCCGGAAAGCTCGGTCAAAAAGAATTTTCATGCCCCTTGTTACATAACCGGACGCTGATTGGTCGCAATTCACGACCAGACCGTGAAATTAATCCCAAGTATGGCTTTGCGGGCTGGCAAAGATACCGATGTGAAGATACGGTGAAACTTAAATGACATCGCTGTCATATTTCCGGAATTTAATGACAGCGGTGTTATTTTGTGAGGTTTGCTCTTGCGGGCTCGGAAGCCCGACCCGGAAACAATAAAAACGCATCAAGGTGAAAATCATGAAAATAATCAACCCGGCCCGCTGGCGCCGGGCGCTGCTTGCGCTCGGACTGGCCGGCACGTCGACAGCACTGGCCGCACCCGGCGCGCCACAGATCGAGTGGATGGAGACCAACTTCGCACTGGTCGAAGTGGATGATACCGCCACCGCCTATGAGCAAATTGTCACTATCCGTGACTATGCCGAGGTCCCGGTCTCATGGACCAAGTATTCCGGTGACGATGGCGATACGGTCCAGTACCTGCTGAATGGTGAGGTGGTACTGGAGCAGGCGGCATCCGGCACTGGTAGCCAGAGTGGCTCTGCCACCCTGCAGGTTTCACAGGGCGGCAAGTATGACCTGCAGGTTGCGCTGTGTGACGACACCGGTTGTAGCGCTTCGTCTGCCACCCCAATCGTGGTGGCGGACACTGATGGCAGTGGCCTGGATCCCCTCGAGACCGCCGTGGCCGAGAACAATCAGCCCTATGCCAACACCAGTGATTCTGTGGTGGGCGCGTATTTTGTGGAGTGGGGCGTCTACGGTCGAAAGTTCCCGGTGGACAAGATTCCCGCTTACAACCTGACCCATATTCTCTACGGATTTATTCCCATCTGCGGTGGCGATGGCATCAATGACAGCCTCAAGTCCATCTCCGGAAGTTTCGAGGCCCTGCAGAGATCCTGCAGTGGACGGGAAGACTTCAAGGTGGGTATCCACGATCCCTATGCAGCAGTGCAGAAGACCCAGTCGGGCCAGGATTTCTCCAGCCCCTACAAGGGCAACTTCGGCCAGCTGATGGCCCTCAAGCAGGCTTACCCGGACCTGAAGATCCTGCCTTCAATTGGTGGCTGGACCCTGACAGACCCGTTCTACTTCCTCGGTGACGCCACCAAGCGCCAGACCTTTGTCGATTCGGTGGAAGAGTTCCTGCGTACCTGGAAATTCTTTGACGGCGTGGATATCGACTGGGAATACCCCGGCGGCGGTGGTTACAACACGGCACTGGGTGCACCCGAGGATGGTGAGACCTACCGTATCCTGATGCGTGACCTGCGCGCCATGCTCGATACGCTGGAGCAGGAGACCGGCCGCGAGTACCAGCTGACTTCTGCCGTCAGTGCGGATTCTGCCAAGGTTGCCCGGATCGATTACGGTGCCGTCGACCAGTACATGGATTACATCTTCCTGATGTCTTATGACTTTTACGGGGCCTGGAGTAATGACTCATTGGGTCACCAGACCGCACTCTATGCTCCGAGCTGGGATCCCACGGACAACTTCAATGCCAGTAGCGGTGTCAATGCAGTCCTCAATGCGGGGCTTTCCCCGGGCAAGCTGGTGCTTGGTGCCGCCATGTATGGCCGTGGCTGGACCGGGGTTTCCGGCTGGAGCGGAGGCAATCACCTCACCGGTACCGCCACCGGGCCAGTCTCCGGCACCTGGGAAGCCGGCGTGGTGGACTACCGCGATATCGTCGCGCGCCTGGCCAGCGGTGGGTATGAATACCATTACGACAGCACTGCCCAGGGTGCCTACATCTTCAATCCCACCAACGGCGACCTGATCACCTACGACGACGCCACCTCGGTGGCGACCAAGGGTGCCTATGTGCGCAGTAACGGGCTCGCCGGTCTCTTCGCATGGGAAATCGATGCGGATAATGGCGATATCCTCAATGCCATGCATGAGAGCCTGGGCCACGGGGGCGGCACCAACAACCGCGCACCGGTGGCTAATGCAGGCGCTGACCAGGTCGTGGATGCGGGCGCTGTTGTCAGTCTCGACGGCACCTCTTCCTATGACCTGGACGGTGACCCACTCAGTTACAGCTGGTCCCAGACGGGCGGCACTACTGTCCAGCTGCAGGGGGCTGCCGGCGCAACCGCCAGCTTTACTGCGCCGGATGTCTCAGCCGACACAACCCTGGCATTCCAGTTGGCGGTGAGCGATGCGGAACCCCTGAGTGACAGCGATATCGTGGAGATACTGGTGCGGGCGCCGCAGCCGAACCGTGCACCGGATGCGAATGCCGGGGCCGACCAGTCGGTAGTGACTCCGGACACCGTCACCCTGGATGCCAGTGCTTCCAGCGATGTGGATGGCGACAGCCTGACCTACAGCTGGACCCAGGTCAGCGGTACCGCCGTCAGCCTGCAGAATGCCGGCAGCGCTACCGCCAGCTTCTCTGCCGCCGAGGTTGCCTCTGCAGAGAGCCTGGTATTCGAGGTGTTCGTCGATGACGGCGATCTCACCGATACCGACCAGGTTACCGTAACCCTTCTGCCTCCCCAGTCCAATACGGCACCGGAGGTCTCCGCGCCGGCCAGTGTGACGGTAGTCGAAGGTGAAAGTGTGCAGGTAACTGCCACGGGCAGCGATGCCGATGGTGACAGCCTCACCTACAGCTGGAGTGCGCCGGCATTCAATGTGGCCAATGGCGATAGCGCCACTGTCACCCTGACGGCGCCGCAGGTGGGCAGCGACACCAGCTATACCGCTACGGTAACGGTCTCGGACAGTATCGACTCTGCCAGTGCCACCGTGACGGTCAATGTGACCGATTCCGGTTCCGGCGGTGGGGGCAGCTGCGAGCTTGTTGATCCCAATGCGGGTAGTTACCCGGCGTGGGCTTCCGGTTCCACCTACCTGGGAGGTGACCTGGTCAGCCACGAGGACCTGGTCTGGGAAGCCAACTACTGGACCCAGGCGAAACCGGGCCTCGATTCTGCCGACTGGTCACTGGCCAGCGATGTGGAGGTGCCCTGGAGCGCATCAAAGGCCTATAACGGTGGTGACGAGGTTAACTACAATGGCCGTCGTTACCGTGCCCAGTGGTGGACCCAGGGCGAGGAGCCCGGCGTGGCCAGTGTCTGGGAAGATATAGGCGAGGCCAGCTGTAACTGATCCCATTCTCACAGGATGGAAAAAGAAGAAGGGCACCCCAGGGTGCCCTTTTTCGTGTGGCTCGGGCTGTACCGGAGCCTCTCGGTGCGGTCAGGCTGTTTTCACAGCGGGATTCGGATGACCACGCCGCCCATGGTTTCGCCGAGTTCAAAATCGGTGCGGGGACTGTCGATATGGTCGTTGTGGCAACTAACGCAGGCCGGTGAAACAGCGACGTCAGGATAGATCGCGGTGTAATACTCGGTGCCGCCCAGGTTTTCCGTGCCGTAGAAGTTCTGGCCGGGGTTATCCATCACGAATTCCAGGCCCTGTTTTTCCAGGTCGGTGCGCGGCGCGTTCTGCTTGTTGATGGCCCAGAGTGAGAGCAGTGCATAATTGAATCCGGCCTCCTGTTCTGCCACCCGTTCCGCGCCCATGCGGAGCATCTGGGCCGGAAGTGGCAGGGCCTGCTTGTCCTTCCAGTGCTCCTCGGCCTTGATGACCCCTTCCTCGTTTTGCAGGCGATTGACCACATTGTTGGTATAGCTGGCCCGGTCTGCTTCAATGACCGCGAAAATGGCATCCGCCATTCTCTGGGGTGCAATCCCTGTTTTTTCGCCACAGGCGGTTAACAGTGTGGCTAGAGCTAAGATGAAGGCAAAAATGCGCATGGATTCCCTCCTAACGGGATGGCTCGTTGGATTTGATCCGGGCGATACGATCGCGGATCAGGCTGAATGTTTCGTGGTCTGTTGTCGGTGATAAGCCAAAGTTGCTCTTCAGGACACGCTCACTGGCAAGCGCGGCCAGTGCAAACTCGATGCCGTGACAGTTCAGGCATACCGGCAACATTTTTTCATTCGGTCGCAGGTTGTGATTCTGGTTATGGTTGACGAGGATTTCACCATCATGCTCTTCCCTTGGCAGGTGGCAGTTGGCGCAGCTGACCCCGCCGGCTTCACCTTGTTGCCAGGCCTGGAAGTGGCCTGACTCCCGGTAGGCCAGGCTGTGTTCGTCGTTGTGGCAGCCCAGGCACGCCTCGACCGCGGCAAAGCGGGTATCGGTCTCGTGGGGTCCATGGCAGCTGATACAAGTGAGTGCACCTTTGCTCCCCGGCCGCATGGGCAGGCGCGCCTCTGCCGGGGTCATCGCGCCATTGTGCGCAAAGTCCTCCGGCAGTGCCGCTGACAAGCGCATTCCGTGTTTGCCGCTGGTGAAGGCATCCCGTTGCCCGGCATGGCAGCTGCCACATTGCTCGACAATTTCGCGGCTGGAAAACTGCAGCTGACCGTTACTGTGACAGTCACTGCAGTTTATCCCCGCTTGCGCGTGCCTACTTGCCACCCAGGAGTCGGAGATGCCTTTGTGCGGTTCGCCGGCATCAAGGTCTGCCTGCTGCAGTCGCAGCGGTTCCCTGTGCGGATTTTCCCGAAGCCATGACTGCATTGCCGTGCGTGCCGGAAGCTGCGCATCCGGGAGCAGTGCCGGCTGCCCCACGTGTGCAATCAGGAAGTCCTCGTAGAGGGTGCGGTTATCGTGGAAGTTATGGCAGCCGGCACTGGCACAGCTGTCGAAGGCGAGATCCTGGTGGCTGCTGCGTTCTTCGGCAATATCGTTATGACAGTGAAAACAGAAATCCCCGGCCAGGGTCACTCCCATCTCCCTGGTGGTTTCCGGCTGGTGCTCGGTATGGCAGGTAACACAGCGGCGCGCATCCAGCTCGGCCAGCAGCGGTGCGTTGCGTGGATCGAGGAATTTCTTGCGCGGATGGGAGTCATTGGCCAGCTCCAGCTCATCGGCGTGGCAATCCAGGCAGGCCTGTTGCATGGCCTCCTGCCCGGCAAAGCCGTCACCGTGGCAGCTGGTGCATGCGAGCTCGATCTGGTGGTGGCCGTGGCTCATTTCACCGCTGACAAACAGGGTCTTGTCCGAGTACTCGAGGTTGTACGCAGCAGTAGACCCAATTGCCAGGGTCACCAGCAGTCCAAAGTGCCAGAATTTGAATTGATAGCTTTTCATCTAAAAGTAATACACCGCCAGTATGTGGTACGCGAGCAGAACCGGAAGTGTCCAGAGCAGGGCGTAGTGCACGCGTGACCACCACTTTCGGTGTTCGCGCAGTTTCATATCCGTCCAGTGGTGGTTGCGTGCCATAAATACCCCCACCAGGGCTCCGGTAGTGGTTGCTGCAAGGAAAACCAGCATCAGCGCCAGGTTCAGGTTTTCCCCGAGGCGGAAGCCGGTGTGCACCACCAGAACCACCAGTGCCGCACAGCCGATCAGGCTGTGGGCGTAGCGCCAGTGATCAACATGCCCGTGGGTGAATTTTTTCCAGCGTTTGCGGAGACTCAGTGACGCGGTGAGCAGGCAGAAGCCGAGCAGACTGTAACCACTGACCTGCTTCCAGAAGTTGTCGTACCAGAGTTTTTGCCAATACCAGCTTGACTGGACACTTTCCGAAATTGGTGCCGGCGGCATGAATACGGCCAGCGCAATCAGTAGCAGGGATACAAATGAGGTAACCAGGATTCCGCGCGCGTGGCGCATCACCAGGTTGGGGGCGGGCACATCCAGCAACTCGGCTATCAGCGGGCGGCAGCTGCCGCATACCGAGCCGGCTGTAGTCGCCTGCTGCAGGTCCATCAGGTTGCGCTTGCCGTGCGAGATGGCAGAGCAGAGTTCTCCCTTGCTGATGCCATTGCACTGGCAAACCAGGTAATGCTCGGGCTGCTCCCTGATCCCCCTGGCGGCCGACTTTTGCCACAGGTGTCCATCCCGCCCAAAACGTTTCGTGATGCGTGCCGTGACGACCTCTGCGGCAGCGACGGCCTGTCGCACCTGGCTGGCTTCATCCCAGCTGCCGATGTAGACAGCACCACACAGGCGCCCATCCCGGACAAACAGCTGGCGATAGAGCCCTTTAAAGCGATTGCGATAGATATGATATTCATCGCCATCCACGTCACCGATGATGGCGCAGGGAATATGGGCGATTTTCAGCTGGATGTCCCGGTAGCTACCCCGGTATGGAGTGGCCTGCAGTCGGTTGTTGTGCCTCTGGCAGATGTGTTCACAGCAACTCTCTGCCTGTTCGTAGCCAGGCCGGACGAACTGGTACACCTCCTGTTCGAACTCAGCGCACTCGCCAACTGCATAGATATCCGGGTCGGATGTCTGCAACCACTGGTTAACGACAATTGCCCGGGCCGTATCCAGGCCGCATTGTTGGGCCAGGGTGATCTCTGACTGGATGCCAGTGCACAGGACCACGGCGTCAACGGCCAATCCAGGCTGGCCGGCAAAATGCAGCTCGGATGCTTTTTCATTACCCGTGATGGCAGTTGGCACCTCACCAACCCGGAGTTCCACACCCAGTGCCTCAAGTGCTGATTTCAGGTATGTCTCGGCTTCTTCATTGAGTAGTCCGCCGAGCAGGCCTGCCCGGGATTGCAGTGTGACACGGTTATTCTGCGCTTTTAACGCTGCAGCCGCCTCGAGCCCCAGGGCGCCGGCACCGATTACGCAGATATGCTGGTTTCCCTCGCGCAGCCGGATCAGGTCTTCGGTATTTCGCAGGCTGCGGAACGGGTAGACGTTTGGGAAATCGGTCCCGGGAATCTGTGGAATAGCCGGGTTGGAGCCCGTGGCAAGGATTAACTTATCGTAAGGCTGGATGTTTCCGGCTGCATCCGTGATGGTCTTGCCTGCCCGGTCGATGGCGACAACCCGCCGGTCGATAAACTCGGCCAGTCTGCTGTCGTATTGGCCCAAAATGGGGTTGCTCAGATCTTCCAGGGACACCTGGTCGGAGAGGTATTGCGAGAGCTTTACCCGGTTATAGGGGGATTCGGCCTCTGCACCGTAGATGACCACCTGTGCATCGTCACTGAGTTCAAGCAGTTTCTGTGCGCAGCGCACACCCACCGGGCCGGTACCCACCACCACATAAATCGGGTAGTCACTCTCAGCCGAACCGGTGCGCTCCCGCAATTGTTGCCGTAGAGGTGCATCCTCGAGTTCAGCCATACCTTCCCCCATATAGCCCGTTCCCCATGCGCAATCCTGTCTTGTACTTCATTATTATTCTGGAGCCCCGCGCCCCTCTTGAGATCTATTGTTCTAATTATTTTGTTTATTGGAGAATTTTAGTGCCACTATATTTAAACAAAATCCAGTGAAGGTCCATAGCCGGCCTGTTTTATAAAACACTGTGAAATAATTTACCCGGGGCTTGTGATGGGGGTATCAACGCAGCCCGTCCGGAGGGGCAGGACGGGTCGGATTGAATGGGAGTCTGAAAGGCAGCTGGGATGTGACACAGCCCGCGCGGCGTGCTGCGGAATTTGCCCGGGCCACTACAGCCCGCGGCGCCGTGCAGGTGCGCCGGGGTGCTGTAGTGTTCCCAGCGAATTCAGGAGGGTTGGTACAGCGTGTAGAGTTCTTTTTCCTCCAGTGTGACCCGCCGGGTCAGGGCCTCGCCGATTTTTTCATAATCGCGTTTGAAGTCCCGCACCATCTCCTGGGTGAAAGCCTCGTGCGAGTAGCGTTTACAGAACTGCACTACTGCGTTGGCGATGTCATTCATGTCCGTGCGGAAATCCTTGACGATCTGGCGCGTGTGGAGGTCCTCTGACAGCGATTGCTCGAGGTATACGTAAAAGCTCACATTTTCCTTGATCAGGTGGGCCTGGAACCTGGACTTGAATGTGGTCAGGTGTTGCGCCAGCTTGCGGAAGTCCTGCCGTTCATACCCCTCTGACCAGATTCGCTGGAAGATGCTGATCAATTCATGATGGTCACCCTTCAGTCTATTGATCAGTGCGGGGTCATAGTTGATTGTCCGTCCCTGCCTGGTCCCGCCAGTGCTGTTCTTTGAATAGCGGTCATCCCGAGTAGCTGACTCGTTGCGGGATTTGCCGGAAAAGATGCGAAACATGAGTCTGGGCCTTTTTTGGTCTTTTTGGAGTGTTGTTGAACCGGAGTGCCACTGATGGCTGTGGACAGCGGATTTTGCCGTGACGGCGTATAGATGAAACAGTTTTTTAGAACAGAGTTCCACTTTTCTGCCTCACATGAGAACCAAGTCACAGAATTTTGGTGCTGTGCCTGATTATGGTGCACTTTTCTGAGTGCCTTCACTGTTAACAGTTGAGGAAGGAGCTTCAGCGGGCCAGTTCGCGACTGGTGGGATCGGGGGGCTGGAAGGTAAGTTGATCAGGGTCGGAGGAGATGGTTGGTACAGTGCTGGCAGCGAGCCTGGCGCCAGCTCTTGCCGCCATAAAAAAACCCGGCCAGGGGCCGGGTTTTTCAATCGTTGCCTGTCGCTATCAGCGCTGGTCCAGCGGCACGTAGTCGCGCTCGGTGTAGCCGGTATACAGCTGGCGCGGACGACCGATCTTGTAGGGATTGGAGATCATCTCGTTCCAGTGTGCGATCCAGCCGGCGGTGCGGCCGGTGGCAAAGATCACGGTAAACATGTCGGTGGGGATACCGATAGCCTTCATGATGATGCCGGAGTAAAAGTCCACGTTCGGGTAGAGCTTCTTCTCGACGAAGTACTCGTCTTCCAGGGCGATCTTCTCCAGCTTCTTGGCGATCCGCAGCAGCGGGTCGTTTTCGGCACCCATTGCACTCAGGACCTCGTCGCAGATTCCCTGCATCACACGGGAACGCGGGTCGAAGTTCTTATAGACGCGGTGGCCAAAGCCCATCAGGCGGAAGGGGTCATTCTTGTCCTTGGCCTTTTTCACGTACTCGTCGATGCGGCTCTCGTCACCAATCTCCTGCAGCATGTTCAGTACCGCCTCGTTGGCGCCACCGTGTGCCGGGCCCCACAGCGCGGCAATGCCGGAGGAGATGCAGGCGAACGGGTTGGCACCGGAAGAGCCGGCCAGGCGCACCGTGGAGGTGGAGGCGTTCTGCTCGTGATCGGCGTGCAGCAGGAAGATCACGTCCATGGCCTTGGCCACAATCGGGTCCACCTTGCTCGGCTCGCACGGGTTGCCGAACATCATATGCAGGAAGTTCTCGGCATAGCCGAGGCTGTTATCCGGGTACATGAAGGGTTGGCCCTTGGAGTGCTTGTAGCACATGGCGGCCAGGGTCGGCATCTTGGCGATCAGGCGATGGGCCGAGATGCGACGGTGTTCGGGGTCATTGATGTCCAGAGAGTCGTGGTAGAAGGAGGCGAGGGCACCGACCACTCCACACATCATGGCCATCGGGTGGGCATCGTAACGGAAGCCCTTGAAGAAGCTGACGATCGACTCGTGCACCATGGTGTGGTTCATGATGGTGTCGACGTACTTCTTCTTCTCTTCTGCTGAGGGGAGCTCGCCGTTCATCAGCAGGTAGCAGGTCTCCAGGTAGTCGGACTGGTCTGCCAGCTGCTCGATGGGATATCCGCGATGCAGCAGCTGACCCTTGGCACCATCAATGTAGGTGATCTTGGACTCGCAGGCGGCGGTCGAGACAAAGCCCGGGTCATAGGTGAACAGGCCCTTGCCGGTCAGGCTGCTGACGTCAACAACATCGGGGCCGAGGGTGCCGGAAAGGACCGGCATATCGATACTGCCGTCGATACCGTCGACCGTGAGATGCGCTTTTTTATCGGACATTGCGGACTCCTAAAACTGTTCTTATGCCGCCTTATTCCCTGTTGCACAGAGGCCTAGCGGTCATTTCGGCGGGGCCAAACTTAAGTGGCGGCCCCCCATTTGTCAAACCAAAACGTGTGGACGGCTGGTCGCTTAACGGCAGGATATTCGGTCTTTCACTGACTAAAGAGAGGATTCGGCTGCTTTTGCAGCGCTGTTTTCCCAGTATCTTCGGTTAGAATGGCGCCGGCTCCCCGGGCATGCTGGCGGGGGATGCTTCCGGCCGGGCCGGTGGGTGCCGCCGGGGCCGGGGCGCAGTTTCATTGTGTTTTGACCATCAAATGCCTATAATCCGCGCGGCTTGCGCCATGGTAAGGCCGTTCTGGACAAGGCTTCACCAGTTTGGATGTGAAACGTCCAGCAAGCAGTTCGCCCCTCCATTGAAAAGCTAACGGGCGCCCGGTCGTTCAGGGCAACAAGGTGTTTTTCCTGTGAACAAAGACAGACCTGTCAATTTAGATATCTCCACTATCAAGCTTCCCGCTGCCGCACTGGTTTCCATTTTGCATCGTGTCTCCGGCGTGGTTCTCTTCGCTGTGGTTGCGCTGCTCCTCTATATGCTGGATGCCAGCCTGGCCTCTGAGCAGGGCTTTGCCGATACGGCAGCGCTGTTCAGCAGTGTTCCCGCCAAGCTCCTGCTGTGGGCATCCCTGGCGGCACTGATCTACCACTCACTGGCGGGTGCGCGTCACCTGCTGATGGACCTGGGGATCGGCGAGAGCCTTGAAGGTGGCCGTCGCGGCGCCGTAGCGGTGCTGGTACTCAGTGTAATCCTTATTCTGCTCACGGGAGTATGGTTATGGTAACTACGGTTACAAGCTTTGGCCGCAGCGGCGTCTTTGACTGGCTGTACCAGCGCGTCACGGCAGTGGTGCTGCTGGCTTATACCCTCTTTATTGTGGGTTTCATCTTTCTCAGCGACGACTTCGGCTACGAGAGCTGGTCGGCGCTCTTCGACCAGCGCTGGATGCGGATCTTCAGTCTGGTCGCGCTTCTCTCCACCGTCGCGCACGCCTGGATCGGCCTCTGGTCCGTGGTTACCGACTACATTACCAACCGCATGATGGGCCCCAAGGCCACCACTCTGCGGGTGCTGGCACAGGTAGTCCTGGGCGCGCTGGCCGTGATCTACGCGGTGTGGGGCATTGAAATTTTGTGGGGTGTGTAATTTATGGCGAACATGCGAACCATTTCCTTTGACGGGATCGTAATCGGCGGTGGCGGCGCGGGTATGCGCGCGGCCCTGCAAATGGCCCAGTCCGGATTCAAGACCGCGGTCATCACCAAGGTGTTCCCGACCCGTTCGCACACTGTATCCGCCCAGGGGGGGATTACCTGCGCGATTGCCAGTGCTGACCCGCAGGACGACTGGCGCTGGCACATGTACGACACCGTGAAGGGGTCTGACTACATCGGCGACCAGGATGCCATCGAGTACATGTGCTCCACCGGTCCCGAGGCCGTGTTTGAGCTCGAGCACATGGGCCTGCCGTTCTCCCGTACCGAGAACGGCCGCATCTACCAGCGTCCCTTCGGCGGTCAGTCCAAGGACTTCGGTCGCGGCGGCCAGGCTGCCCGTACCTGTGCGGCGGCTGACCGTACCGGTCACGCGCTGCTGCACACCCTTTACCAGAATAACGTCAAGAACAACACCGTGTTCCTGAATGAGTGGTTCGCG
The DNA here is from genome assembly GCF_044383805.1 of Microbulbifer sp. JSM ZJ756. Classification (NCBI taxonomy): domain Bacteria; kingdom Pseudomonadati; phylum Pseudomonadota; class Gammaproteobacteria; order Cellvibrionales; family Microbulbiferaceae; genus Microbulbifer; species Microbulbifer sp. JSM ZJ756. The sequence goes on along the minus strand of NZ_JBISER010000009.1, from coordinate 117,485 downwards.
GTGGACCTGGTGAAGAATCAGGACGGCGTGGTTGTAGGTGTGATCGCCCTGTCCATCGAGGATGGCGAGGTGGTCTTCATCAAGTCCAAGGCTACTGTATTTGCCACCGGTGGCGCCGGCCGCATTTACGCCTCCACCACCAACGCCCACATCAACACCGGCGACGGTGTCGGCATGGCCCTGCGCGCCGGTTTCCCGGTTCAGGACATGGAAATGTGGCAGTTCCACCCCACCGGTATCGCCGGTGCCGGCGTACTGGTGACCGAGGGTTGCCGCGGTGAAGGCGGCTATCTCATTAATAAGGATGGCGAGCGCTTTATGGAGCGTTACGCTCCCAACGCCAAGGACCTCGCTTCCCGTGACGTGGTGGCCCGCTCCATGGTGCTGGAGATCCTGGAGGGGCGTGGTGCCGGTCCCAACAGCGATCACGTATTCCTGAAGCTCGACCACCTGGGCGAGGAAGTGCTGAACAGCCGCCTGCCGGGTATCTGCGAGCTGGCCAAGACCTTTGCCCACGTGGATCCGGTCAAGGCACCGATCCCGGTGGTACCCACCTGTCACTACATGATGGGCGGTATCCCCACCAATGTGCACGGCCAGGCCCTGACCCAGGATGCCGCCGGCAACGACCAGGTGATTGACGGTTTCTTTGCCTGCGGCGAAGTCGCCTGTGTATCCGTGCACGGCGCCAACCGCCTGGGCGGTAACTCCCTGCTCGACCTGGTGGTCTTCGGTCGCGCTTCCGGCCTGTTTATCGAGAAGGCCCTGCGTGAGGGTATCGAGGCACGCGAAGCGTCCGATTCCGATATCGAGGCAGCTATGTCGCGCCTGAATCGCCTGGAAAATACCAACGATGGCGAAAAGGCAGCCGACCTGCGCAATGAGTTGCAGGGCGTCATGCAGAACCACTTCGGTGTATTCCGCCGTGGCGACTACATGGCGGAGGGTGTGGAAAAGCTCAAGGACCTGCGTGAGCGCATCGAGAATGTGCGCCTCGAGGACAAGAGCCACGCCTTCAACACTGCCCGTGTCGAAGCGCTGGAACTGCAAAACCTGCTGGAAGTGGCCGAGGCCACCGCAATCCCGGCAGAAGTGCGCACCGAGAGCCGCGGCGCCCACGCCCGCGAGGACTACCAGGAGCGCGACGACGAAAACTGGCTGTGCCACTCCATGTTCTTCCCGGCGGAAAAACGTGTCGGCAAGCGCGCGGTCAACTTTGCGCCGAACACCATGGAAGCTTTCGAGCCGAAGGCTCGGACTTACTGATTCGGGAGCGGAATAGAGTATGTTGAAAGTAAGCATTTACCGTTACAACCCGGAGACCGACAAAGCTCCCTACATGCAGGACTACGAGTTCGACACCCAGGGCAAGGACCTGATGGTGCTGGACGTACTGGAACTGCTGAAGGCGGAGGACCCGACCCTGGCATTCCGTCGCTCCTGCCGCGAAGGCGTGTGCGGTTCCGACGGCATGAATATCTCCGGTCGCAATGGCCTCGCCTGTACCACCCCGCTGTCAGAGGCGGCGCCCAAGGGCAAGCTGGTACTGCGCCCGCTGCCGGGCCTGCCGGTGATCCGCGACCTAGTGGTGGACATGGAGCAGTTCTACGAGCAGTACAAGAAGATCGAGCCGTACCTGCAGAACGACACCCCGGCACCGGCGATCGAGCGCCTGCAGAGCCCGGAAGACCGCGAAAAGCTCGACGGCCTTTACGAATGCATCCTGTGCGCCTGCTGCTCCTCGGCCTGTCCGTCCTTCTGGTGGAACCCGGACAAGTTCATCGGCCCGGCGGGCCTGCTGCAGGCCTACCGCTTCCTGGCGGACAGCCGCGATACCGCCACCGACGAGCGCCTGGCCGGCCTGGATGACCCGTTCAGTGTATTCCGCTGCCACGGTATCCAGAACTGCGTCAATGTCTGTCCCAAGGGGCTGAACCCGACGCGGGCGATCGGGCATATCCGCAATATGCTGCTGGCCCGCGCTGTGTAAGCGCGGGTGGCCGGCCCGACCGGTTGCCCCCGTACGGGGCTGGCGCCAGAGCAGGCGCCCATCCACTACAAGAAAATCGGCCAGCGAGCCGGTACCAAGATGAAAAGGGGAGGTGACTTTTTGGCGCCTCCCCTTTTGTGAGTGAAAGGAACGCGCAGTGCAAAGGCCCATGCTGAGGCCCCGCTGCAATCGAGGTAGGCATCAACATGCACGAAAGCACCATGGAGCAGCTGTGGCGCACTTCCCATATATCGGGGGGGAACGCCGCTTATGTGGAGGAACTGTACGAGACCTATCTGCACGACCCCAGTGCCGTGCCGGAGGAGTGGCGCAGTTACTTCGACAGCCTGCCCCGGGTCCAGAGCGGTGGCGACGTGTCCCACGCAGCGGTACGCGCCCACTTTGAGCTCCTGGCCAAAAACCGTACCCGCCCGCTGGCCGCACCCGGTGCCGGCGCCGTCAATATCGAACACGAGCGCAAGCAGGTTAAAGTCCTGCAATTGATCAGTTCCTATCGCCACCGCGGCCACAAGAAGGCCACCCTGGACCCGCTGGGACTGATGGCGCGCGAGCAGGTGCCCGACCTGCAGCTGAACTACCACGGCCTGACCGAAGGGGATTTCGATACCACCTTCCAGACTGGCGGCCTGTTCTTCGGCAGCGGCGAGGCGACCCTGCGTGAAATTGTCGAGGGCCTCGAGCGCACCTACTGTGGCAACCTTGGCGCCGAGATCATGCATCTCTCCAACCTGGATGAGCAGCAGTGGTTCCAGCAGCGCCTCGAGCGCAGCCAGAGCAAGCCCAATTTCGGTGCTGAAATCCAGACTGAGATACTGCAGCGCCTGTCCGCCGCTGAGGGCCTGGAGCGCCACCTGGATTCCAAGTACCCGGGCACCAAGCGCTTCGGTGTCGAGGGGGGCGAGAGCCTGATCCCGATGCTGGACGCCCTGATCCGCCGCTCCGGTACCTACGGTGTGAAGGAAGTGGTGATGGGCATGGCCCACCGCGGCCGCCTGAACACCCTGGTCAACATCCTGGGTAAAAACCCGGCCGACCTGTTCGAGGAGTTCGAGGGCAAGAAGACCCTGGACACCTCCGGTGATGTTAAGTACCACCAGGGCTTCTCTTCCAACGTGATGACCCCGGGTGGAGAGGTTCACCTGGCGCTGGCATTTAACCCGTCGCACCTGGAAATCTGTGCGCCGGTTGTGGTCGGCTCCGTGCGCGCCCGCCAGGACCGACGCAGCGACGGTACCGGTGAGAAGGTGATGCCGATCAATATCCATGGTGACGCCGCCTTTGCCGGCCAGGGTGTGGTGCAGGAAACCCTGCAGATGTCCCAGACCCGCGGTTATTACACCGGCGGCAGCATCCATATCGTGCTGAACAACCAGGTGGGCTTCACCACCAGCAAGCGCGAGGATGCCCGCTCCACTGAATACTGTACCGACGTGGCCAAGATGATCGACGCCCCGGTACTGCATGTGAACGGCGACGATCCCGAGGCGGTGGTACTGGCGGCACTGCTGGCCGTCGATTACCGCTACGAGTTCAAGAAAGATATCGTCATCGACCTGGTGTGCTACCGCCGCCGCGGCCACAACGAGACTGACGACCCGTCCGGCACCCAGCCGCTGATGTACCAGACTATCCGCAAGCACAAGACCACCCGCACCCTGTATGCGGAGAAGCTGGTCAATGAGGGTGTGCTGGACAAATCTGCCGCCGACAAGCTTGCCAGTGATTACCGCGACAAGCTGGACAAGGGTGAGGACGTGGCCACCGGCCTGGTGAAGCAGCCGGATGAAACCATGTTCGTGGACTGGAGCCCTTACCTGAACCACGACTGGACCACCCCGGGTGACACGTCTTTCGAGCTGCCCAAGCTGAAGGACGTGGCCCGTCGCATGACGGATATCCCCGACGGTGTTGTGCTGCAGCGCCAGGTATCCAAGATCTACGAAGACCGCCGCAAGATGGCTGGCGGCGCATCCCCGCTTAACTGGGGCATGGCCGAGACCCTGGCCTACGGCACCCTCCTGGAGCAGGGCTATATGGTCCGGCTGACCGGCGAGGATGTGCGTCGCGGTACCTTCTCCCATCGCCACGCGGTTGTGCACAGCCAGAAAGATGGCTCCTGCTATGTGCCGTTGCAGAATATGTACGACGGCCAGCCGGAGTTCTACATCTATGACTCGCTGCTGTCCGAGGAGGGCGTGCTGGCGTTTGAATACGGCTATGCCACTACCACGCCCAAGTCGCTGATTGTCTGGGAAGCCCAGTTCGGTGACTTTGCCAATGGTGCGCAGGTGGTGATCGACCAGTTCATCACTTCCGGTGAGCACAAGTGGGGCCGGATGTGTGGCCTGGTGATGCTGCTGCCCCACGGCTATGAGGGCCAGGGACCGGAGCACTCCTCCGCGCGCCTCGAGCGCTTTATGCAGCTGTGCGCCGAGCACAATATCCAGGTGTGTAACGCCACCACCCCGGCACAGATCTTCCACCTGCTGCGTCGCCAGGCAATCCGCCCCATGCGCCGCCCGCTGGTGATCATGAGCCCGAAGTGGATCCTGCGCCACAAGCTTGCGACCTCCACCCTGGATGAGCTGGCCAACGGCAAGTTCCACAATGTCATCCAGGATGACAATGTCGACCCGGCCAAGGTCAAGCGCCTGGTCCTGTGCTCCGGCAAGGTCTACTACCATCTGCTGGAAGCGCGCATGGAGCGCGAGCAGGAGGACGTGGCGCTGGTGCGCATCGAGCAGCTGTATCCGTTCCCGGACGAGGAGTTTGTCGACGCGGTGTCCGCGTACAAAAACCTCGAGAGCGTGGCCTGGTGCCAGGAAGAGCCGATGAACCAGGGCGCCTGGTATCACAGCCAGCATCACCTGCGCCGGCTGCTGGCGGAAGAGCATCCCAAGCTGGAACTGGAATACGTGGGCCGTGCGGCTTCCGCCGCGCCGGCTGCGGGCTATATGTCCACGCACCTGGAAGAACAGAACCAGTTCATCAATGAGGCGCTGACCGTCAAGTAAAGGGCGGCAGTAATTAGCAAATAATGGGCGTTCCCCGAAAGGGGCGCCCAAGAGTCAATCTCAGGAAACAGGACCAATGACGATCGAGATTAAAGCGCCAACGTTCCCGGAATCCGTTCAGGATGGCACCGTTGCCACCTGGCATAAAAAGCCCGGCGAGGCTGTATCCCGCGATGAACTGATCGTGGACATCGAAACCGACAAGGTGGTGCTGGAAGTGGTTGCACCCGCGGACGGCGCCCTCAGCGAAATCATCAAGGACGAGGGCGATACCGTCGAGTCCAACGAGGTGATCGCCAAGTTCGAGGAAGGTGCTGGCGGCAGCGCCGGCGGTGAGGCCAAGGAAGAGAAAGCCGAGGAAAAAGCTGAGGAGAAGGAAGAAGAGCCTTCCTCCAAGGGCGGCGACCAGCTGGTAAACCCTGCCGCGCGCAAGCTGGCTGACGAAAAGGGCGTCGACCTGGGCTCCGTCAAGGGCACCGGCAAGGGCGGGCGCATTACCAAGGAAGACGTGCAGAAAGCAGAGAAGGCCCCGGCCGCGGCACCGGCGGCAGCCGCTGCCGAGGCTCCGGTTGCCGAGGGCGAGCGCGTCGAGAAGCGCGTTCCCATGACCCGCATGCGCAAGCGTATCGCCGAGCGCCTGCTGGATGCCTCCCAGTCCACGGCCATGCTCACCACCTTCAACGAGGTGAACATGAAGCCGATCATGGACCTGCGCAAGAACTACAAGGACCTGTTCGAGAAGACCCACAACGGCACCCGCCTGGGCTTTATGGGCTTCTTCGTCAAGGCCGCAGTCGAGGCCCTGAAGCGCTACTCCGCGGTAAACGCCTCCATCGATGGTGACGACATCGTCTACCACGGTTACCAGGATATCGGCGTGGCCGTGTCCTCGCCCAAGGGCCTGGTGGTGCCGATCCTGCGCAATGCCGAGAACATGGGCCTGGCGGATATGGAAAACAATATCCGCGACCTGGGCCTGCGTGCCCGCGACGGCAAGCTGTCCATCGAGGAAATGACCGGCGGTACCTTTACCATCACCAACGGTGGCGTATTCGGATCCCTGCTGTCCACGCCGATCCTGAACCCGCCGCAGACCGCGATCCTGGGCATGCACAAGATCCAGGAGCGCCCGATGGCAGTCGATGGCAAGGTGGAAATCCTGCCGATGATGTACCTGGCGCTGTCCTACGACCACCGCCTGATCGATGGCAAGGAAGCAGTGGGCTTCCTGGTGGCAATCAAGGAAATGATTGAGGATCCGGCGCGCATCCTGCTGGAAGTATAAGAACCGCCTTTGACTGTAGGGGCCTGCAAGCAGGCTCCAACTCATTCACGAATATTTGGAACTGATCATGTCGGACAAATTTGACGTAATCGTAATTGGCTCCGGTCCGGGGGGATACGTAGCTGCAATCCGCGCCGCACAACTGGGCCTGAAAACCGCCTGTGTGGAAAAGTGGACCAACAAGGACGGTAAGGTCGTCAATGGCGGCACCTGCCTGAACGTTGGCTGTATTCCCTCCAAGGCCCTGCTGGACAGCTCCTGGAAGTATCACGAGGCAAAAGACTCCCTCGACGTTCACGGTATCGAGACCAGCAAGGTCAAGATTGACGTGCCGAAAATGCTCGGCCGCAAGGACGATATCGTCAAGAAGCTGACCGGCGGCGTCGCAGGCCTGTTTACTGCCAACAAGGTGACCTCTATTGAAGGTACCGGCAAGCTGCTGGCCAACAAGAAAGTGGAAGTGACCGACAACGATGGCAAGGCCACCACTTACGAAGCCGACAATATCATCCTGGCTTCCGGTTCCGTGCCCATCAATATTCCGCCGGCCCCGGTCGACAACAAGATTATCGTTGACTCCACCGGTGCGCTGGAGTTTGACAAGGTGCCGAAGCGCCTGGGCGTGATTGGCGCCGGTGTTATCGGCCTGGAGCTCGGTTCCGTATGGAGCCGCCTGGGTTCCGATGTGGTGGTTCTGGAAGCGCTGGACAAGTTCCTGTCGGTGATGGACCAGCAGATCGCCAAGGAATCCCAGAAGATCTTCAAGAAGCAGGGCCTGGACATCCGTCTTTCCTGCCGTGTGACCGGCTCCGAGGTTAAGGGCGACGAGGTTGTCGTTACCTACGAGGACAAGGACGGCAATGAACAGCAGGAAACCTTCGACAAGCTGATCGTGTGCGTGGGCCGTCGCCCCTACACCGAGGGCCTGCTGTCCGAAGATGCCGATGTGAAGCTGGACGAGCGCGGCTTCATCTACGTCAATGACCTGTGCATGACTTCTGCACCGGGTGTGTGGGCGGTAGGTGACGTGGTGCGCGGCCCGATGCTGGCACACAAGGCCTCTGAAGAGGGCGTGGTTGTCGCCGAGCGCATCGCCGGCCAGAAGCCGATGATGAACTACGACGTCATCCCCAACGTGATTTACACCCATCCGGAAGTGGCCGCAGTGGGCATGACCGAAGAACAGGTGAAATCCGAGGGCGAGCCCTACAATGTGGGTGTCTTCCCGTTTGCCGCCTCCGGCCGTGCCATGGCTGCCAACGACACCAGCGGCATGGTCAAGATCATCGCCCACGCCGAGACCGACCGTGTCCTCGGCGCGCACATCGTTGGCCCGTCTGCGGCGGACCTGGTGCAGCAGGTGGCAATTGCTATGGAGTTCGGCTCCAGCGCCGAGGACATCGGTATGACCGTATTCGGTCACCCGACCCTGTCCGAGGCGGTGAAGGAAGCGGCACTGGCGGCGAATGGTCACGCCATTCATATCGCCAACCGCAAGAAGCGCAAGTAAGAGCGGCCTCCGGTCGCGAAGGGTGGGGCGGTTTTACCGCCCCACCGTTTTTCTGCCGGGAATATATCTTCCCAGCGGTGCGCGGCAACTCCCGCCGCGCAACATTGCCCCGGCAATGGACCCAGAATTTGAAATTTGCAACGACGGGAATTTCGAATTTTGTTCTTAGGTGCAGAGTGATCTGCAATTGGTAAACACATTTCAAATGTGAATTGGTATTGACTATGAACTTGCATGAGTATCAGGGCAAACAACTGTTTGCGGAATACGGATTGCCGGTTTCCAAAGGTATTGCAGCGGAAACCCCGGCAGAAGCAGTGGCGGCAGCGAAGGAAATTGGCGGCGACAAGTGGGTGGTAAAAGCCCAGGTACACGCCGGTGGCCGCGGCAAGGCCGGCGGTGTAAAGCTGGTGGACTCCACTGCCGAGATCGAGGAGTTTTCCCGCAAGTGGCTGGGTAACAACCTGGTTACCTACCAGACAGACGAGAACGGCCAGCCGGTTTCCCGCATCCTGGTCGAGAGCTGCACAGATATCGACCAGGAACTGTACCTGGGCGCGGTAGTCGATCGCTCCACCCGTCGCATCGTTTTCATGGCCTCCACCGAGGGCGGCGTTGAAATCGAGAAGGTAGCGGAAGAGACTCCGGAAAAAATTCTCAAGGCCACCGTCGACCCGCTGACCGGCGCGCAGCCCTACCAGGCGCGCGAGCTGGCGTTCAAGCTGGGCCTGGAAGGTAACCAGATCAAGCAGTTCACCAAGATTTTCCTGGGCCTCGCCAAGATGTTCGAGGAAAAGGACCTGGCGCTGCTGGAAATCAACCCGCTGGTAATCACTCCCGAGAAGAACCTGCACTGCCTGGACGCCAAGGTTGTGATCGACAGCAACGCGCTGTACCGCCATGCGGACCTGCGCGAAATGCACGATCCGTCCCAGGAAGACGCCCGTGAAGCTCACGCTGCCAAGTGGGACCTGAACTACGTGGCCCTGGACGGCAACATCGGCTGCATGGTGAACGGTGCCGGCCTGGCGATGGGTACCATGGATATCGTTAACCTGCACGGCGGCAGCCCGGCCAACTTCCTCGACGTTGGTGGTGGCGCTACCAAGGAGCGTGTGGTTGAAGCTTTCAAGATCATCCTGTCCGACGAGAACGTCAAGGCCGTCCTGATCAATATCTTCGGCGGTATCGTGCGTTGCGACCTGATCGCCGAAGGCGTGATCGGTGCAGTGGAAGAAGTTGGCGTGAAGGTGCCGGTTGTCGTGCGCCTGGAAGGTAATAACGCCGAGCTGGGCGCCAAGGTTCTGGCGGACAGCGGACTGAACATTATTGCAGCCAAGAGCCTGACTGACGCTGCCGAGCAGGTTGTTAAAGCTGCGGAGGGTAAATAATCATGTCAGTACTGATTAACAAAGACACCAAGGTAATCTGCCAGGGCTTCACCGGCTCCCAGGGCACTTTCCACTCCGAGCAGGCGATCGAGTACGGCACGAAGATGGTCGGCGGCGTGACCCCGGGCAAGGGCGGCCAGGAGCACCTGGGCCTGCCGGTCTTCAACACCGTAAAAGAAGCGGTTGAAGCCACCGGTGCAGAAGCGTCCGTAATCTACGTACCGGCGCCTTTCTGTAAGGACTCCATCCTGGAAGCAGCCAACGGCGGCATCAAGCTGATCGTGTGCATCACCGAAGGCATTCCTACCATGGACATGCTGGATGCCAAGGTTAAGTGCGACGAACTGGGCGTGCGCCTGATCGGCCCGAACTGCCCGGGTGTGATCACTCCGGGTGAGTGCAAGATCGGCATCATGCCGGGCCATATCCACAAGCCGGGCAAAGTGGGCATCGTGTCCCGTTCCGGTACCCTGACCTACGAAGCGGTCAAGCAGACCACCGACCACGGCTTCGGCCAGTCCACCTGCGTGGGCATCGGTGGCGACCCCATCCCGGGCTCCAACTTTATCGACATCCTGGAGATGTTCGAGAAGGACCCGGCTACCGAGGCTATCGTGATGATCGGTGAGATCGGCGGTACCGCGGAAGAAGAGGCTGCCGCTTACATCAAGGAAAATGTCACCAAGCCGGTGGTTTCCTACATTGCCGGTGTTACTGCTCCTCCCGGCAAGCGCATGGGCCACGCTGGTGCGATCATCTCCGGTGGTAAAGGCACTGCCGACGAGAAGTTCGCCGCCCTGGAAGACGCCGGTGTCAAAACCGTGCGCTCCCTGGCGCAGATCGGTGACGCACTGAAGGAAGTAACCGGCTGGTAACCAGTCGCTGCTTTCGAGCAAAAAAGCCGCCCTCGGGCGGCTTTTTTTATGCCTGCGCAGCATGCTATAAAGTTCTGGATAAAAACTAAGCCGCTGCATAAAGCAGCCAAGAGGACGCCATGAAAACCTTCACTCGTGCCTTACTGCTACTGGGTATCCTGTCATCACAGGCCTTCGCGGGCCCGTTTACTGACGAAATGTCCAAGTGTCTGGTCCATGAAACCAGTGACTCGGATAAGACACTGTTTATCCAGTGGCTGTATGCGGCCATGTCATCCCACCCGGATGTAAAAAACCTTGCAAACATTTCCCCGGCACAGGCGTCGCAGATGAACAAGGATGCCGCCGGTCTGGTAATGGATCTGCTCGCTGACCGCTGTAAGGACGAGACCGCCCAGGCAATCAAGTACGAGGGAAAGAATGCCTTCGAAACGAGCTTTGCTGTTTTAGGCCAGGTCGCGATGCAGGGCTTGATGGCTAATCCGGATGTACAGGGCTATCTCAGTGGACTGGAGAAGCATTTTGATGGTGAACGCCTTGCCAGTGCCCTCGCTGTCGAGTGACTCGCCGCCCTGGAAAATGAAACCGTATTTCTACTGTTCGTAGAGCTCCAGCGGCAGGCCGTCGGGATCACTGAAAAACGTGAAGCGCCTGCCGGTATATTCGTCTGTCCGAACCGGCTCGACCGCGATGCCGCCCCTTTCCAGTTGCGCGATCGCCGGTTCCAGCTCTGACACCCGGAATGCCAGGTGCCTCAGGCCCTGTGCTTCCGGATAGCTTGGGCGCGGGGGCGCGCCCGGGAATGAGAAGAGCTCAACCTGGCTTCCGTCAGGCAGAGCCAGGTCGAGTTTCCAGGAATCACGCTCTGACCGGTAGTTCTCTGCGCGTATTTTGAGGCCCAGGACCTCGGTGTAGAAATGGCGGGACACGCTGTAATCCGAGCAGATAATGGCAGCGTGGTGTATACCTTCCAGCATCTTCCTGTTCCAAGCTTTTGGGATTTTTATTGGTGCCGGGTTCTATCGGCACTTACCCTGAACTGTAAGAATTCCAGAAACCCGGCGACAGATGCAAATCCGGTCCTGTTATGGAAGGATGCCCTGGTGTCGGAAAGGGAAGGGTAATCCCCCTGACTCGATACGACGTACAAGTATTCCTGGCTTTTGATCCCTGTTGGGGAAGCATATTTTGACCAAGAAAATTGTCCTGATTGCATTGCTGCTGCTCCTGGGCATTGGCTTTTTCGCCTTTGACCTGAACCAGTACCTGACGCTGGAAAGCCTGAAACAGGGGCAGGCCCAGTTTGCCCAGTGGCAGCGCCAGTCGCCGCTGCTGGTGGCGCTACTCTTCGCAGCGCTCTACATCCTGGTTACCGCACTTTCCCTGCCCGGGGCGGCTATCATGTCGCTGGCGGCGGGGGCACTGTTTGGCTTGCTGTGGGGCTCTGTCATTACTTCCTTTGCGTCCACGATCGGCGCTACCCTGGCATTCCTGGTCTCCCGTTACCTGCTGCACGACTGGGTGCAGGCACGTTTTGGCGATCGCCTGGAGGCTATCCATCGAGGGATGGCGCGGGAGGGGGCTTTTTACCTGTTTGCCCTGCGCCTGGTGCCGGTGTTTCCTTTCTTCATCATCAATATCGTCATGGGGCTCACGCGGATCCCCACCTGGACTTTCTACTGGGTCAGCCAGCTGGGGATGCTGCCTGCGACGTTCGTATACGTGAATGCCGGTACCCAGCTGGCGCAGGTGGACAGTCCCGGCGATATCCTGTCCCCGGGGCTGGTACTGTCCTTTGTCCTGCTGGGAGTGTTCCCGCTGCTGGCGAAGAAAGTCCTGAACGCAATCGAGCGTTACCGCGCCCGTGAATCCTGAAGCAACCCACTGACAAGTGAGGCAGATGTGGCCAAGCCCAAGAAGTTCGACCGCAACCTGATCGTGATTGGCGCCGGTTCTGCCGGGCTGGTGAGTGCCTACATCGCTGCAGCGATCAAGGCCAGTGTAACCCTGGTGGAGGCCGGTCCCATGGGCGGTGACTGCCTGAATACCGGCTGTGTGCCCAGTAAGGCGCTGATCAAGTGCGCGCGAGTGGCCCATGGTGCCCGGCAGGCAGCGGACTTCGGGGTAAAACTGGCAGAGCCGGAGATCGATTTTCCAGCGGTCATGCGCCATGTACGTTCGTCCATCGAAAGCATCGAGCCCCACGACAGTGTGGAGCGCTACACCGGGCTGGGTGTGGATGTGGTGCAGGGCAGGGCGCAGCTGGTGGACCCCTGGACGGTGAAAATCCGTCTCAATAGTGGTGGTGAGCGAGTACTTACTGCACGTGCGATCGTACTCGCCACTGGTGCCGAACCGCTGGTGCCGCCACTGCCCGGCCTGGACCAGGTGGACTACGTTACCAGCGAGACGCTGTGGCAGCGGTTTGCCAGCCTGGAGCGGGCCCCGGAAAAGTTTGTCGTGCTGGGTGGCGGTGCCATCGGCTGTGAGCTGGCCCAGGCCTTTTCGCGGCTGGGCTCCAGTGTCACGGTAGTGGAAATGGCCCCGCGACTATTGCCGGCGGAAGATGCCGAGGTATCCGAGGCCGTGGAGGAATCCCTGGTGGCTGGCGGAGTGAAAGTGCTCACGGGCTGCAAGGCAACCGGTTTCCTGCCCCGCGACGGCAGTGGTGGCCGGGTGACGGTGTCCGGCCACGGCGGCGAAACCACGCTGGAGTTCGATCAGCTGTTACTGGCGCTGGGGCGCCGGCCAAGGGTCACCGGCCTGGGGCTGGAGGAGCTGGGCCTGGTGAAGGACGGCCATATGCTTACCGATGATTTCCTGCGTACGGAGATCGGCCATATTCTCGCCGCAGGTGACCTGGTGGGCCCCTACCAGTTTACCCATATGGCATCGCACCAGGCCTGGTACGCGGCGGTGAACGGCCTGTTTGGCGACCTGAAGAAATTCCGTGTGGATTACTCCCTGGTACCGCGGGCGGTCTTTGTCGACCCGGAGGTGGCCAGCGTGGGCCTCAGTGAACACCAGGCCAGCGCCGATGGTGTCCCCTACACCGTGACCCGCTACGACCTCAACGACCTGGACCGGGCTATCGTCGACGGTTCCGCCCGGGGCTTTGTCAAAGTCCTCACGGTACCGGGCAAGGACAGGATCCTCGGGGCAACCATCGTGGGTGAAAACGCCGGTGAGCTGATTGCGGAGTTCGTGCTGGCGATGAAGCACGGCCTGGGCCTCAACAAGCTGCTGGGCACTATCCATATCTATCCCACCATGATGGAGGCCAACCGCTTCGTGGCCGGCAACTGGAAACGCGCCCACGCGCCACAGGGCGTGCTTGGTTTACTAGAGCGATTCCACCGCTGGCGGCGTGGCTAGGAAGAGGGTGAGGCTGGGCGGGCATAGCCCGCCGCCTCGGGTACTGCTTCGGACAGGGGAGGGGATTCAGAAGGCCGGTATGGCACCGCTCTCGAGCGGCCCGTTGTCAGCCAGGGCCTCTTCATTGGCCGCATCATTGGCGGCCTCGGCCAGGCGCTGTTCCTCGATACGGCTGTTCCAGGTCAGCAGTGCCTGGTAGTGGCGGATATTCTGTACGTAGGTCACCGGTTCCCAGCCGCGGGCGTAGCCGTGCCTGGTGCCCTTGTAATACTGGCGCTTGGCCAGCAGCGGCAGGCGCTCGCGGACATCGGTCCACAGGTCCGGGTTGCCGCCCATCTTCTCGGTCAGCACCCGCGCATCCTCCAGGTGGCCGTAGCCCACATTGTAGGCGGCCAGGGCCATCCAGGTGCGGTCCGGTTCGCGGATACGCTCGGGAATCTTGTTGCGAAGCTCGACGATATAGCGGGCGCCACCCTCGATACTCTCGACCGGGTCCATCCGGTCGACGCCCAGCTCCCGCGCGGTGCCGCGGGTCAGCATCATCAGTCCGCGGACGCCGGTGCGGGACCGAGCCTTGGGATTCCAGTGGGATTCCTGGTAGCTGAGGGCGGCCAGCAGGTGCCAGTCCAGCTCGTACTGGTCAGCGACTTTTTCCATGGTCTCGCGCCACTGGGGCAGGCGCTCGCGGGTGCTCTTGGCAAAGGCCTGGGCGCCGCCCACGTTCATCTCGCTGACATGGCCGAAGAACTTCTCCCGCAGCTCCGCCACCGTACCGTTGGTGTTGGCGCGTAGCATGAAATTGCGGGCTGCCCGGTAGAGGCTGTCATCCTCGCCGCGGGGGAATGCCCAGGCCACAGGCTGGAACTGCGTCAGGTTGAAGCCGATATGGGTGTTGGGGTAGAGGCCACGGTGCACGGCATAGGCATTGGAGTCCACCACCGCGTAGGGGTATTTGCCCTCATCGACCATTTCCACCAGTTCCATGGCGTCGACATCGGAGATCTCGTCCCACTGCAGGTCGGGGTAGCGGCCGGATAGCTGGCGCAGTTGCTCGGCGTGGGCGCTGCCGGCGATCACCGCCACCTGCTTGCCCTGCAGGTCGCCCACTGAGCGCGGGCGTTTCTCGCCCAGGCGATAGATCACCTGCTGGCGGATCTCAAAATAGGAGGGGGTAAAGCGCACCTGGTCCCGGCGCATGGGGGTGACAGTCAGGCCTGCCGCCGCCAGGTGGGCGCCCTCTGCCGGGGAGTCGAGGCGGGTGAAGATCTCGTCCAGGTCGTGAACGTCGCGAATCTCCAGGTCCACGCCCAGGTCTTCGGCGAAGGCCCGCAGCAGGCCATACTCGAACCCGGTATGGGTGCCGGAGGCATCCTCGTAATAAGTAGTGGGACCATTCTGGGACAGGACCACCAGCTTGCCGGCCGCTTTGACCTGCTCGAGCGTGTCCGGGGCCTTGCTCGCCACGATCAGCGAGGCACAGCAGGCCAGCGCCAGGCCCTTGGCCAGGCGGCGGCTGTATCGCAACATGCGGCTTTTCATGATCATAAACAGTCCCCTCTAGTCCCTTAGTTCTTATCGCTTTCATCGGTGCGCTTTCGCGCCAGCGGTTGCCGGTGGAGCTCATCCTGAGCATGGCCGGTCCGGCAAAAGGTCCGCGATTCTAACCCATATGGCGAGAAATTGCTCGCTGGCGGGTTTTTGCTTTGTGATCTGGCTACTTGTACTTACCCAACAAGTCTAGTAGGGCCGACTGGGTCCCAGCGGCGCGGAGAACCACATCACGTTGAACCCGCCGCCTTTTTCCTGCCCGGCTGCAGCCGGGTGCTTTGGGCGTCCGGGAGCTGGCTCTCGCCGGGCGGATAACCATACTTGGACAGTGTTGGAGTCGCCGCGGTTCGGGTACAATTGCGCCCTTCCCAACCCCGGGCGCTCTCCCGGGGGCGCGGTGCGACACCTGGCGCGCCGATTCTCACATTCAGACAAGAGGCAAACTCCCGCGATGCTAGTTCTGCGTGGTGCTCCCGCACTGTCGAAATTCCGCCACCAAAAGTTACTCAGCCAGCTGCGTTCCCTGCAGCCCGCGATCGAAGATGTCTACGCCGAGTTCGTGCATTTTGCCGATACCGACAAGCTGGACAAAAAGGAAGAGGCGCTGCTGGAGCGCCTGTTGCAGTACGGCCCCACCGAGGAAAAGCACAAGCCCGAAGGCGAGCTGCTGCTGGTGGTGCCGCGCCCCGGCACTATCTCTCCCTGGTCCTCCAAGGCCACCGATATCGCCCATAACGCCGGCCTCGAGCAGATCCACCGGCTGGAACGTGGTGTTGCCTACTACCTTACCGGTATCCAGTTAACCGGCGCTGAACGGGAGGCGCTGGCTGCCCAGTTGCACGACCGTATGGTCGAGAGTGTGCTGTCCGACTTCGACCAGGCCGAGCAGCTGTTCCAGGTCGAGAAGCCGCGCCGGTTGGGCACCGTGGACCTGCTGGACGGCGGTCGCAATGCCCTCGAAGAGGCCAACGTGAGCCTGGGCCTGGCGCTGGCGGACGACGAGATCGATTACCTGCTGAAGAGCTTCGAGGAGCTGGAGCGCAATCCCACCGACGTGGAGCTGATGATGTTCGCCCAGGCGAACTCGGAGCACTGCCGCCACAAGATCTTCAACGCCAGCTGGACCATTGACGGCGAGGACCAGGACCTGTCCCTGTTCGGCATGATCCGCAATACCTACCAGAAGGGGGGTGACAACGTGCTGTCCGCCTACGCGGACAACGCGGCGGTGGTCACCGGCTCTGAAGCCGGCCGCTTCTACCCGGACCCGGAGTCCCGCGAGTACGGCTTCAGCCAGGAGCCGATCCATATGCTGATGAAGGTGGAGACCCACAACCACCCGACTGCCATCGCACCCTTCCCGGGCGCCGGTACCGGTGCCGGTGGCGAGATCCGCGATGAGGGTGCCGTGGGCCGCGGCTCCAAGCCCAAGGTGGGGCTGACCGGCTTTACTGTCTCCAACCTGCAGATCCCCGGTTACCTGCAGCCGTGGGAAGTGGACTATGGCAAGCCCGAGCGCATCGTTACCGCGCTGGACATCATGATTGAGGGGCCCATTGGTGGCGCTGCGTTCAACAATGAGTTCGGCCGCCCGAATATCTGCGGTTACTTCCGTACCTTCGAGGATGATTTCGACGGCGAGCGCCGCGGCTACCACAAGCCCATCATGATCGCCGGCGGCTACGGCAATATCCGCGAAGAGCACATCGACAAGCCGGAATTCGCTCCCGGCGCCAAACTGGTGGTGCTCGGGGGCCCGGCCATGCTGATCGGCCTGGGCGGTGGTGCGGCTTCCAGTATGGCCAGTGGCACCAGTTCCGAGGATCTGGACTTTGCCTCGGTGCAGCGCCAGAACCCGGAAATCGAGCGCCGCTGCCAGGAAGTGATCGACCAGTGCTGGCAGCTGGGCGACAAAAACCCGATTGCATTTATCCACGACGTGGGTGCCGGCGGTCTGTCCAATGCCTTCCCCGAGCTGGTGAAGGACGGCGGCACCGGCGGCAAGTTCGAGCTGCGCAACGTTCCCTGTGACGAGCCGGGCATGAGCCCGCTGGAAATCTGGTGCAACGAGTCCCAGGAACGCTATGTTCTCGCCGTGATGCCGGACGACCTGGAGAAGTTCGAGCAGATCTGTGCGCGGGAGCGCGCGCCCTACGCGGTGGTGGGCGAGGCCACCGAAGACAAGCACCTGCTGCTCAACGACAAGAAATTTGAGGCGAAGCCCGTCGACCTGCCCATGTCGGTACTGTTCGGCAAGCCGCCGAAGATGCATCGCAAGGCCGACAAGCGCAAGGTCAGCACCACCCCGTTCGTGACCGAGGATATCGAGCTGGACGAGGCGGTGGACCGTGTCCTGCGCCTGCCCACCGTGGCCAGCAAGAGCTTCCTGATCACCATCGGCGACCGCACCGTGACCGGGCAGGTGGCCCGCGACCAGATGGTTGGCCCCTGGCAGGTGCCGGTGGCGGATTGTGCCGTCACCACCGTGGCTTACGACAGCTACGCCGGCGAGGCCATGGCCATGGGGGAGCGCACCCCGGTGGCCCTGCTGGATGC
Organism: Microbulbifer sp. JSM ZJ756; assembly: GCF_044383805.1. Classification (NCBI taxonomy): domain Bacteria; kingdom Pseudomonadati; phylum Pseudomonadota; class Gammaproteobacteria; order Cellvibrionales; family Microbulbiferaceae; genus Microbulbifer; species Microbulbifer sp. JSM ZJ756. The sequence continues at coordinate 99,920 of NZ_JBISER010000009.1, read as the reverse complement.
ACCCGCGTCCGGTCGCCTGGCGGTGGGCGAGGCGATCACCAATATCGCCGCCGCCCGTATCGGCAAGCTGTCGGATATCAAGCTGTCTGCCAACTGGATGTGCGCCGCTGGCCACCCCGGTGAGGAAGAGAAGCTCTTCCGCACCGTGGAAGCGGTGGGTATGGAGCTGTGTCCGGAGCTGGGTATCACCATCCCGGTGGGCAAGGATTCCATGTCCATGCGCACCGCCTGGAATGATGCCGGCCTGGACAAGGCGGTCACGGCCCCCCTGTCCCTGGTCATCTCCGCATTCTCGCCGGTCACGGACGTACGCAAGACCGTGACCCCGCAGCTCAAGGTCGGGCGCGACAGCGAGCTGGTATTCGTCGACCTGGGTGCGGGCAAGAACCGCCTGGGCGGTTCCTGCCTGGCGCAGGTTTTCAACCAGCTGGGTGACAAGCCCGCGGACCTGGATGATGCCCGACTGCTGAAGGGTTTCTTCGAGGTCATGCAGGAGGCGCTGGAAGAGGACATCATCCTCGCCTACCACGACCGCTCCGACGGCGGGCTGTTCGTGACCCTGGCCGAGATGTGCTTCGCCGGGCGCACCGGGGTGGATGTGGATATCTACGAGCTGGGTGAGGACGTGATTGCGGCGCTCTTCAGCGAAGAGCTGGGCGCCGTGCTGCAGGTGCCTGCCAATGAGGCGGAAATCCTGGTGCAGCGCTTCGGCGCTGTGGGCGTGCCGGCGCACCAGATCGGCTACCTGAACCGCGACGACAATGTGCGTATCACCCGCGGTGGCCGCGAATTCTTCAGCCGCTCCCGTGCCGAGCTGCAGCGGGCCTGGTCCGAAACCAGCTACCAGGTCCAGTCCCTGCGCGACAACGCCGAGTGCGCCGAACAGGAATTCGCCGCGATTACCCGCGACGACCCGGGCCTGTCGGTCAACCTGACCTACGACATCAACGAGGATATCAGCGCGCCCTATATCAAGAAGGGCGAGCGCCCCCGCGTGGCGATCCTGCGGGAGCAGGGCGTCAACAGCCAGGTGGAAATGGCGCACTCGTTCCATCGTGCCGGCTTCAACGCCGTGGATGTCCATATGAGCGATATCCTGGCCGGCCGCGTTACCCTGGACGAGTTCAAGGGCCTGGTGGGCTGTGGGGGCTTCTCCTATGGTGATGTGCTGGGTGCCGGTGAGGGCTGGGCCAAGACCATCCTCTTTAACGACCGCGCCCGCGACCAGTTCGAGGGCTTCTTCAATCGCCAGGACACCTTCGGCCTGGGAGTCTGTAACGGTTGCCAGATGTTCTCCGTGATCAAGGAGCTGATCCCCGGGGCGGCGCACTGGCCGCGCTTTGTGCGTAACCTGTCCGAACAGTACGAGGCGCGTTTTGCGCTGGTGGGTATCGAAGATTCCCCGTCGGTGCTGTTCAACGACATGGCCGGTTCCTGGATGCCGGTGGCGGTTGCCCACGGCGAGGGTCGGGTGGAGTTCCCGGACCAGGAGGCTCTGGAAGCCTGCGAGAAATCCGGCACCATCGCCATGCGCTACCTGAACAACCATCGCCAGATCACCGAGACCTACCCGGCCAACCCGAATGGCTCGGCCAACGGTATTACCTCGCTGTGCTCCGAGGACGGGCGCGTCACCATCATGATGCCGCACCCGGAGCGGGTCGCCCGTGCCGTCAGCAACAGCTGGCACCCGGATGACTGGGAAGAGGATTCCGGCTGGATGCGCCTGTTCCGCAATGCGCGCGTCTTTGTCGACTGAGACCGGCAATTACGCGCCGGCTCGCCGGGAAACCCAAAGCCCGCTCCATGAGCGGGCTTTTTTATGTCGGTTGTTTCTGCCGTGGATCCCCGGGGTCAGTTACGCCCGGCAAGGTCTGGGGGTTACTGCCCATCAATAACAACCCTGCTTCTCATGATGCCGGAGCCTCGTGGATTTCCCTGACAGAAATTGCTGGCAACCCGAACTGTTTGCAGCCTGGCAGCGTATCCTGTCTTGTGGTTTGGCCATGGTGGAGGGATAGTTATGACCGACAGAGCGGCAGGGAAGGGTTGCAGAGGCACTGACGGGACCCGTTTTAATTTTACGCGCCGGCAGTTGTTGAAAGGTGCACTGGGTATTGCCTCCAGTGCCGGGCTGGCCGGCCTTTCCGGGCTCAGCTATGCGGCAGCGTTGACAAAGGAAGAGCGGGATAAAATGACTCCGGATGAGGTGCTCGTGAGCCTGCAGGCGGGGAACCAGCGTTTTCGTACGGGAAAAATGGAAGACCACGACTTCCTCGCCCAGAAGCGCGCCAGTGCCAGGGGCCAGTATCCTGCCGCGGCAATAGTGAGCTGTATCGATTCCCGCACACCGGCGGAAATCTTGCTTGACCAGGGGCTTGGCGAGGTATTCAACGCCCGGGTGGCGGGCAATATCTGTAACGATGATATTCTCGGGAGTCTGGAATTTGCCTGTGCAGCAGCGGGGTCCAAAGCCATCCTGGTAATGGGGCACACATCCTGTGGCGCGGTAAAAGGTGCCATTGACGGTGTGGAACTGGGGAATCTCACGGGACTGCTCAATCATATCGAACCGGCCATTGAGGCAACCGAGTACGAAGGCGATCGCAGCAGCAAGAATGCAGAGTTCGTCAATATGGTGGCGATCACCAATGTACGCCGGGCGGTGGATGATATCCGCCAGCGCAGCCAGGTATTGTCTGAAATGGAGAAGGAAGGGAAGATAAAAATTGCCGGCGCGCTTTACCACCTGGATGATGGCCGACTGGAAATGCTCGGGTAAAGCAGCCCGCCGGACCCTCAAGTCAGGCGATGAGCACGGCAGCGTCAACTTTTTCGCGCACGGAAATCCCGGGGAGCCCGCTCATCGAGTGGGCTTTTTTTAGTGGCACCGTTTTACCAGGACTGCGCTGGGTGGACTTCTGTGTCGCAGGATCCCGGCTTTGGTGGCTGTCGGAAGTGGAGGCGTGTAGTGCCGCCTGGCCAGAAAGTCCAGCATTGACCGGAAAAAACCATATTTCCTGCTACACTTAAACTGTCACTCCAAAATAATTTTTTATATATGGTGCAATTTCTGCAACCAGTCGCTGAATTCACCAGCCTGCGCTCACCGCCCCGGGAGCAGCGTTGCAGGCAGAGATTTCCACTTTTTATCGCTACCCACTGTCCGCTGCCGGCGCCAGCTGGGCATTCGTGTGGTGTGGCGCGGGACCGCCGGTGTCCCACCACCTACTAAATCGTTGATTCCGCTTGCGGCAAGAAACTCCGAGGAGGTTGCTATGGCTTACAACGAAGAGCTTGCAGAAAAGGTGCGTGAGCTTTTACAGGAAAACGACGGGCTTACCGAGAAGCAGATGTTTGGTGGCCTGGCATTTATGCTGAACGGCAATATGGCCTGCGGTGTGGTTGGCGAGGAGCTGATGGTGCGCGTGGGCCCCGATAATTACCAGGAGGCCCTGGGCGAGCGCTATACCCGCCCGATGGATTACACCGGCCGGCCACTCAAGGGCATGGTGTATGTCGAGGAGGACGCGATCCTTGCGGACCTGGACGACTGGGTTTGCCGTGGTGCCGAGTTTGCCGGATCCCTGCCGCCGAAATAACCCCCTCGATTATTTTCGCCGCGAAACAAGGCTTCCCGGCGGCTCCGCCGAACTGTATTACGGTCGTGTCGGCCGGTCCCGCTGGAAAGCTTTGATAAAGCCCCCGGGCAGCGCCGGCCATCACCGGCATCAGCCCAGCTGCAAGTGCCTGTTCAGCGGTAGTTCCCGATAGCGGCGGCCACTGGCTGCGAAAATGGCATTGGCAATACTGGGTGCCACCGGCGGCACGCCGGGTTCGCCGACGCCCGCCGGCGCTTCATCTGAAGCCACCAGTTCCACTTCCAGCGGTGGGCACTGGTGCATCCGCAGCAGCTGGTAGTCATGGAAATTACTGTTGGCTACCGCACCTTCTTCCATACGGATTTCCCCCAGTAAGGCCAGGCTCATGCCGAAAATCATCGAGCCTTCCATCTGCGACTTCACCCGGTCCGGGTTGACCGCCAGTCCCACATCGGCCACTGCGTGCATCTCCAGTATTTCCAGCCGGTTGTCCTGCACGCGCACTTTGGTGGCAATGCCCACGTAGGAGAGGAAGCTGCGGTGCACCGCGATGCCCCAGCCCTCACCATTGCCGGACTTGTGGTCGCCGCGCAATGACAGGTCCGCCCGTGCCGCAGTGCGGCGCAGGATGTTTTTCAGGCGCGCCGTGTCGTACGGGAATTTCTCCAGCGGCTCACCATAATTGCCGAATTTGTAATCCCCCTGGCTGGGGTCAATGGTGCGATCCGGCCCAATCAGCTCGAGCAGGAAACGGTCTGCGGGGACACCGGCGGCGTGGGCGAGCTCATCGGCAAAACTGCAGCGACCAAAAGCGTTCTGGATATTGCTAACCGAGCGCAGCCAGCCGATACGGGCATGGTATTCCGCCTGTTGGGTTTCCGAGCGGCGGTTGTCTACGGCAAAGGGCAGGTCGGCAAAACCCAGGTCCAGTTCGAACCCGGCCGGGTGGTCCACACCTGGTGAAAAAGTGCCGCCGATGGAGGGGAATGCGGCCCGTTGCAGCCAGCCGGTTACCCGGCCGTCGCTGTCCAGCCCGGCGCGATAATATTCGGCGCTGGCGGCATGGTAATAGTCATGGCGGATATCATCCTCACGGCTCCATACAACCTTGACCGGCTTCTGCATCTTGCGCGACAACAGGGCCGCCTCGATCACGAAGTCGGGTTTTGACTTGCGGCCAAAACCGCCGCCCAGCAGGGTGACATTGACCGTGACCTGTTCCGGCTCCAGTCCCAGCGCATTGCCGACATGCTGCTGTACCGACTGGGGGTCCTGCACGCAGGCCCAGATCTCGCAGCCTTTATCGGTGGTCACGGCGGTGGCACTGGGCGGTTCCATGGTGGCGTGGGCCAGGTAGGGTACCGTATAGACCGCCTCATGGGTTCTCCTGGCTGACGCCAGCGCACCCTCCACGTTGCCGTGGTCGGTGATCTTCTTGCCTGGCTCGCGAACACGTTGCTGCAGTGTTTCCAGGTAGGCATCGCTGTTGTGTTCGTGATGGCCGGTCCGGCTCCAGGTAACCTGCAGTGCCTTGCGCGCCTTGAGGGCGGTCCAGGTGTTGGTGGCAAGCACCGCCACCCCGCTCAGGGCGTGAAACAATGGCGGTTCCGTGCCGCCGTCGAGTCGCTCTATGGCTACCACCCCCTTTATTTTGCGCGCCGCGCGGTCATCGAGTTTCTCGATGGTGCTGCCCAGCACGGGGGCCCGTTCGATGCTGGCAATCAGCATGCCGTCGATGCTGACATCCTGGCCGAAATCGGCCGCGCCCACCACCATGGCCGGCGTATCGACAGTATTGACCGGCTTGCCGATATAGCGGAAATCCTCGCTGCCTTTCAGCCGCAGTTCCTCCTCATCCGGTACCGGCTGCCCGGCTGCCGCCGTAGCCAGCTCGCCGAATGGCAGGCTGCGCCCGGACGGTGTATGCACCACACGATGGTTTTTTGCCGCGCATTCGCCGGCGGGCACCTGCCATTGCTCGGCCGCAGCTCTCTCCAGCATGGTGCGCGCACTGGCACCCATGCGGCGCATGGTGTCGTAGAAGCGGCGGATACTGCGTGAGCCGTCGGTGTTCTGGCTGCCGTAGCGCTTGTCGCCGAGGCCCTGTACCACCTCCACTTTCTGCCAGTCGGCTTCCAGCTCGTCAGCGGCTACCTGGGGCAGGCCGGTGCGGATGCCCTGGCCCATCTCCGAGCGGTGGCAGATGATTGAAACGGTGTCGTCAGGCGCGATACTGATAAACAGGTTGAGCTCGCTGGCGTCCCCGGCCGGTGTTGCCCAGCTGGGCTGCCAACCGGGCAGGGCAGTGCCCAGTACCAGCCCGCCGGCGGCGAGTCCGGTCAGTTTCAGGAAATGGCGGCGGCTGACATTTTCCACGGGGCTGTTGTTGTCAGGCATTTTCCTTCTCCCCTGCTGCGTTGACGAAATTGCCGGCAGACTTGATCGCCGCCTTGATCCTGGGATAGGTGCCACAGCGGCACAGGTTGCCGGTCATGGCCCGGTCGATATCACTGTCCGCCGGGTTCGGGTTGTCCCGCAACAGTGCGGCGGCACTCATCAGCTGGCCGCTCTGGCAGTAACCGCACTGGGGCACATTGTGCTCGATCCATGCCTGTTGCAGCGGGTGGTCGCCGTTTGCCGACAAACCCTCGATGGTGGTGATAGCCTTGCCGCTGGCCGCGTTTACGGGGGTGAGGCAGGCGCGCACCGGGCGTCCGTCCAGGTGAATGGTGCAGGCGCCACAGAGCCCCTGGCCACAGCCGAACTTGGTGCCGGTCATCTGCAGTTCGTCCCGCAATAACCACAGGAGAGGCATATCCTCGTCCACGTCTATTTCGTGTTTTTCGCCATTGATGGTCAGCTGCATTATTTTTCTCCGTAGGCTCGCCAGTCTTCGGGGGTGTCGATATCGATAGCGGCGTTGGCAACCGGCACACTGATGACATCGGCATGTTGGTCCCGCAGTATCCCGCGGGCCCCGCGATCATTGTCCAGCCCCTCCAGGCGGGGGAAGAGCTGTCTTGGGAAAATGGCGGGTACACCGCGCCGTTCGGTGTAATAGCTACACACTATTCCGCGATGCTTCTTCCATTCCGCCAGCAGGGATGCAATATCCGCTGTGCAGATTGCCACCTGGTCCGCCAGTAACACCAGGGCTGCATCATATTGCTCCGGCAACAGGCGGATGCCGAATGCCAGTGAGCTGCCCATACCGCCGCGCCAGCCATGGTGCTCACGCAGGTCCAGCTCCGGGTGCGTTTCTTCAAGCTGCCGGTGCCAGGCACCGCTGACAATAATGGGGTCCGGCAACTGCATTGATGTCACTGTGTCGACACAGCGTTGCAGCAGTGTTTTCCCCTGGTATTGCAGTAACAGTTTGCAGGCGCCGAAGCGATTGGCAGCACCGGCAGCCAGGATGATTGGCTGGACTTGCTCCATTGTCCTTCCCCGCATCAGGCCGGGACGCGTCGCGGCCCCGCCGGCTCATCGCATGCGGCGGACTCGTCGAGGTCGGTAATAAATTTTCCGCTTCCGCCGTGCAGCACCGCATGCAGCTCTGCACAGGTGGACAGCGCGATGCTCTCCGGCAATTCCCCACCGATATCCAGGCCAATGGGCGCCCGCAGGGGGGTGTCCAGGTTTCGGTTCAATTCTGTGAGCGACGTGCCGGCCAGTGCCAGCACCCGGTCCCGCCGGCTGGTGGGCCCGAGCAGGCCCAGGTAGCGCAGGTGCTGTCCCTGCAGCAGGCGCACTGCCGCCGCGTCCAGCTCCAGGTTGTGGCTCATGATCACGGCGGCATCAATGTGGGACAGGTCGAGGTGCTGGCTGAGTTCATCGGGAGGGCAGGAATAACAGTGACAGCCGGGGAAATAGGCGGGCCGCGCGTTGGCCGGGCGCGGGTCGCACAGGCTTACCTGCCAGCCCTGGGTACGGAACAGTTGGGCCATGGGCCGTGCATCCACGCCCGCACCAACAACAAGGATATGGGCAGGCGGTGTAACGGGAGTCCGCAGCCAGTCGCCATCCTCGCGCTGCACCAATGTGGCGCGCCCCGTCGGCCCACTGTTCCCGGCCGGCTCGACACCTGCTGCTACTTCACCGTTGACCGGTATTTTCTGCAGGTAGTAACACGGTTGGCGCTGCTGCAGCTGCTCGCGCAGCCGGCCCAGTTGCAGGTAATCGTTGTCGGCCTGCACCGGCTGCAGCAATATATGCACAATGCCGCCGCAGCCGATACCGAGCTGAAACGCGAAGTCGTCCTCGTCGCTGCCGTCATAGCACAGCGTTTTGGCCGCACCGGAGTGGGCGACCTGTCGGGCATGGCGCTGGATGTCCGCCTCCAGGCAGCCGCCACTGAGCAGGCCATAATGCCGGCCCAGGTCATCGAACAGCATCATTGCCCCGGCCTTGCGATAGCAGGGGCCGGCAGTGCGGTAGATACTGCCCAACACCCAGGTGCGCTCTCTGCGTTGCCCGTACCAGAGATCGAGCAGGGCTGTCAGCTGGTTTGCCATAGGACCGCCTGTTTATGGTTCTGGGTTCGACACCTGCTGTCGATACTAACTGATTCACTTTATTGCTGCACCGCTTCCTGTCGCACCTGGACCGTCGCTGGCCCCATCACCGGGAAGGGATGTGAAAGCCCGCCGGTCCTGACGGCAGCTGTTGAGCATTTGGCGCCCATTGCATCTTCTTGTGGCTCGAATAACAGCAAGCCCCGGGCCGATACCATGAGTTGTCGGGGGGGGGAGACCCCGAATTGCTGCCAATGTAATTTGATGTAGTTTTACGGCGTCATGCATGAGCGCTATGATCGAGCCCTGGTCTACCGCGCTCCGGGACAGGATGCTATGGGGCAACGACTGCGTACGGGTATGCGATTGCAAGCGCCGCCCGGCAACAGGTTAATCACTTAGGGAAGAGCATGACTGACGTTGCGGTTATTATTGTAAATTACAATACCGGACACCTGGTGTCAGAGAATATCGAGAGGGTTTTCTCCTCGGTGAACGACACCGGCATAGAGTTAAGCCTGTTTATCGTCGATAACGCATCCACGGATGATTCCCGGGGGCTGTTGTCACGGGCCCGGGCAAGCAGCTCGCATGCCGCCTCCATCAACCTGATCGACAGTAGCCATAACGGCGGCTTCTCCTATGGTAATAACCTGGCCCTCGAAGCGGTTTCACGCAGTGGCCTGAATCCCGATTACTACTACTTCCTCAACCCGGACGCCTACCCAGTGGAGGGCGCCATTGATGCATTGGTGGCTTTTTCCCGCGCCCGGGGGGATCTCTGTATTCTCGGGTCCACGCTGCTGGATGAAAACCTGGTGCCCAGGCCTTCTGCATTCCGTTTCCCCTCACTGGTCTCGGAGATGCAACGCGCAGTTTCCCTGTCACTAATCGACCGATTTTTTCCCCATCGCCGGGTCAGTATGGGCGTTCCGGAGGAACCGATCGAGGCCGATTGGGTTACCGGGGCCGGTTTTTTTCTCAGTGAGCAGGTGCTGAGCCGCCTTGGTCACCTGGATAGTGGTTACTTTCTCTATTTTGAGGAGGTGGATTATATGCGTCGTGCACGCCGACAGGGCGTAGCGATTTACTCGCTGCCGGCATCCAGGATTGTGCACCTTGCCGGTGCGGCGACAAATATTGTCGGCAGCCAGTCGGCGGCCCGGCCCATGCCGGACTACTGGTATGAATCCTGGAATCGCTACTTTTACAAGAATCATTCACGGCTCTATGCCTTTTCCGCCGGTTTCGCCTGGCTGCTTGGGCGCATGGCCAATAACCTGCTGGCCATCTTTATTCCGCGGCGCCGCCGGGTTGATGGCCATTCCATGGGGCGCTTCCTTAAAAAAGCCATGTTGGGGAACTGAGTATGGAGAAGGGACGATCGACCGCTGCCGCACCGCTGCCGAAAGGTGATCGAAACTGCAATCCCCCCGGCATCGGTTTCTGGGCGCTGGTCAGGGAAGATTTTGTCACCCATGACCGCGACTGGTTGAGCCAGGGGTTCTGGGCAGTATTTTGCCACCGCTTTGGTAACTGGCGTATGGGGGTACGTTCCCGCTTGCTGCGTGCGCCACTGACAGTCGCTTACCGTATCTGGCGGATACTCTGCCAGTGGTTGTGTGGGATCAAACTGGACTACACCGTCGGTCTGGGGCGCAGGGTGAAGATTGAACATTTTGGTGGCATTGTTCTTGGCGCGCGCTCTATCGGCGACGACGTGGTTTTCCGGCAGAACACGACTCTTGGAATTGCCAGTGCAAGCGACCGCAACGCCAAGCCAACAATCGGCTCCCGGGTCAATGTGGGTGCCGGTGCGGTAATTGTGGGTGATATTACGATTGGGAATGATGTCTCGATCGGGGCCAATGCAGTGGTCAGTGTTGACGTCCCCGCAGGCGCGCGCGTGCGGGCACCGAGAGCCAGTATCAATGTCACCCGGAAAGCCGATACCCGGGAGGTGGAGGTTGTCGATAATTAAGTCCGGTATCTGCTGCCCCGGGTGGTACACCCTGGATAACTTTTCATTTTAGAACCTTCAAATTGGTACGCTTGCTGCCATTCTTTTCGACGCTAAGCGATTTATTAAAACTAGTTGCCATTCGCGGTGTGATGCGTGTCTAATGCAGGAAACTTCTGTGGCAATTGGATGACGGTCGATCCCATATGGAAATGGAGCAGGCACCGCCGTGCCCTGGCGTATCGCCAGTGCGGATTGTTTTGCAGCTGGCAGGCCAGCTGGTCACCCGACTGCTGATTCAGTTTCGCAGGCTTGGCAAGGGCCTGGTACTGCTCTACCTGGTAGTTTTCCTCGGATTGCTGGCCCTGGTGGTCATATCACAGGGGCTGGGCGTCCCTGTGCAAAACCTTACCCGCGATCCTGTTGCTGTGATCCGGGCCCCTTTTTATACCGGCATCCTGTCGAATCTTGGCATTCTGCTATGGTGTGCCGCCGCCGCAATTTCCCTGTTTTGCGCAGCGCTTGTGGGTCGACTTGGCCGTGACAGGAAGCAACAATCATTTCTTTTCTGGTCCGGTGCCTTCATCATACTGCTTCTTCTTGATGACCTGTTTCTCCTGCATGAAGTTGTGTTCCCGTATTATTTTGGTCTTCGGGAACGCTATGTGATCCTGCTGTACGGGTTCTGTATGGTGGCCTACCTAGTGCGCTTCTGGCGGACGATGCTGAACACAGACTTCCTTATTTTTTTCTGCGCCGGTGGCTTTTTCACGTTGTCGCTGGCCGTCGACAAGTTGCCGGAGGATATCCTGCCGCTTCACCATATTTTCGAAGACGGCAGCAAGTTCCTTGGTATTGCGTCCTGGCTGTTATACCTGGTGCGAACTTCCTTCCAGTTTGTGATTGATGCCGTTCCCGGCAGAGCGGTCAAAGAGGGCATGTGATGCCCGCCAATGACCCGGTGCTGCTATTCGCGCCGAATGCCTCACTGTCTTTCGGGGGGGAGGCGGCGCGGCCATTGCGCTATTTCCTGGAACTCCATCGCCGTCACATCCATGCCCACCTGCTGGTGCATGCCCGGAACCGGTGCTGGCTGGATATTGCGTATCCAGCACTCACGGGCTACATCCACTATGTGCCCGAAATCCGCCTGGAGCGTTGGGTGGCGAAACTGGGCTGCCGGTTGCCGGAGCGTATCCATACGATGACCACCGGCATGTTGCTGTGGCTGATTATGCAATGGCGGGCACGCCCCCTGATTCATCGCCTTGTCCGTAGTTATGGCCTGGCGTTGATTCACCAGCCAATCCCGATCTCGCCCCGGGCACCATCACTGGTGCACGGATTTGGTGTGCCGGTGATTATCGGCCCCCTGAACGGGGCGATGGATTATCCGCCGGCGTTTCGTTATCGGGAGCCCCTCCTGTCCCGGCTGCTGGTGAGCGGCGTACGCGCTCTGGCACGTCCCATGGCGGCATTTTGCCGCGGTCTTCCCGACGCCCGGATGGTTCTGGTTTCCAATGCGCGTACCCGGGCGGCGCTGCCGCCTGGCCTGCGGGGCGAGGTCTGCGAGCTCGTTGCCAATGCGGTGGATACGCGCGAGTACGCACCGAGAGTGGGAGGTCGTCAGCCCGGCAGGTTGCACCTGCTGTTTTGCGGGAGGCTGGTCTCCTTCAAGGGCGTGGACCTGCTGTTGCGGGCAGTGGCCCGGCTCCCGGCCGGATTGCCGGTAGTGCTGGAAGTTGTCGGCGATGGCGCAGAGCGCACCGCCCTGGAGAGCCTGGGCGAAGCACTGGGATTGCAGTCAAAGGTGGTTTTTTCCGGCTGGGTGGACGCATCCGGGCTGGCCGACTGTTATCGGCGCGCCGATGTTTTTGTTTTGCCGAGCCTGCGCGAGGCTGGCGGGGCGGTGGTCATGGAGGCGATGGCGGCGGGGCTGCCGGTAATTGCTGCGGACTGGGGTGGGCCGGCGGATTACCTGCCGCAGGATGCCGGGATCCGGGTACCGGTCAGCAGCGTTGAGGGATTCATCGAGGGCCTGGTAGCTGCGGTTTGCAAGCTGGCTGAAGATTCCTGCATGCGAGAGGCAATGGGCCTGGCCGGGCGCAGCGCGGCAACCGCTGGAATGGATTGGCAGGCGCGCATCGACGAACTGGAGCGGATCTATCGCGCACTGGGGCGCGAGGTGGTTGCGGTACAACAACCTGATGGGCAGTGCCGGGCAGCCACAGTCGATGGCGGGAAACGGAGCTAGTCCAGGTCTGCCGGCGGCGGCTGGACCTAGCCGCCAGGGCGTCACTGCGCCATGCACCAGATGGGCTAGACTCAGGCCAAATCATCATGAGAATCGCCTGTCGCCCGGTGCTCCGGAGCGCAGTGGTGACGGCTTACCCGTCCGGCCTGAAAGGTACCCCCATGCGCACAATCACACTCCATAATGGCGTCGAAATTCCCCAGATCGGCTTTGGCACCGCTGCTATCGGGGCCTGGCAACAGGATGACAGCCGTGTCACAGATACTCTCCTCAAGGCCCTGGCAGTGGGTTACCGTCACTTTGACACGGCTTCTGTGTACGGCAACGAGCGCGCCCTGGGACGCGCCATCCTGCAGTCCGGAATTCCGCGCGACGAGCTGTTTATCGTCAGCAAGGTGTGGGATACAGAGCAGGGCAGCGATACGCAGGCGGCATTCGAGCGGAGTCTCGAGCGCCTGGAACTGGAATATCTGGACCTCTACCTGGTGCACTGGCCCGTGCCAGCCTACACGCGCGAGACCTGGGAGGCGATGGAGTCGCTTTACGATGAAAAGAAAATCCGTGCCCTGGGCCTGTCTAATTTCCGCAAGTCAGATATAGAGCAGCTCGCCACCTTCGCCCGCATCAAGCCCACTTACAACCAGCTGGAACTGCATCCCTACTTCACCCAGAAAGCACTGGTGGAATACTGCCAGTTCCACCAGATGGCGGTGTCCTGCTGGTCCCCCCTGGGAACCGGGGGCTGGAGTGATGTGAAGACCCGGGAGAAGCCGGTCAGTGACCCGGTGATCCAGGAACTGGCGGAAAAGCACGGGGTCAATGCCGGGCAGATTATCCTCAAATGGGATGTCCAGCAGGGCCGGATTGTGATTCCCAAGGCCGAGAGCATCGAGCACATGACCGGCAACCTGGAGCTGTGGGGGTTTGAATTGAGCGATGAGGAGTTGGCGACGATCGATAACCTCAATCGTGACCTCCGCTTTGGCGGAGATCCGGACACCGCGCATGAATCCAACCGGCAGGTGCAGGTGCCGGAGTAGGGTACGGCGTAACTTGCCCGGCAGCTGCCAGCTCTAGCGACGCAGCGCTCCGGTCCCTCGCGCCAGGGGTTCCCCCAGCAGGGCACCGACGCGGATACAGAGGGCGGCCACAATCCCGCAGGCCAGCCCCCAGAAATGCGCGTCGTGCACAACCGGGGCGTCGATCCACCGGGATACCAGGGAACCCTCAGTGCCGTAGTACTCCGAGTAAACCTTCAGCGCCAGGATGGAGAGCAGCAGCGTGCCCCGCCAACGTGTCTCGCGCTGCAGGATTTCCTGGGTAGCGCTGAGTGCCAGCAGGGCATGAACAAGCCCGGAAAGCCCCATATACCAGCTGACATGTGGCTCAAACAGCACCAGCGCCAGTCCACACAGTGTTGCCAGCACGGAAACCTCGATCAGCAGGCGGGTCAGGGGATGGCGGTTTGGGAACAGGACCCAGTACAGCAGCAGTGTCGCTACATTGAGCAACAGGTGGTTCAGGTCGGTATGGGTGAAGTGCCCGCTGGCAATTCGCCAGTACTCGCCCGAGAGGACCAGGGCCCGGTCGTAGCGCAGCAATGCATCCAGGTCCTGGGGAGAGAATTGCACCAGGCAGGCGAGGCCAATGAGGACCGCCGGCCCGGCCCAGAGGCTGAGTTTTTCCAGCAGGTGATGCATGGTTTATCCCCGGTTGCTGTTTTCAGGCTACGCTGGCCTCGGGTTCCCGCTGTGCCTCCAGGTGACCGCGGCGGGCCTGCTCCACCAGGGAGGGTTCGCGCTCCGCCTTCTTGTTCTGGATGCGTAACGCCTCCCGGTAGTCGGTATTGGAAACGATAAACTCCTCGGCGCGCTGGTTGATATCGGAGTAGAGCGCGTTCAGTTCCGCAATCTTGGCCGACAGGTGTTCCAGGTCCAGGATCCGGTCAAAATAGAGTGCAATCAGCCGCTCACACTCCCGCCCTACGGCCAGGTACTCGTTGCCTATCTCCCGGTGCCCTTCGTAGTTCTTCTTGAAATTGAAAAAGGTCTGTACGCCACCCAGTAGTGCAGTGACCAGCGCCAGGCCGGCACCCGCCCACTTGGTCCAGTCGGGCAATTCGGCATTGATAAGGGAGAAAAACAGGGAGCCCAGGAACAGGTTGATCACCACGATGGGCACCCCGCACAGCACATGCAGGTTGCGCCCACGCATGGAGGCGCGGAAGTGGCTGTGCTTGCACAGGTGAGCGTTCCAGCGGAGTTTTTCCAGGACTTCGACGGTATTGGGGATCGTGGCCATGCCGGGGACTTATTCTACTTGTTCGCCGGCAGTGTACAGCTTTTGCGTGGAATTTGGAGTGATCCCCCGTCAGATGGGCCTGAGCAGGCGCCCCTGCCTGGGCAGGAAGTAATTGTCGTAGTCGAGGGAGAGCAGGACCCGGTGTGCCCTGCCGACAATTTCCCGGCGGGGGACAAGCCCTATCACGCGGGAATCGGCACTGTTGTCACGATTGTCGCCGAGGACCAGGAAATAGTCGGCGGGTATGCTGACCGGCGCAAAGCTGGACAGCCTGTTGGCTTCCCGCTCCAGGCGCACCGGATGGGGTTGGCCCGGCAGCATCTCCAGCAGTTCACGGGAGGCAGGGCTATCTGTGTGCAGCTGGTACTGGACGGGCACCCCGTTGAGAACCAGTTGGTTACCCCGCAGCGCCACGGTATCCCCCGGTGTGCCGATTACCCGCTTGACCAGCCGGTTGCCGGTCACACCGGAATCGAAGACAACAATATCGCCCCGCGCCGGCTCGCCGAGGCGGACCAGGGAGCGATGGGTAAAGGGTACGCGCAGGTCGTAGGCCAGCTTGTCCACCAGGATGTAATCGCCCACCTGGATGATCGGCCGCATCGACCCGGTCGGTACGTGGTTCCAGTCGGCGAGGGCGCTGCGAAAGATAAGCATCAGCGCCACAAAGAGGAGTATTCCGCGGTGATCCTTCAGCCTGAATCCCGATCCCTGGTTCATTGCACAATCCCTTTTCCACTGTCCGGCCTTGGAGTCGGCCGGGGCCAGGGAGTTCCCCCGCTGGCGTCAGGGGGACTCGGTGGCCGCCGGGGTATACGTGGCCATTGCAGCCCGTCGGTTCGCCAGCACCACGCTGGCGAGCGCCGCAATCACGAGCAGCCAGCAGTACTGCACCTGTCCCACCAGGGCCAACGGCGACACTGCGGCCAGGGAGGAAGCCAGCAGCAACTGCGCACCCCAGGGCAACAGGCCCTGTACGACGCAGGAGAATATATCCAGCAGGCTGGCACTGCGCCCGGGGTCGACGCCATAGCGGTCGCTGATCCCCCGGGCCAATTCACCGTTCAGCAGGATCGCCACGGTATTGTTGGCGACGCACATGTTGGTTGCCGCCACCGCCGCACCAATCCCTATTTCACCTGCGCGTGGGGACGGCTCCCGGTTATGTCCCAGGCGGCTCAGCCGGTCGATGGTGCGGCCCAGCCACTCCAGGCCACCCTGGGATTTCATCATTGCCCCCAGTCCCCCGATCAGCAGGGACAGCACCAGGATTTCCTGCATATTGCCGTAGCCCCGGTAAATGTCCTGCGACAGCACCGCCAGGCTGTAGCCGGGCTGCAGTGCCAGGCCAATAACTCCCGCCAGCAGGATGCCGATAAACAGTACCAGCAGCACATTGACCCCCAGTACTGCCATGGCCAGCACCGCCACGTAGGGCAGGATCCGCAGCAGGTCATAATCCCCGGGTACTTCCACTGTGGCGGTGCCTCCCTGGAAATAGAGCCATACCATGGTGGCCAGGGCCGCGGGCAGGGCGATGCGGAGGTTCATACGGAACTTGTCCCGCATAGCCACGCCCTGGGTGCGGGTGGCGGCGATGGTGGTGTCGGAAATAATCGAGAGATTGTCACCGAACATGGCCCCGCCCACCACAGTGCCCACGGTCAGCAGCAGCGGCAGGTCGGTGGCCCCGGCCACGCCCACGGCAATCGGCGCAATGGCGGCGACCGTGCCCATGGAGGTGCCCATGGCGGTGGCCACAAACGCCGTGATCACGAACAGGCCCGGCAACACCAGTGTAGGTGGAATTACGCTCAGGCCAAAATTGACCGTGGCCTCCACACCACCCACAGCCCCGGCCACGCTGGCGAAGCCGCCGGCCAGCAGGTAGATCAGCACCATGGTGATAATCGTCTGGTCGCCCACGCCGCGCACAAAGGTTTCGATACGCTGCTGCAGGGGACCCCTGGCCAGCAGTATGGCAAGCGCAATGGCGGGCAGGATCGCGACCGGTGCGGATACCTGGTAAAAGGCCATCTCGACTCCCTGTGACTGGAACCAGAGGCCGCTGCCGACAAACAGCGCGAGGAACAGGGCCAGGGGAAGGAGGGCGAGCGGGGATGCTTTGGTCATGGATACAACTTTGACGAACAGCGGGAATGCCAGGAATCCCCGGCGCCAGCGGCAGGAGGCCCGGGGGCTGCAGGGCGAACTTAAGGGATCGCGGATTATAGCGGCCGGTCAGGAGTTGACCAATAACGGTTCCGCACAGGCAATGGCAGTCTGGTTATAAGAGGTGGGAGCTATATTCGGTGGCTCACCTTGTGGTTGATTGCCGGCACTGCATCGGCTTGGCGTCGAAGCCCCAGATAATGGTGGCCTCGCCCCCATGCTCCCGGAAACTCTCATTGCGGCCCCGGTAATTGGTTCCGCTGGCGCTGGGTTGCCGGTACATCAGCGAGACGCTGTCGCCGCGCTCGGCGATCAGCGTGGGCGGCTCGGTCGCAAAATAGGTGATCACCACTTCGTCGGCGGGGTTGCCGTCACAGGCAAAGGTCACCGGGCCCCTGCCGGGCGCCAGGCGGTAGCGCGCCTGCAGCTCGGCGATTCGCCGGCGGTAACTGTCCTCGACACACTGCCGCTGGTCGTCGGCTTTCCAGCACTCGTTGCGCCCCTTGATCCAGCCGCGCTGGCCGGCCTTTAGCACCGGGGGATGCTCGTTGGAGGCTTTTGCGAGCGCCGCTGCGTAGACCTCGGCGAGTTTGCGATCCAGCGACGCCAGTACCTCATCCGCGCAGACCATCGCCTCGGTGCTGCCCTCGCGCACACCCTCGCAGTCGAATGAGGGACCGTTTTCCGCGCTGGCAGTGAAGGCTGCCTGCAACAACAGGATGGCAGTGAACAGGGGGGCTGCAAGTTTGCCGGGCGATAGCCGGTGCATGGAAACTCCGTGTTGCAGGGACTTGCTGTAAGCATAGACCCTGCGTTCCTGTTGTTATCCACCTATGGGCAGTGGCCGGGCAACTTTTGCCGGAATTTGCGGTACCCTGGTCTTTCTCCAGGAGATTTCTATCCGGGCAGTAGCGCCTGTAGGTAAAAACTGGAAAACAACAAAAATCATAACGGGCCGGTGCAACCGGTAGGGGAGGGAGCTCGCGATGGCATTGACGCGGCAGCACTTTATTATCTTCGGGCCAGTGCTGGCGGTAATTTTCTACGGTGTGCTCAAGTTGCTGGGCATGTCCTACCTGCCTGCGGTCACCGCTGCCATCACCCTGCTCACGGTTATCTGGTGGGTGACCGAGGCGCTGCCGATTCCCGCCACCTCCCTGGCCCCGTTTGTGCTCCTGCCGCTGTTCGGGGTGGCCGATCACAAACTGGTGGCGTCCTCCCTCGGCAGCCATGTGATCCTGCTGTTGATGGGTGCCTTTATCCTGTCCAAGGCGCTGGAAAAAAGCGGTGCGCACGAGCGCCTGGCCCTGTATATGCTGCAACTGGTGGGGGTGTCCAGCGGACGCCGGCTGGTACTGGGATTTATGCTGGCGGCGGGGCTGCTCAGTATGTGGATATCCAATACCGCCACCACGTTGATGATGCTGCCCATCGCCCTGGCGGTCCTGTCGCGGGCGGATAACCGCAAGCTCACCGTGGCACTGGTGCTGGGGGTCGCCTACGCGGCCAGCCTGGGCGGAGTGGGCAGCCCCATCGGGACACCGCCCAATGTGATTTTTATGGGTATCTACGAGGAAGTCACCGGCAGTGGCTTCAGTTTCCTGGAATGGATGTCCATCGGCCTGCCGGTGGTACTGGTCACCCTGCCACTGATGGCCCTGTGGCTGACCCGCAGCGTGCGACTGGATAAACCCATCGAGCCGCCACAGGTGGGCGAGTGGCGCCCGGAAGAGGTGCGGACGCTGGCGGTATTTGGCCTGGCCATCCTGGCCTGGGTGACCCGCAGCGAACCCTTTGGTGGCTGGAGCGGGCTCCTCGGTGTGGAGGGTGCCGGTGACAGCACGGTGGCGCTGGCCGCGGTGGTCGTGATGTTCATGGTGCCCAACGGCAAGGGCGGGCGCCTGCTGGACTGGCCCACTGCGGAGACTATCCCGTGGGGGATGTTGCTGCTCTTTGCCGGCGGCATCGCCATCGCCAAGGGTTTTACGGCCTCTGGTCTCAGCGAGATGATGGGCAATGGCCTGTCATTCCTGACGACACTGCCACTCTGGCTGATGCTGGTGCTGCTGTGCCTGTCGGTGACTTTCCTTACCGAGATTACCAGCAACACCGCGACAGCCACCCTGTTGATGCCGATACTGGCGGTGGCGGCTGAGACCGCCGGTTTCGATCCGATGGTACTGATGATTCCCGCCGCCATGTGCGCCAGTTGTGCGTTTATGCTGCCGGTGGCCACAGCGCCCAATGCCATTGCTTATGGTACGGGTGTACTGCGGATGCAGGACATGGTCCGTGAAGGGGCGGTACTCAGTGTGCTGGCGTCCCTGATTATCGCGGGTATGAGCTGGCTGTTATTGCCGGGTCGATAGTGTCTGCTGTTATCGGGTGACGGTGTATAGAGGGACCTGTGCGGGGCCCGCACTGTAATGGCCCGTAAGCCGCTCGCAGTTTGTTGCAAAAGATTCTGGTATAGGATATCCAGATGAGCGGTATAACGATAATCACGCATCCGGAGCCACCATGAAAACCAGAGTCGCCCTCCTGATCACCCTCGCCAGCCTGGCCACTGTAACCGGGTGTGGTAAACCGCCGTCCGGGAATTCCCAGTCCGGGGAGTCCCCGGCCTCGGCCAGCGCGCTGTCCCCTGAAGCCGTTCCTCCCGTGGCCAGGAAAGAACCCCACAGGATGTCGATCCACGGCCATGAACGTGTCGACGATTATTACTGGATGCGCGATGACGCGCGGCAGGATCCCGAGGTCATCGCCCACCTGGAGGCGGAAAACAAATACACCGAGAGCGTGATGGCGCATACCGAGGCGCTGCAGAAGGTGCTCTACGATGAAATGACCGGGCGGCTCGAGCAGGACAAGTCCACGGTACCGGTCAAGGTTCGCGGATACTGGTACTACAGTCGCTACCAGCCGGGCCAGGAATACCCCGTCCATGCCCGCCGCAAGGGTGACCTGGATGCGCCGGAAGAAATCATGCTGGACGTCAATGCCATGGCGGACGGCAAGTCGTATTTCAATGTGGGGGAGACCGCGGTTTCCCCGGACAATCGCCTGCTGGCCTATGCCGAGGACAGTGTCGGCCGGCGTATTTATACCCTCCGCTTCAAGGACCTGGAGACCGGCAAGCTGCTGGACGATCGCCTGGAGAATGCAGAGGCCATGGTGGCATGGGCCAACGATAACCAGACCGTTTTCTATATCAACAAAGACCCCCAGACCCTGCTCGGCTATCAGGTGATGCGCCACAAACTGGGTACGCCACAAAGCGCAGACCAGCTGGTGTACGAAGAAAAAGACAAGTCGTTTTATACCGCGATTTCAAACTCCCGCGACGGTGAGCTGATTTATATCCACCACTACTCCACGCTGGTGAAGGGCGTGTCCGTGCTGGATGCAGACCAGCCGGAGGGAGAGTTTCAACCACTGCACCCCTTGGAAGACAAGCACGAGTACTATGCGAAGAAGCTCGGTGACGAGTTCTATATCAAGACCAACTGGGAAGCAGAGAACTTCCGCCTGATGAAGGTTGCCGTGGCAGATGCGGGCGACAAGTCCCGCTGGCAGGAGGTCATTCCCCACCGCGATGATGTTTTCCTCGCGGACTTCACCACCTTCACGGACAGGCTGGCGGTGATTGAACGCCAGGACGGCCAGAAAGCCCTGCGCATCCTCGGCCTCGAGAGCGATGATGATCTCGAAGTGGGTTTCAATGATCCTGTCTACCAGCTGTCTCTCGGCAATAACCCCGATCCGCAAGCCGGCTCGGTGCGTGTTGCCTACTCCAGCCTGACCACGCCGGATACGATATACGATGCCGACCTGGTCTCCGGCGACCTGCAGTTGATGAAGCAGGACCAGGTGCCCGGTGACTTCGATTCGGCGCGCTACCAGAGCGAGGGCATTACCATCGCCGCCCGTGATGGCGAGGAGATCCCGGTTTCCCTCGTCTACCGCAAGGACCGGTTCAACAAAGACGGTACCAACCCGCTCCTGCAATACGGCTACGGTTCCTACGGTTATACGATTGACCCGGCGTTCCGCGCTGACGTTATTTCGCTGCTGGACCGGGGTTTTGTCTTTGCCATTGCCCATGTCCGCGGCAGCCAGAAGCTGGGCCGGGCCTGGTATGAAGACGGCAAGATGTTCAACAAGATCAACACCTTTACCGACTTTATCGATGTAACAAAGGGGCTGACGAAGAAAAAATACGCCGCGCCTGACAAAGTCTTTGCCGCGGGCGGCAGTGCCGGCGGATTACTGATGGGAGCCGTCGTCAATATGGCGCCGGAACTCTACCGCGGGATCACTGCCCAGGTGCCATTTGTGGATGTGGTCACCACCATGCTCGATGAGTCGATCCCGCTGACGGTTAACGAGTATGACGAGTGGGGCAACCCCAATAACAAGGACAGCTACGAGTACATGCTTTCTTACTCCCCGTACGACCAGGTCAGGGCCCAGGACTACCCCAATATGCTGGTGACCACCGGCCTGCACGATTCACAGGTGCAGTACTTTGAACCCATGAAGTGGGTTGCCAGGCTCCGGGACCTGAAGACCGATGACAACCGGCTGGTATTCCATGTAAACATGGACGCCGGCCATGGCGGTGCATCCGGCCGCTACCGGCGCTACGAGGAGAGGGCGCTGCAATACGCCTTCTACCTCGACCTGCTCGGCAAGACACCGATGGCCGGCAGCGGCGAATAAGCTGCGGCGGCAAACAATTCCTGCCTGTTGTCCCGGCGCCGGGGTTCACTTTCCGGCGCCGGGAGCATCCCCGGTCCAGGCGGCGACGACTAGGATTAGCGGGTAATCGTTACCTGTGCCCAGCCCGGATTACCATTCCCATGGACCTTTTGCGTCGTGTTGGCCGCAATCAGCGGGGAAGAGATTTTGTTGTCGGCGACCTCCACGGCCACCTGCAGCAACTGAAGCTTCAGCTCGAGAACATCGGGTTCGATGGCAACTGTGACCGGCTCTTCTTCGTCGGCGACCTGGTCGACCGTGGCCCGGACAGCGAGCAGCTGCTGGCTATGGTGGACCAGCGCACCTATATCAGCATTGCCGGCAACCACGAGGCGATGATGCTGGCCGGCTTTGCCGACCCGGCCGAGTCTGCCCTGCACCAACTGAATGGTGGCGACTGGTTCTACAGTCTCCCCGGCGATCGGCAGCAGCGTTGCGTGGAAAAAGTGCAGCAGTGGCCCTGGGCGATCGAGATAGACACCGGGGACGGGCGCATCGGCCTGGTTCACGCCAACCTGCCCGACGGAGACTGGAGAAGAATGGCGCGGTCCCTCGCCGCCATTGACGCTGCCTGGCAGGCCGGAAAATCCCCGGCCCGGGAACCGCTGGCGGGAGTGGCGCGGGGGATACTCTGGGAGCGGACCCTGGTGGAGCAGTTCTACGGAGATTTCCTCGCCAGCGAGACCACCGCGCGGGAAATCGCCGCGTTCAAGGATCGTGAGATGCAACGTGCGGGTGATGCAGGGGCCGGGCAGTGTGCGGAATGGGTTGCCGGGGGCTCAAGCGACCGCCTGGCGCCATTCCGGGTGTCCGGAATCGACGCCGTCTATATGGGCCACAGTTTCGTGCCGGTGCCGATCCAGGTCGGCGACTGCCACTTCCTGGATACCTACCGGGGGGAACCGGGCCAGGCGCTGGGTATTGTGTGTATCAGTGCACCCTGAAGCCGGCCGGCTCAGGCGCCGATCAATCCCTGGCCGCATACGCGAATGGTATTCCCGGTGATCCCGTAGGCACCCGGTGACGACAGGAAGCACACCAGCTCCGCCACGTCCCGCGGTTGTCCCCCCTGCTTGAGGGAGTTGAGGCGACGGCCCGCCTCGCGGGTGAAAAAGGGCATCCTGTCGGTCATGGCGGTCTCGATAAAGCCGGGCGCCACGGCATTGGCACAGATACCGCGCCCTGCCAGTTCCCGCCCCAGTGCGCCGACGTAGCCGATTAACGCAGCCTTGGTGGTGGCATAGTTGGTCTGCCCGAAATTTCCCGCCACCCCGCTCATGGAGGACAGGTACACCTGCCGGCCGCCGTCACGGACCAGCTGCGCCTCATGCAGTGCCCGGTCGACGGCAATGATAGCCTCCAGGTTCACGGCCATGACCTGTTGCCAGTATTTCTCGGGCATCTTGCCCAGGGTCTTGTCACGGGTGATACCGGCGTTATGCACCAGGATATCCAGGCCGCCAAACTCCTGCTGGATAAATGTTGCCAGTTCTCCCGGTGCGTTTTCCGCTGTGATATCAAGAACCAGCGGCGTCGCCCCGATCTCTTTACAGGCTTGCTCCAGCTCCGCAGATGCGCCCGGGATATCCACGCATACCACGGTGGCGCCCTCCTGGCGCAGGCGCTGCGCTGTTGCCAGCCCGATGCCGCGAGCGGCGCCGGTTACCAGCGCCACTTTGTTTTCCAGCACCTGTTCGGCGGGCAGGGTTTCCGGTGCCTGTACTGAGCCCCGGATGGTGATGGCCTGCCCGGACACATAGGCGGTCTGGGGACCGCAGAAAAAGCGCAGGGGCATGTCGAGCCGGTCGCCGGCATCCCGGCCGGTATAGGCCAGGTTCACGGTGATGCCCCTGGCGCCAAGCTCCTTGCCCAGGGAGCGGCTAAAGCCTTCCAGCCCCCGGGCCACCCCGGTGGCCACCGGGCTTTCTGTTTCCTCCGGCAGGGGGGCCAGCAGGAAGACGCGACCATTGCGGGCGACCCGGCGGACCAGGGGGTGCAGCTGTCCGTGCAGGGATGAGTAATCCGTGGGCGAGTCGATACCGGAGGCATCCACCACGAGAATATCAATCCGTTGGTCCCCGGCCAGGTCATCCGGTGCACAGCGATTCGCTCCCCCGCGCTCCAGGATCCCGGCCAGCGGCTGTTCCAGCGGGCCGTAGCCCAGTGTCACCAGGATGGCGGTTTTGCCGGCAAACGGGCGGGCGGCATAGGGACCGTCCGTGCGTGCCAGCGTGACGGGATTGGGCAGGCCGAGCGATCGCACCAGCCAACCGGACAGGGGGTTGCTGTGCAGCTGTTTCAGCAGGTCGGGCATGGTATAGCTTTCTTGAATGTTATTTTTCCAGGATGGCGGTCACCGCCTGGCCGCCGGCGGCACAGACAGAGATCAGGCCGCGGCCGGAACCTTTCTGGTCGAGCATTTTGGCCAGGGAGGCGACAATGCGTCCTCCAGTAGCCGCGAACGGATGGCCGGTAGCAATGGAGCTGCCGTTGACGTTGAGGCGGCTGCGGTCGATGCTGCCCAGCGCCTCCGGCAGGCCCAGTTTATCGCGGCAGAACTCGCTCGATTCCAGCGCTGCCAGGGTGCAGAGCACCACCGCGGCAAAAGCCTCGTGAATTTCATAGAAATCAAAATCCTGCAGCGACAGGCCACGCTGCTGCAGCATATGGGGAATGGCATAGGCGCCGCCCATCAGCAGTCCCTCACCGCCCTTGACGTAATCCACTGCGGCGGCCTGGCCGGCGGTGATATAGGCCAGTACCGGCAGGCCACGTGCCGCTGCCCATTCCTCACTGGCCAGTAGCACCGCCGATGCACCGTCGGTGAATGGCGTGGCATTGCCGGCGGTAATGGTGCCATTGTCCCGGTCGAAGGCCGGCTTGAGCTTGGCCATTTTCTCCATGGTCGAATCGGGGCGCAGGTTGTTGTCCCGCTCGAGGCCGTGGTAGGGCATCACCAGGTCGTCGAAGAAACCCTCGTCATAGGCCCGGGCCAGGTTCTTGTGGCTGGCCAGGGCCAGCTCGTCCTGTGCCTCACGGGTAATCCCCCACTGGGTGGCGGTAACCTGGGCATGCTGCCCCATGCTCATGCCGGTGCGCGGCTCGGCACCGGTGGGGACTTCCGGCAACAGCTGGCGCGGGTCGAGCAACCCGGCGGCGGCCTTCAGGCGATCAACGGTGGTGCGGGCATTATTGATCTTCAGCAGGGTACGGCGCATGCCGGGATGGGCGCCCATGGGGATATCGGAGGTGGTATCGGTGCCACAGGCAATGGCGCAGTCGATCTGGCCCAGGGCAATCTTGTTGGCCACCAGGATCGTGGCCTCCAGGCTGGTGCCGCAGGCCTGCTGGATATCGTATGCAGGCGTGTGGGGATCCAGCCCGCAACCGAGCACCGATTCCCGCACCAGGTTCCAGTCCTTGGCATGTTTCTGTACGGCGCCCCCAGCCACTTCATCGAGCTTCTCGCCAGCGAGG
This sequence comes from Microbulbifer sp. JSM ZJ756, assembly GCF_044383805.1. Lineage (NCBI taxonomy): Bacteria > Pseudomonadati > Pseudomonadota > Gammaproteobacteria > Cellvibrionales > Microbulbiferaceae > Microbulbifer > Microbulbifer sp. JSM ZJ756. The sequence goes on along the minus strand of NZ_JBISER010000009.1, from coordinate 74,879 downwards.
GAGTATTTGTCGACCAGTCCACGGAGAGTATCTGTCAGCATGACCTGGTTGCTGAGCCCGTCATAAGCCGTATGGGAGCGGGCAAACGGGATACGATTGGCGCCGACGATGGCGACCCGGCGGGGACTGCCGATAAGCATGGGATTCTCCCGGATAGGTTGTCAGAAAGTGGTTGGTTACCGAAAAGAAGGCTAGTTGGTGGTAAGGTTACGTTACAACTCCCGTATTGGGGAGGTTAATGTGAGACAGCAGTTATATTCCCTGCACCGGTCCGCTGAGTGGTCCAGGGCAGAACGGCCCCCGCCGGCATAATGCCAGTGCCCGCGGGTTGTCACGGGGCCATTCGGGCAGTCCGGTTCCGTAGCCGGAATGGAAGATGCCCTGGAAGCAATGACTGCCCACTGCCGGCAATCCAGTACCGTAAGAATGTCGTGTCCGGCCTCCTTTATTAGCGTATTGGTTCGCAATATTTGAACAAGTGCCTGCCATTGGTGCACTGAAACCTCAGTGCAAGACAAAATATTTAGAGCAACTTTGTGCACTAAAGCTTTCCTCAAAATGCGCAATCGGGCGTGATTTGACCGAATTATTTCCTGTTCGAAGATAAGGTCGAATTAAAGACAGCTTGGACTGTCCTGTCTGGCGCCGTAAGTCGCCTTGACGACTCTCCAGGTGACTGCAAGGATTCAGGGACCGCCAGCAGTTGGCTGCTCCAGCCAGTATTTGGACCGGTGAATCGCGTCCTGTGGTTTTCCGGACAAGCCGTACGCCCGTGAAGCCCCCAGGCGCAACTTTCTATAGCGGTTTGGAATTCTGGAGAGAATAATGAAAAAGCATTTTCTTGCGGTACTGCTAGCCGCGGGCCTGCCTGTTACGGCCTCGGCAGATCACTCCTGGGCTGACTACCACTGGGCGAGGACAACCAGCTCCTTTGACCTGCAGGTAATCAACAGCACCACCACAGACTGGGACCCCTATGTCACCCAGGCCATTGCCGACTGGTCCAAGTCGACCAAGCTCAACATGATCGAGGACCCCAGTGGTGACACCTCATCCCGGACCCGCCGCAAATGCAGCGCCCCGGACGGTATGGTGCGCATCTGTAACCTGGACTATGGCAACAACGGCTGGCTGGGGATCGCCGGTATTTCCCTGGATGCCCAGGGGCATATCGTGACCGGCTATACCAAGTTGAATGATACCTACTTCACCCAGTCTTATTACAATAACTTCAGCTGGAAGCAGAGTGTCACCTGCCAGGAGCTGGGGCACGATGTGGGACTGGGCCACCAGGACGAGGACTTTAATAACGAATCGCTGTTCTCCTGCATGGATTACCAGGACCCGCCCTACGAGTACCCGGATAACCACGATATGGCGCAACTGGACACCATCTACGGGCATGTCGACAGCTATGATTCCTTCGCCAGTGATGGCTCCGGCGGCGGCGGTGGTGGTGGTGACTGCAACTCCCCGCCCGGAAAAGGCTGCAACAAGTCGGATATCGGCTGGGAAAACAGCAACGCCGGCTGGGGTATGTCCCTCGGTCGCCGCGGCCAGCACGAAACCTTTATCCGCATCGACCCGCAGGGTATGCGCCATATCACCCACGTGACCTGGGCAAAAGGCCACTGAACCGGTTGAGCCCTTGATAGAGAACCCGGTTCGGCCGCTGGCCGGCCCGCAAACCGAAAGACCCGCCACCTGGCGGGTCTTTTTCATAGCCTGCACGCTTCCTTGACCCAAACCCGGCCATAGCCCGATGAATAAAACTCCCGCACGGGTTATATTCCCGGAAAACCTGTTGTGAACGGAGGATAGATGGATAAGGAATTCTGGCACCGGAAATGGGAAGAGCGAGAAATCGGCTTCCATGCGCCAAAACCCAATGAGCTGCTGGTGCGCTATTTCGCTGAAGTGGCACCTGCCGGTCGGGTTTTCCTGCCGCTTTGTGGCAAGACGCTGGATATTCACTGGTTACTGGCTCAGGGTTACAGCGTTGCCGGTGCCGAGCTGAATGAAAATGCCGTACGGGAATTGTTTGAAGAGCTGGGTGTTGAACCGATGGTGTCCGGCACTGGCAACCTGCTTTGTTACAGTGCCGGGCAAGCCGGGGAGCGCGGCAGGATTGATATTTTTGTGGGGGATATCTTCGAGCTGTCTCCGGAGCAGCTCGGCCCGGTGGATGCGGTCTACGACCGTGCGGCCCTGGTGGCGCTGCCCGAGTCTATGCGGAATGAATATGCCACCCATATTCTGGCGCTTGCGCCCGGGGCTCCGCAGTTACTGATCACCTTCGAGTACGACCAGCAGCTGATGGCCGGACCACCTTTTTCCATCGGCCCCGGTGAAGTGGAGCGACTTTACAGCCCGAGCCATAACCTCAACCTGGCCGAGCGTCGGCTATTGCCCGGCGGTCTGAAAAGTACCCGGGCGGTGGACGAGCTGGCCTGGATTCTTGACCCCCGATAGCCCCCTTCCATCGAGTGCTTCCATGTCCGCAGGAAAACCGGGCGGACCTGGAAGTACCGACCTTTCTTAACACTGTTTAACCCCGCTTAGCCCTCCATTACACCGGTCGCCGGTACCATGCTCACGTCGATGCAAGCCAGACGACAACAGCGCTCACCAACAGTGAGCAACCCTTTGCAGAAGTGAGGTGCTAACCATGAATTACAGGCAGTGGAAAAACGCGATCACCGGAATTGGCCTGGCTGCAGTGATTGCCGTGCCCACCCTCGGTATGGCCGGGGACTTTGGCCACAGGCACGGGGACAAGTCACACAAGATGCAACAGCGCATCGAACGTCTCGCCGAAAAGCTGGAGCTGACTGAAGGCCAGAAAGCGCAGCTGGTCGAAAATCATGACGCCGTCAGTGACGAACGGCGTGAGCTGATGCGCGAGGCCCATAGCCTGCGGAAGGAATTACGCAACGCACTGGCAGATGAGGCCGGCCGGGCTACCCTGGATGCCCTGGCGATGAAAATAGGCCAGCTCAAGATTCGCCGGATGGAGTTGCACCAGAATAGCCGCCAGCAGTTCCTGGCGGTCCTGACCGACGAGCAGAAAGCCGAACTGCGTGAACTCCGGGAAGAGCGACAGGAACGCCGCGCCGAGCGCCGTGAGCGGAAAGGGGCGTAAGGGGATGGAGGAAAGCGCAAGGGGATAGTGCCAGGCAAAGTAGGGCAGTTGACCCTCTGCCGGGCGGGATATCAGTTCCGCCCGGTTTCCCGGTTTTCCTTTCGCCACTGGCGGGGCGACATCCCTGTCCATTGCTTGAAGTTACGGCTGAATACGGCCACGTCTGCATAGCCCAGGTTGAGGGCGAGATCGGTAATGGACTGGCGGCCAAAGCGCAGGTTCAGCTCGGCAATTTCCATACGTGTCTCCTGCAATAGCTCGCGAAATGTCACTCCCTGGGCCTGCAGCTTTTTCTGCAACACCCGCGGATGCAGATCCAGGGTGGCGGCAACCCGGGTGACATCACACTCGCCGCTGGCCAGCAGGTTACTGACGATATGGCGCACCTGGGCCTGCAGGTTATCGGGGTAGAGGGATTCAAGCTGCCTGATACGCTCGCGGAAATGCTCGCGAATCAATGCTTCATCCGGGCACGGCTTACGGGACAGCCAGCTGGCGGGGAAACTGATGCCACAAAAATGGCTGTTGAAAACCAGTCGATCTGCATATCTCTCTGACTGCCACAGGTCTCCTTCCGGCCTGGATTGCAGGAGGTGGATTTTCAGTGATGTGCCAGCACCCTGCACCATTTGCCATACCGTATTGAACGCCTGCCCGGCACTCAGCTGCATCAGCTGTCGCAATCCACTCGAATTACTGAAGTCAAAGGCCAGGTGTAATTCCAGCTGTTCGCCATTGATATGCTGGCTGACGCTGACACCATGGGCGTGCAGCACAATGTGGTGTTCGGCGTAGGACAGGGAATCCTGCAGGGTCTCCTGCTGCGAGGCGGACAGGGCCATCTCTCCCAGCGCCAGCATGGTTTGTCGGGCAGCCAGGCGCAGCCCGAACAGGGGCTCATTACAGGCGTCAGCGGACAGGTCCAGCAAGTCGGCAAGGCGGGGATAGGCGATATAGCTGTTCGGCTGGCGGACCTGGGCAATGGTCAGGCCCACCTGACCAAGTAACTCATTCGGGTTCTGCCCCATTTCACTGACCAGCTGCTCGTACCTTTCAATAGCGCCACTGCGAATCAGGAACATCCACGACCTCGATCCAGTCAATTCCGGGTGTTCGCAAAATATCAAGCTTTGTTCGTAAATAGTCAAGTTGAGCGGATGTCACTGCCCCTAGACTGACCCTGTTATTAAAGGGGCGTTACAGCTCCCAGTGATGAGAGAGACAAGGCGATGAGTGAAGCAAAGACCCCGGTACTGGAAATGCTGGCTGCCATGCAGTCAGGCGGTGTGGTATCCCGTGATGACGCCCGCGAGGCGGTGCTGTTGCAGGAGACCGACCTACCCTGGGTAACCCTGCCCGATGGCTCACTGCTGCAGGTGCTGCATATCGACCTGAACCAGAACCTGTGGGTAATCCGCAGCCGCTTCAAACCCGGTTTCTGTGTCGATACCCACTACCATACGGGGCCCGTGTTTGCCTTTACCAAATCCGGCGAATGGTTCTATAAGGAATATCCGCAAAAAATTAACAATGCGGGCTCCTACCTGTTCGAGCCGGCCCACTCTGTGCACACCCTCACGGTGGCCGACGATGCAACTGAAGACGCAGACGTCTGGTTTGCCATCTTTGGCAGCAACGTCAATATCGATGACGATGGCAATGTCACCAGTGTGCTCGATGCCAAGACTGTCATGAATCTTTACCGCGCCCTGTGTGAAGCGGAGGGCAAGCGCTGCGACCAGATGATCGTCGTGGGCGAATAAGCAGGGCCGGTTGTGAGTGAGTTGAATTCCGCCTTCGTTACCGGGGCCGGTGGGTTTATCGGTCGCCACCTGGTGCAGGCCCTGCTGGCTGAAAAGGTCTCTGTGGTTGCACTGATGATGCCGGGCGAGCCGGTCCCGGCGGACTGGGGTGACCGGGTACGTATTGTCACCGGTGATGTGCGAGCCCTGGCCGGGTTGAAATGGCAGATCGGCAGGGTTGACGCCATCTTTCACCTGGCGGCGGTAGTCAGTGACTGGGGCACGCGCCATGCGCATGTGGATATCACGGTCGGGGGTACCCGCCAGGCTATCGACCTGGCGCTGGCGTGGGATGCGCACTTTATCGTGACCACCAGCGTCTGTGCCTACGCCAGCGCCCTGGCCAGAGGCCCTCTCGACGAAGACAGTCCACTCGGCGAGGCCACGTCCCATTATGAGTACTGCAAGCAGGAGCAGGAGCGCGTTACCCGTGAGGCGGTGCAACGACTGGGGCTCAGGGCAACGGTCATACGTCCCGCCAATGTCTTTGGTGTCGGCAGTGGGCCCTGGGTAAACCTGATGGTGGACATGCTGCGCAATCACCAGGCCTGCCTGCTTGGCAGCGGTGACTGGGATGCGGGGCTGGTGCATGTAAGGAACCTGGTGGCAATGCTGCTTGTGGCAGCCCGTTCGGAATCTACCCGGGGCGACATTTTTGTGGCCGCGGATGGATATGGAATTACCTGGAAGCAGTATCTCGGCGACCTGGCCCGACTCGCCGGTGCGCCAGCGCCGGCCTCAGTTCCCAACTGGCTGGCAAGGGCACTGGCACCGGTGCTGGAATGGTTCGGTCACCTGCGTGGGCAGAAAGAGCGCCCGCTGGTCACCCGTCAGTCCTACCGGCTGATGGGAGGCCCCAATGAGTTTTCCGTGGATAAGGCAAGGCGCCAGCTGGGTTACCAGCCGGTGGTGACTTACCAGCAGGCAATGTCGGAACTGGCGGACCACCTCGGTAGCGGCGTGCCGGGGACTGCAGTGCCGGGCTGACCTGGCTGCTTGTGCGGCCGAGAATCCATGCCCCCGGTACAGCACGTCATAATTTTCTGAGGTACAGAGCGATGAGTAACTGGAAACACGGCGCGCCCAGGGTGGCATTTATCTCTGGCGGCGGCAGTGGAATTGGCCTTCGCCTCGCCGGAGCCCTGCTGCAGGAAGGGGCCAGGGTGGCGATCTTCGACCTGCACGTTGATGAGTCCGTGCTGGCTGACCTGCGCGGCAAGCAGGCGCATGCCGGTGGCTGGGTGGAAAGCTACACCGTGGATATTACCGATCCCGTGGCAGTTACCACCAGTATGGACCTGGCCACGGCCGAAGTCGGTGTACCGGACTTTGCCATCAATTGTGCCGGGATCCTGCGCACCGCGGAGTTTTCCGAGCTGGCCTTCGAGACCTTTGAGCAGAGCATCCGAGTCAACCTGATCGGCAGTCGCAACTTCGCGGCCGGTGCCTTGCGGCATATGCAGCCCGGTGGCCACCTGGCACTGGTCGCTTCCCTGGCGGGAATCTGCGGCAGCTATACCCACGCTGCCTACTCCGCCTCCAAGTTTGGGGTGGTGGGCCTGGCCGAGGTACTGCGCACCGAGCTCACCCCGAAGGGCATTGATGTCTCTGTGGTCTGCCCGGGGGAAATCCACACACCCATGCTGGAAGAAGAACGCCGCACAGGACGCCTGGTGACTGAGCTCATCAACGAGTTTGCTGGTGTCATGCCGGTGGACAGGGCAGTCGACGGAATACTCGCGGGCCTGCGCAAGCGGCAATACATGATTACCCCGGGATTCCGTGCCCGCTTGACCCGGGCCATCGCCCGCAAGGCGCCCGGCCTGTTCCACCGCATCATCGATGGCAAGGTCCGGCAGGGACTGGCGCGGGAGCAGCGCCAGGCTGCGGGCAGCAAAGCGAAGAGTTAATAGCAATGGGCGCTGGCGCCTGGACAATGCCTGCCAGTCAATCCCTGGCAGGCCTGATCACAAAGCCGGAGAGCGATAAAATGAAAAAGTCCGGACTCAATATGCAGTTCAATAACCTCGCCGAATTTATCGAGCATGGCCTGGATAAATTCGCCCACCTGCCCGCCTTCAATTGCCTGGGGCAGACGCTGACATTCGCCGAGGTGGAGGAGAAGTCCCGCCACCTGGCGCAGTGGTTGCAGCACGAGGCTGGCCTGGAGCGCGGCGACCGGATTGCCATCCAGTTGCCCAATATCAGCCAGTACCCGATTGCCGCCTATGCCGCGCTACGGGCCGGCCTGGTAATCGTCAACACCAACCCGCTGTACACACCGCGGGAGATGCAGCACCAGTTCTCCGATTCCGGTGCCCGCGCGCTGGTTATCCTCGCCGACTTCCTGGAAAAGTTTGAGGCCATCAAGGCCGATACCGATATCGAGCGGGTTCTGGTTACCGGCGCGGCCGACTTGCTGGGCAATCCCGTCGATGCACCGGGCGGTTACCATGGCCTGGTCGACGCCATTGGGCGCGGTGGCGAATTACCGTCGATCGAAAAATCCACGGCGGTACGCGAGGATATCGCCGTGCTGCAGTACACCGGTGGCACTACCGGTGTCGCCAAGGGGGCCAGCCTGACCCACGCCAACCTGCTCGCCAACGCGGCACAGATGCTGGAGCGTATTTCGCAGCGCGGTAACGAGGGCGAGGAAATTTTTGTGTGCCCGTTGCCGCTTTACCATATCTATGCGTTTACCGTGAACGTGCTGGCCCTGTTCAGTATGGGCACCATGAACGTGCTGATTCCCAATCCCCGCGACCTGGATGGACTGGTTCGGGCCATCAAGCCGTTCCGGTTTACCGGCATGGCGGGCATCAACACCCTGTTTACCGGCCTGTGCCGTCACCAGGAATTCAAGGCGCTGGATTTCAGCAGCCTGAAGATGACCTTCTCCGGCGGTACCGCACTCACAACATCCGCTGCGGAATTGTGGCAGTCGGTCACCGGCTGCACGGTAACCGAGGGCTGGGGACTTTCAGAGACCTCGCCGGTCATCACCCTGAATGAATTCGATCGCGAGGAAATCGGTACCGTGGGTACGCCGCTGGCCGAAACCGAGGTGCAGGTGTGGGATGAGCAGGGCCGCCAGGTGGCCCCGGGTGAGAGTGGCGAGCTGGTGGTTCGTGGTCCCCAGGTGATGGCCGGCTACTGGCAACGCCCGGAGGCGACGGCAGAAGTGCTGCGCGATGGTTTCTTCCGTACCGGCGACGTTGGCCTGGTACAGGACAATGGCAACGTTCGTATCGTCGACCGCCTCAAGGATATGATCATCGTGTCCGGCTTTAATGTTTACCCGAACGAGGTGGAGGACGTGCTCTGCCGCCACCCGCAAATCATCGAGGCGGCAGTGGTGGGCTCCCCCAGTGAGCAGACCGGCGAGGCCGTCAACGCCCATCTCGTGGTGGAAGGGGAGCTGGACCAGGCGGCGATCGTCGATTTCTGCCGTGAGCAGTTGACCGCCTACAAGGTACCGAAGCACATCCATTTTCACAGCGAGCTGCCCAAATCCACCGTGGGCAAGATCCTGCGCCGGGAGCTGCGAAGCACCCCGGCCTGATGATTCCGGCCTGCCCGGGGGCGCGATCCCCCGGGTGACAGATAGCCTGGATTAGCGGCGATAGTCCAGCGGCGGCTCGCGGTCGCCCAGCAGCGGCGTATATTCGAAGTCATTGCCGCGCTTGCGTTCAAACTCCTCGGTGGCCTGTTCCACCAGCGCGGGTTCCCGCAGCATCTGGATGCCGGCCAGGGCCAGGGTTTCCGCGGCCAGCATCATGCCCTTGTGGCCGATACTGGTGCCCCCGGCCGCTACTGCCTGCCAGGTGTGGGCGGAAGTGCCCGGTACCCAGGTGGCTGTGCCGAAGCCGCCGGTGGGGACATTCCAGCTGACGTCACCCACATCGGTGGAGCCGGGCATGGGGGCCTCGGAAGGATTGTATTCGGCAATCTTTTCCTGGTCGCCGAGCATGCGCCCCGGCTTGCTGGCCAGGCCGTCCAGGCTGCGGGCAAACTTCTCTTCCGCTTTTGTATATTCGATCCCACCGAACTGGCGCATGCTGGCATCCAGCAGGCGGTTGATGGTCTGGTTGGGCAGCAGGCTGTGGTTGCCGTGGATGATCTCCCATTCCACGCTAGTACCGGTGCCCTGCGCCGCGGCCCGGGCAATTTCCTCAACCCGTTTCCAGACCGGTTCCAGTTCTGCCGCAGTGTTATCGCGCACGTAATAGAAGACCTCCGCGTTGGCCGGTACCACATTGGGGGCCAGGCCGCCGTCGGTAATCACATAGTGGATGCGGGTGCTGTCCGGTACATGCTCGCGCAGCATGTTCACCATGTAGTTCATCGCCTCCACACCATCGAGGGCCGAGCGGCCCCGTTCCGGGGCGCCGGCGGCATGGCTGGCGATCCCCTTGAAGCGAAATTTCGCGGAGCGGTTGGCGAGGCTGGACGTGGGCAGGGCGGCATTCTGGTCACCGGGGTGCCATTGCAGGACCACATCGGTGCCCTCGAAGGCCCCGGCGCGCACCATATAGACCTTGCCGGAACCGCCTTCCTCGGCGGGGGTGCCGTAGAGGCGGATTTCACCGGGGGTGCCCGTTTCCTTCAGCCAGCGGCTCAGCATGATGGCCGCGGCGGTGGAGCCGGCACCGAACAGGTGGTGACCACAGGCGTGGCCGGCGGCCTGGCCCTCGATCGGGCTGTGTTCCGGGACCGCTTCCTGCGCCACCCCGGGCAGGGCATCCATTTCTGCCAGCAGGCCGATCACCGGCCCGCCGCGACCCTGCCGGTAACTGGCGACAAAAGCCGTGGGGATATCGGCGATACCGGTCTCTACCGAGAAACCGGCCTCCTTCAGGTGGTCCTGGATTGCCCCGCTACTGCGGGTCTCCTGGTAACCCATTTCCGCCCAGTTCCACAGGTCATCGGCCAGGCCGGTGGCCTGGGGGGCAATACGCTTTGACTGGGCTTCGACCCAGTTTGCGTCACTACTGAGGGACTGTTCGTCATAGGCATGGGCCGTTGAAATGGCGCAGGCCAGGGTGAGCGCCGAGGCGGTGGCGAATGTGGCAATAGCGGATGTGGTGCGTCGGATCATGGAGTTTCCCCTTCTTATCATTTTCCCGGCGTTGGTGGTGGTCGCGCCGATCTGTCATTCATTGTGCCGAAACTATAGCCGGCTTGCACTTGGCCGGGTGAGTGTAGCGGGGGCGGGCGCCCCCTGTTATAAACGTGCATCGGTAAGGCTGGCATAGCGAGGAGAGTGGAAGTGCGGGATTTCCGGGATATAGAGGCGGGCGTGATCGAGCGTTTTGGTGGTGAAGCGGAACTGGATAAAGAGCTCACCAGGCCAAGGTCAGCGCGGGCGCTGAAAAAGATCCCGGACAGCGAATGGCTCTCCGCGGCATCGCGGGCCGTGTTCCAGGCCGGCTTCAACTGGACCGTGGTGCGCAACAAGTGGCCGCGCATCGAGGAGATTTTCCACGGCTTCGACCTGCACCACTGCAGCTTTATGCCCGACGACGAGCTGGAGAGTGTCATGAAACAGGATGGCATGATCCGTCACTGGGCCAAGACCAGGGCCATCCGCGACAACGCTACCTTCTTTCTCGAGCTCTCCCGTGCCCACAATGGCCTGGGCAATTACTTTGCCGGCTGGCAGGCGGCAGATTACGGTGACAACCTGCGCTACCTGCAGAAGGGAGGCTCCCGCCTGGGTGGTCGTACGGGGCAGATTTTCCTGCGCCGCATGGGGGTGGATACGCTGATCTTCTCCCCCGACATGGTGCAGGCGCTGGTGCGTGAAGGGGTGGTGCAGAAGACGCCCTCGTCGAAAAAGGACTGGGCTGCGCTGCAGAAGGCTGTTGCCGGGTGGCAGGGCCAGACCGGGCGCAGCCTGAATGAAATCAGCCAGATCCTGGCCTATTCGGTGGGCTGATCGCTGTCGCGGATCGTATTCCCGGTGAGGTAGAGCCGGGCCTGGCCCGGTCCACGGCAGTGGCCGATCAAATAAACGCCAGCAGGCGAATTTAACCCAAGGGGGCAGGGCATGTGTGACGAGCAGACGAACAGGGATGTGGACGAGTACATAGATAGCCACGGAGACAGTCGCGGCATCAGCCGGCGGGATTTCGGCAGGATCGGACTTGGCGCGGCGCTGGCAGCGATGTTGCCGGTGTCCGCGCGGGCCATGCAGGTGGTGGAATCGAATGTGACGGTCACGACGCCCGATGGCAAAGCCGATTGTTATTTCGTGCACCCTGCCAGTGGCCGATACCCGGCGGTGATCATGTGGCCCGATATCTTTGGCATACGCCCGGCCTTCCGCGAGATGGGCAAGCGACTGGCAGAGTCCGGCTATACGGTCCTGGTGGTCAATCCCTACTACCGGACCATGCAGGGCCAGCTGGTGCCGGACGGTACCCGGTTGATTGATGCGGAGCTGCGCAAGGCAGTCTGGCCGGAGGCGCGGAAACAGGCCGGCACCCTGTCCCCGGAAACCTGCGTGACTGATGGCCGTGCATTTATGCAGTTCCTGGACCGTCAGGCCGCGGTGGATACCGGGAAAAAGGCGGGCACCATGGGTTACTGCATGACGGGCTCCTATACCTTCCGCCTGGCTGCCGATATGCCGGAACGAATCGGGGCCGGAGCCTCCTTCCACGGCGGCCGGCTGGTAACCGATAAAGAGGACAGTCCCCACCGACTGGTGCCGGAAATCCAGGCCGGTTTCCTGGTGGCCATTGCCGAGAACGACGATGAACGGCAGCCGGAAGCCAAGGCCGTGCTGCGTGAGGCGTTTGACGACGCCGGTGTCCAGGCCGAGGTTGAAGTTTATGAGGGCGCCATGCACGGCTGGTGCCCGCCGGGCTCCATGGCCCATAACCCGAAACAGGCAGAGCGTGCCTGGGAAAAGATGCTGGCATTGTTCGAGCATCACCTTACCTGACGTTCACCTGTCGGCGGGCAAACCGGAACCCAGTACTGCCGGGGCAGGGGTGCCTGCCCGCTTCTCTACTCCCCAGGGGGAAATCTGCGCTGGAAACTCTCCGCTGTATTCGGTCACTGAGTCCCTAAAAAGGAAACGCTGCCAATATTTTCCCAAAGGCCCGTTCCGGTCGGCATTGGAATAGATTGCCGGGCCGGCGATTGGCACACTAGGGAAAACTGCCAGTCAGCAGAGACTCAAGACCAGTGATGAGGGGGTACCATGAGCGAGCTCTATGGCCAGCCGGGTGTTTTTGTGGACGAAATCCCGGTGCCGTTTCAGCAGGTGCACGCGGTGGAGACCGCAGTGCCCGTATTCATTGGCTACACAGAAAGAATTTTCCACTTCGGCCAGTCACTGCTCAACCGCGTCGTGGAAATCCGCTCGCTGGCCGAGTTCGCAATGATTTTCGGACAGCCACCGGCCATCGGGAATTTCGAAATCCACCTGGACGCCGATGGCAACCCGATCGACGGCATTGCCGATCCCAATAAGGACACGCTGGCGCGGTTCCGGCTGGCCTATGCCCTGAAGCATTACTTCCTGAACGGCGGTGGCCGTTGCTATGTTGTCAGCGCGGGGAGCTTTGACGGCGCTGGTGTCATGTCGGAAGTGGCCGCCGATCACCTTGGGGCCCTCTCCGCACTGGCCCGGACAGAAGGGCCCACGCTGATGGTGATGCCGGACCTCAGCGGCATCCGCCCGGCGGTGCCGGGCGATTTGTCATTGATTCGCTCGATACAGGCCCGCTATTACGATGTGCTGCGCGTCGCACTCGACCAGTGTGCAGAAACCGGTGATCGCTTCCTGATTGCCGACCCCTGGGACGGGGGCGGCCCGGTGGAGGATTGCCTCTCCGCCTTCCGTGACGGCATCAGCTCACCCAGTCTCGAATACGGTGCCGCTTACTTTCCCTCTATCCATACCACGTTGCCATGGCGCTGGGATGAACAGTCGATCCTGGTAATGCAGGATATGGGGCGGCGAGCCGGCAGAGCCCACACACTTGCCGACCTGAAAGGTCGCGGCAGAAATGCCAGGCCGGAGCTTTACCGGAAAGTTCGTGCCGCCCTCGATCGGCACTCGGTAACCCTGCCGCCATCAGCGGCCATGGCCGGAATCTATTGCGCCGTGGATCGCAGTCGCGGGGTCTGGGAGACCCCGGCCAATATTGCGCTGGCGGGAGTCAGGTCCCTGGCCGTGGAGGTTGACTCACGGATGGGCCAGGGGATGACCGTGCACAGCAGTGGTACGGCCATCAATCCATTGCGTTATTTCACGGATAAAGGTAACCGCGTCTGGGGTGCGCGCACGCTGGCGGGAGATAGTAATGAATGGCGCTATATCAATGTAAGGCGCTACTGCAATATGGTGCGGGTAGCTGTGCGGAGGTTTCTCCGGGGCCTGGGGGAGATTACAGACAGTCGGTATGCACGACATATGGTTGAGTCTGCAATAGGGGAGTTCCTTACGGCGCAGTGGCGCGCCGGTGCCCTGCAGGGCACCAAGCCGGAAGACGCTTTTTTTAGCCGGTGTTATATCTCGGAGACCGCCGAGGATGGTGGGCGGATAGAGCCGGCCCTGAAAGTGTCCATCGGCCTGGCCACAATAAGGCCAGCGGAATTCATCATTATCAATCTGTGAGGCTCCCGGGTGACCGCTATTGACGATTTACACGCCCCGGCTTTGTTGCTAATTTTTTAACTGATTTACTCCCGGGTATTTCTTTTCGGCAGGCAGTGAGGGGATGTTGCCCTCCTGTGTCGGGGAGGTCCGGGATGAGAAAGGGATCGCGTTGGCTGCGATGTACCCTGCGACCAGCTGCGAACCTGTACCCTGCGATCCTAATAATAAATAGGGGACCCCCACCATGAAGCCTGTAACTTTCAAGCGGGCCCGGCTGCCGCTGGCCATTGCACTGGTGACACCACTCGCCGGCTTTTCACTCTCCATCTCTGCTGCCGAAAGCGCGCTGGAGGAAATCACCGTAACCGCACAGAAGCGCGAGCAGAACAGCCTCGACGTGCCGATTACCGTCGATACCTTCTCCTCGGATGATATCGTCGATACCGGCGCGCTGACGCTCAACGAAATGGATGCGTACATCCCCGGTTTCGATGCCGGTGATGGCCTGACCCAGGCCTCGCTGTCGATACGGGGTATTTCCAGCCCCAATATCAGTGCCGGTGGTGATCCCTCGGTATCGACTTTTTATGACGATGCCTACCTGCCCTCCGCCGCGACGACCATTGCGTTTTCCGATATGGCGCGGGTGGAGGTCCTGAAAGGCCCGCAGGGCACGCTGTTCGGGCGCAACTCGGCGGCCGGTACCCTGAGCCTGGTGCCGCGCCAGCCCTCGGAGGATTTCGAGGCCTTTGTTTCCACCAAGATCGGCAACTACGGCCTGGTCCGCAACGAGGGCATGGTGAATGCCCCGGTTACCGACAGCCTGTACGTGCGGGCGAACCTGCTGACGAACCAGCGCGACGGATATATCGAGAATGCCAGCGGCCGCGACTCCGGTGAGCAGGATGTGGTGACTGGCCGTATTTCCGCACTGTGGGATGTGAGCGAGGCGACCGACCTGCAGCTCTCCTACGACTGGGACCAGGTGGATAACTCCCCCCGCGCGGCCGTGGGCTTCAGCGATTTTGCCCTGAATACCGAGCCGTATTCCCGCAGGGTTGCCAACGACCTGATTCGCGGCGAGGAAACCCGCGATATGTACGCAATCAATGCCAAGCTGTTCCACGATTTCTCCGACACCCTGAGCGTCAAGGCGGTGCACAGCTATCGCGCCTTCGAAACCACCAACCGGGAAGAGGAAGACGGTACCGCCGAGCCCACCGTATACCTGGATACGAACAATCGCTTCGACAACGATATCAGCTATTCCGAGGTACAGTTCAACTACAACACCGACACCCTCAACGCCGTGTTCGGTGCCAACTATTCCTCCGAATCCATTCGCCAGGACACCACCGTCACGGCGCTGGCAGACTCCGCCATCCGCGTCACCACCACGGCCCTGGTAAACGACCCCACATTGCAGGGCATGATTGAGGCCGGCACCATTGCCGCAGCCAATGCGCAAACCGCACCGGCAGTGCAGGCGGGCCTGATCAGCCAGGCGGAAGCCGACGCGATAGCCAGTGCCGCAGCCGCAGATTCACTGGCTGCGCTGGCATCGATCGATCACCTGTGGGCGCCGGGGGACTGGGCCACATTCACCACCTTGCTGGGGCAGGGAGTGCTGCCACAGGACGGTGTCTATTACGATGCCGTCGCCCAGGCTCTCGGCACCAGTATGCTGTTCGGGCCGGAGTACGCCGGCATGACCTGGCAGGAGTCGGTAATCAATGAAGGTGAGTTTGTTAACTATGGTTTCTACGCCGATGCGGAATATGCCTTTACCGATCGCTTCCGCCTGTCGGCAGGCCTGCGCTACAGCCACGACAACAAGGAGTTCAGCTGGCTGGTGCCCGGGGTGGATTTCTCCCGCCCGACGGTTCCCGGTACCGCGCCAATTGAACCGCTGATCTTCCGCACTGACGACGGTTATGTTGTGGGTGACGGGCAGCTGGAAGCAGAGGACAACTGGAGTAAGGTTACCGGTCGCCTGGTGGGCCAGTACGATATCACCGACCAGGCCATGGTGTTCCTGTCCTATGCCACCGGCTATAAATCCGGGGGCTTTGACAGCCTCGACCAGTCCTCGGCGGCAAACCCGATCAAGCCCGAGGAAGTGGAGAATATCGAACTGGGCCTGAAGGGGGACCTGTTCGACAATCGCGCCAGGGTGCAGCTCAGCTACTTCGATATGACTGTGGATAATCGCCAGCGCAGCGTCGAGACCCTGCCTCCCGGCCAGACCAACGCCCTGCCGCGGGTAATCAACGGTGACCAGAGAATCGACGGTATCGAGGTGACGTTTGACTGGTTGCCCGTGGACACTGTGCGCCTGGGCCTGGTGACCACCCTGCGGGATACCGAGTCCGAGTGGGAAAGCTTTTACAATGCCCGCGGCGAGTTGCAGTCCGATCGCGAGAACGATTCTGCCGATACCGCCTATACCCTCACGTTCAACTGGTCACCTGAGGTGAGCTTTGGCTCGGTGGACCTGTACGCGGACTATATCTATGCCGAGAACAGTGCGGAAAGTGATCCCGCTGCTATCTCATCGGTAATGATCGCCGGCGTGGACACGCCTATCCCGGGTTTCGGTGAGGATACCCGGCTGCTCAACACCCGCCTGTCGTGGATGAGTGATAGCGAGCAGTATGAAGTTGCCCTTTGGGGCCGCAACCTGCTGGAAAACGAGGTGACTGGCAGTGTGGGTGGCCGTACGCTGGATGTTTTCGGCACTGGCTTCCTGGGTATCTCAGCACCGCGTACCTACGGCCTGGACCTGCGCTATAACTTCTGATGTATCCCGGGCACGGCGCCGGTGGCGCCGTGCCCGATTCCCCCCGAGTGATTCAGTGTTGGGTGGATGCCGAACTTGCTCTTTCTGCCGCGCGGCGGGCAGTTTCGATCTCGTCACTGAATAGCTGTCGCAGGCCGAACCGATAGGTCGCCGGGCTATCGGCAGCATGCGTGCCACCCTCGATGGTATTGAAGTGAATTTCCCAGGGCGCGTCCCCTTTTTCCTTCCAGTAGTCGTACCACTGGC
This sequence comes from Microbulbifer sp. JSM ZJ756, assembly GCF_044383805.1. Classification (NCBI taxonomy): domain Bacteria; kingdom Pseudomonadati; phylum Pseudomonadota; class Gammaproteobacteria; order Cellvibrionales; family Microbulbiferaceae; genus Microbulbifer; species Microbulbifer sp. JSM ZJ756. The sequence continues at coordinate 58,272 of NZ_JBISER010000009.1, read as the reverse complement.
GTGCACGTTCCCCCCTGGCCTGGAAGCGGTCGGCTGAGCCACTGGAGATTGCCAACACCAGGTCATCCCGGGTTGAAGGCGCCGGAGTGGCAAAGAATTGCTCCATGTCTGGCAGGAAACTCGGGTTGCCGGCAATGCGGCCCCAGAACAGGTCGGGGTGATTGAAGGCAGAGTAAAGCACCATAAAGCCGCCGCGACTCTGGCCGTAGAGAATACGGCGCTGGGGATCCGCCCGGTAGCGACTCTCCACTGCCGGTAATAACTCCCGTTCCAGGAACTGGTGGAACAGTGCCACACCACCGCTTCTCTCCCGATCTTTCGCCGGAGTGGAAAAATCGATGTCTCGCATGTTGATGGCGGGATCAAACGCGCCATAGGCAATGCCCACCACAATGGCTTCGGGAATTTTGTCGTCGTAGTGCAGGAACAGGTGGTTGGCGGCGAGGATGGGGAACATGGAGTCACCGTCCAGCAGGTAAATAACCGGGTACTGTTGCTCCGGGTTGTCCCGGTATCCCCCGGGGTAGCGCACATAGATATGGTAGGGGCGGCCCACGGTATTCGAGTCAAGGCGGAAATAATCCCCCTTGAGTGCCGGGAGGAAATCCAGGGGAACCTGCTGGTCTTGCTTGCCGGCTGGCCCGGATAAATGGTGGTTGTCGCAGGCAGACAGGCCTGTGGTGAGAATTAACGTGAGCAGTGTGGCCAGTAGTCGGTTGGTCAATGCCTGTTCCCCCTGGTTATTAATGGTCCCCATTACGGAAAATATTTAAGTGTCAAAAAAGGCGCTACAGCGGATCGCCGGTCCATTATTGTATTGGTATGTGATTGATTGTACCCGGGCGTACCTGTATAAAAATTATCGGTACCAATTAAAACATAAATTGCCTTGAACCCTCCCGGGCAACGCCGGTTGCCAGAATTGACGCGCACATTTTGTATCCATTGTGTTGGGGCGGACTGCAGTATTCGCAGGGCATCTACAAATGGAGTGACATCAATGACAAGACTGCATCGTTGTACCCACCAGTTTCTTTTTCCTATCGTCGCCGTTGCCGGCTTCTCCTGTGCCGGCCTGTTCAGTCCTGTCATGGCCAGCGCCGCCGACAAGGTGACTATTGTCCAGCCCGGTGCGCCGGGTGATGCGGTGCGGGAACTGAGCGCGAAAGAGGCGATCCAGGTTGCCGTCACCGCCTATTCCCCCGACGACGTCCGGTTTATGCAGGACATGATCCCGCACCATCACCAGGCGCTGCAGATGGCCGAGCTGGTTGCCGAACGCACCAATAACCCGGAAATCGTCGACCTGGCCGGGCGCATCGATGTGTCGCAGGAGGACGAAATCAGCTTTATGCAGGAATGGCTGCGGGAACGGGGTGAAACTGTGCCCGACCCGGAACACCACCACGCCATGGCAACCGACCACAAGATGGCCGGTATGGCCACGCCCGAAGAGATGGCCGAGCTGGCAGCTTCCAAAAGCAAGGCATTCGACCGGCTGTTCCTGGAACTGATGATCGCCCACCACGAGGGGGCGGTGACCATGGTGGAGGAGCTGCAGGACAAAGCCGGCTCTGCCTACGACCCGGTACTGTTCGAATTCACTACAGATATTGTCAATGACCAGTCGGCGGAAGTGGAGCGCATGGGCAAGCTGCTGGCCGGCCTGTCGGAGGACCCCCGGGCGGGGCTGGCGGCCGGATACGCCGATGCCGGTGAGGCCATCCTGAACCTGAAGCACGAGGGACGGCTGCCGAAACCGGCCGGTTTCTACGACCCGGACAACGTGGCTGGCCTGCCACCGGAAAAGCCGGAGAAAGAAGGGGGTAAAAAGGCCGGGGACGAAGAAGACAAAGCCAAGTCCGGCAAGGACAAGGAAGAGCGCTGGCCCTTTATGAGCTTTGCCAACACCGATATCGCTTTCTCCGGCGATATCATGGTGGCCGGCAGCTACCACGGCTTCAATATCTACCGGCTGCCGGAGAGCGGCCTGCCGCAACAGGTGAGCTCGGTGGTGTGTCCCGGCGGGCAGGGGGATGTATCGGTGGTTGGCGACCTGCTGATCATGTCGGTGGAGCAGAACCGCGGCCGGCTCGATTGCGGCCTGCAGGGGATCAGTGAGGATGTCAGCCCCGAGCGCTTCCGCGGCCTGCGTATCTTTGATATCAGTGACCTTGAGCGTCCGAAGCAGGTGGGCGCGGTGCAGACCTGTCGCGGTTCACACACCCATTCCGTGGTATCCGGTCCCGGTGAGGACGGCAGGATCGTGGTCTATAACTCGGGTATTGCCCCGGTACGAGAAGAGGACGAGATGCCGGGCTGTGTTGATGATACCCCCGGGGACAAGCGCACCGCGCTGTTCCGCATCGATGTCATCGAAATACCTGTGGCCGACCCGTCAAAGTCACGCATAGTCGACAGCCCGGCGGTCTTTGCCGACCCCGGCTCCGATACGCTGGCGGGTCTGTGGCGGGGTGGCGATCACGGCGACGATACCCAGGAAACCAACCGCACCGACCACTGCCACGATATTACCGTGTTCCCTGAGCGCAAGATCGCGGCGGGCGCCTGCTCCGGCAATGGAATCCTGTTTGATATCTCCGACCCGCTGCAGCCGAAGCGGATCGATGCGGTGAACGACAAGGGGTTTGCCTACTGGCACTCCGCCACCTTCAACAACGATGGCACCAAGGTAATTTTCACTGATGAGTGGGGTGGCGGCTCCCGGCCGCGCTGTCGCGCATACGACCCACTGGACTGGGGCGCAAACGCCATTTACGACATCGTGGATGGCAAGCTGGAATACCGCAGTCATTACAAGCTGCCCGCCCCCCAGAGCGAGCAGGAAAACTGTGTGGCCCACAACGGTTCCATTGTGCCGGTGCCCGGGCGCGATATCTTCGTGCAGGCCTGGTACCAGGGCGGTATTTCCCTGATGGACTTCACCGACTCTGCCAACCCGGTGGAGATCGCTTATTTTGACCGTGGCCCCATCGACGATGAGGATATCGTGCTGGGCGGCTACTGGTCCGCCTACTGGTACAACGGCAGGATCTACGGCACCGAGATCGCCCGCGGCATCGATGTGTTTTCCCTGTTGCCCAGCCAGTACCTGAGCGCCAATGAGGTGGGCGCGGCCACAGTGGCCGACCAGGATGGCCTGTTCAATCCCCAGCAGCAGTTTCCGGTGCAGTGGCCGGCCCGGCCGGTAGTGGCAAGGGCTTACCTGGACCAGCTGCAGCGCAGCCAGTCTGTGCCTGACACCATGGCTGCCGACCTGGTGAAGGTACTGGAGAATTCGGAGTCACTGCTGCAGAAGCGGGCCAAGGACAGCAAGGTTGCGGGCCGGCTGGTGATGCTGGCCTCGCTGGCATCGGTCAATAATGATGATGAGGACGCGGAGAAGAAAACCCGCGCGCTGACGGAGTCCCTGGAGGGGATTGCCCGGGAGTTGCGCTGACCAGTGTGGTTGTGAATGCGCCGGCACTGGCGGGGCATATCCCACAAGTGCCGGCGCACCGAAAAGGGCCTGGAGCAGGCCCATTGAAATCGCAGGCGTGAGCGGGTTATTTCAGCTCCCAGCTGCCCTGCATATAACCCAGCACCGACATACGACCCTGGTCCAGGAACTGGACACTGCGGACCTGGTAGGGTGCCTGCAGGCCGGAGGCCGCAAGCCGGGCCGTGTCGATGGGTACGGTCATCTCCCGGGCGCCGGCATCCAGCCACTCGGCCTGGTACGCCAGCATCGCCGGCCGGTACTCGCCATCGCTATCCACCCCGAAAACCAGGGCTCGCGCCTCATAGCGCCCCGCCTCCTGTACGTCCACCGACAGGGTCAGGCTTTGCCCATCGCTGCCTCCGACCGTGGCACTCGCGGTCTCGGTAAAAATATCTGCTGCGATCACGGCCACGCGTTCCACGGGCTCATTGCGGGCATTGCGCAGGGTTGAACGCACTTCGATCCGCCACAGCTCACCGGGTACCGAGGGGGCATCCACGTTTACCGGCCAGTCCAGGGTATAGCGGTTGCCGGTACGCTGCCCGCCACCCAGCTCGTAGCGGTCGCCGCGCGGGGCGATCAGGGTGGCGGAGACCGATTCCAGCGACGCGCTTGCCTGGCCGGCCGCCTTTGCCTCCAGGGCCAGGGTGCCGGAGCGGCTGAAGCGCTTGCTCGGGGTCTCTACTGCCAGCTCGATATCGCTGCGCTTGTCCAGTACGTAGAGGATGTACTCGGCGTTCGCACTGGCATTGCCGTTGGCTTTCAGGGTAAACCGGCCGCGTCCCATATCTTCGGGGACCTTCATTACATGGGCACGGCCGTAGAAGCCGGGAAACTCCTGCCGCAGGCCCTCGCTTTTACGGTGCAGGGCGATGCTGTCGTCGCTCACCGGGCGGCGCTCGGTGCCATTGGACAGGGTCATGCCGCGCGGAATGTCGGTGTCTACCACCCGCCTGCCATTGCTGGCACGGTCGAGGGGGGAGACCTGGATCACGGCCTGCTTCCCGTCGACAAAAAATTCCGCACCGCGATTGAGTTCGGCACCGGTGACCTTGCGGTAAAAGGCCCGGCTCTGCTCCCGCGCACCGCTGTCGGCCAGTTGTTGTTCCTTACCCTGTTCCACCAGCTGGGAGAAGCTGACCCGCTCGCGGCTGTCATTGAGAATCTGCTGGGCGCTGGCCATGGTCGCTACCATCGCGGTGGCAGCCATGGCAAAGAACAGTGGAATTGCTTTGGTCTGTAGGTTTTTCATGGCGGCACCTTAAATATCGTTTCTCAGGATTACGTCGAGGTTGAAGCACTTGCGACGGCTCTGGTTGTGGCTCAGCGGCTCGCCCCCGGCGGTGGCGGAGGTGTCGTAAAACCACAGGCTGCCCGCGGCATTCTGCGAACTGCAATTCAGGAACCCATCGGAGCAGCTGTCCAGCCACTCCTGGGTGATCTCCAGCCCGACATTTTCCGTGTAGCCGCCACAGTAACTGTCGGGGTCCCACACGGCGCTCTCCACATCACTGCCGACCACATTCCAGAAACCTACCGGGAGGGAGGGTCGACCGGCGGTGCCCAGCAGCCAGGTATCGTTGTAGTAATCCATCCAGCTGGTCTGCTGCATGCGTACCGCGTCGTTCTGGTAACCCAGGAGCCAGCCCACCGAGGCCTCGAATACATTGCCGGCCATCACGGCATCGGCCAGTGGTGTGCCGGCACTGGAGGCTGCCAGTACATTTACCCAGCGGGTACTGTTGATAATGGCCGGGTAGCGGCTGTCCCAGGTGGGGTTGGACAGGATCCAGCGCATCACGTTGCCACCATTGGAGTGGGTGATGACAACCAGGTCGTCAATGTTCATCGAGGTAATAAAATTGTGGAGTTGCGTCGCCAGGCAGCCGGCGGCGGCGTCATCCCACATGTACTCCTCGAAATCACAGTTTACCACCAGCAGGTTGCCGCTACTGGGCAGGCCCTGGCGGATCGATTCCACCATGCCGGATTTCCAGTAATCGTTATAGGCGTCGGACTGGTTGCCGGTGCCATGCACCAGAGCCACGCCGGTCACTGCGAACGCAGAAAGTGGCGCACAGAGCACTGCAAGCAATACTGCCAGCAATGGAATATTTCTCGTCTTCATCGATGATTCACCTTTTTATTGCATTGATTTTTAGCGGTGGAATATGAAGCTGCAGGAGAAACGGAATTGCCTTGTTCGCTTCCTTTCACATTCCGGCGGCAGCGGGCTTTTATTATTCGGGTATCCGCTGTCCGCCCGGTAAGTCGGGCACGGCATCTCGCCTGAGCCCGATTTCATACTACAGCTGCGCCTGTTGCCGAAAAGGCTGTTCCGGTTACAGTCACAGGAAATGTTGGATATTTGTGCGCTAGCGCAAAAAATATTTGCATATGGAGGAACCGTCGAAGAGCGGGGCTGACGGCTGTGGCGTATTGTTCATTTTGACTGAATAGTCTGGAATCAGGCGCTGATAAAGTGACTGAAAGGTCGGTACATAATTGTGGATGAGCACCGTCCCTGCCCGGGTTGCGACCCCGCTTTTTAGCCCCGTGGTCAGAATCCTCCCATCAAATTTTCCAACCGGCTGTTGTCGCTCGCTGGAAAAAGAAGCCTGTGATGCTGTAGCTTGAAAAAATATTCAAGAGGGTGATGCTGGTTGTGCTGGACCGCCGCGTTAATAATGCTTGTCGGCGCAAGAGCCGGATTCCGGCTCCTGTTGTGTCGTGAAGAATCGCCGGTTGTAATGAAGTCGGTGTACCTGCGTTGGAGTGTACCGGCTGTAAAGAAGCTCGCTTGTCCAAGGGGGCAAGCTGCAGATCCAGAGACAAACATACTTATCCCATTGTCCTCGCCGGCATGGTGGCGACTTCCGTTACCACGTTGGCGCAAGATAAAGGTGGGAGCAGTCTGGAGATGGAGGAAGAGGGGGTAGCTACTTCCGGGGAATGACAGTGTTTCCCGGTGTTGTGTGCGGGATACGCAGCCACTGACCCCGCTGGCTGCAGTCTGCAGTCACAGGGGGCCCGAACTGCTTTGTGCCGGTACGCGGCCAAACGCCGGCCAGGCCCGGCGCCTATTCTTTTTCTTCTAGAAGCGGGACAGTTCCTCGCGCAGGTCCTTTTCCAGGTCGGTGGCCTCCATGACCCACACATCCTTGTCCGGACCCGGGAATACACCCACCTCGATGCCATCCCTGTCCAGTCCCGGTAGCCATTTCTTGAGGAACTGGGGCAGGGCGATGCCCCGGGGGGTAAGGTCGCTGTCGTCGTCGGCGTAGGCAGCGGCAAAATCCTCACTGGGCCACACCGGCAGGTATTCGAAGCCACCCTGGTCCTCGGCGTGCAGCTTCAGGAAGTGCTCGTCACTGTTCACCAGGATCCAAACTTCCCGCTCCTCCCCGACCACATCCAGGAAGTAGTCGTAGCGGTCTTCGGTCTCCAGGCCGAGGATGGCCTCCAGCTCTTCTTTGTTCATACTTTGCATCGATTCCGTTTAAAAAAATTCTGCGCCGACTTTTCGGTTGCGCCGGCCAATTGTTCCTGCAGAGGCGGCCGCTTGCGGGCCTGTCAGTGTTCAATAGCACAGAACCGGTCCGCTGTATTGCCGGGACAGCAAGGCCCGCCATTGAGACATCGCGATCAGCTGCGCCAGATGCCGCTCATGATGCATCAAATTCATTCCGGTACCTAGTACTGCCGGCCTCCGGTATTTCCCGGCAGCGGCTGAAAGCAATGCTTGTTTGTGTCGGCCGGGACCATCGGCCCCTTCCCCTTGCACTACCATAAGCTGAAGCCCACAGCCCAGGGAGGGGACCGCAATGGCAGCAGTTTCGGTAAACGGACAGGACGTGACACTCAATGCGGATCCCCGCACCACTCTGCTGGATACCCTGCGGGAGCAGCCCGGGCTGACCGGTACCAAGAAAGGCTGCGACCACGGCCAGTGCGGCGCCTGTACGGTGTTACTGGATGGGCGACGGGTGAATGCCTGCCTGCTCCTGGCTGTGCAGTGTGAGGGCTGCGAGGTGACCACGATCGAGGGGTTGGGGCAGGGGGAGCAGCTGCATCCATTGCAGCAGGCCTTTATCCGCCACGATGGTTTCCAGTGTGGTTACTGCACGCCGGGCCAGGTCTGTTCTGCCTACGCCATGCTGGAGGAAGTCGCCAATGGCGAACCCAGCGACGTTACCGGCGATGGGGAAGTCCGCCTTTGCCCGGCGGAGGTCCGCGAGCGCATGAGTGGCAATCTCTGTCGCTGCGGCGCCTACGCCAACATCGTCGATGCCATCCTCGACAGTGCCGGGGAACTGGGGCAGCGCGGGGAGGCGGGCCAATGAGACCTTTCGATTACCAGCGTATCGGCGCGGTGGAAGAGATCGGGGCGCAGGCCAGTGATCGCGCCAGCTTCCTGGCCGGGGGCACCAACCTGGTCGACCTGATGAAGCATGAGATAGAGACCCCGGAGCAGTTGCTGGATATCTCGCGGCTCGACCTGGCGCGGATTGAGGACGGCGAGGACGGCAGCCTGCAGGTGGGTACACTGGTAACCAACACGGCGCTCGCCAGCGATGCCCGCGTGCGGCAACGCTGGCCCCTGCTCTCCGCCGCGTTGCTGGCCGGCGCCACCGCCCAGTTGCGCAATCGCGCCACCACCGGCGGCAACCTGCTGCAGCGTACCCGCTGCTATTACTTTTACGACACCGCCCGCCCCTGCAACAAACGCAATCCCGGTGAGGGTTGCGGTGCCTTTTCCGGCCACAACCGCATCCACGCCATCCTCGGCGCCAGCGAGCAGTGTATCGCCACCCACCCGTCGGATATGGCGGTGGCGATGGTCGCGCTGGATGCCGGGGTCAGGCTGCGCGCGCCCGACGGCAGCGAGCGGGAGCTGCCGGTGGAAGAGCTGCACCGGTTGCCCGGTGACGAGCCGCAGCGTGACACCGTGCTGGTGCCCGGTGAGCTGATCGCTGGGGTACACCTGCCGGCGCCACCCCCGGGCCGGCAGGTCTACCGCAAGGTGCGCGATCGCAGTTCCTATGCCTTCGCCCTCGTGTCGGTAGGCGTGATTCTGGCGCTGAAGGACGGCACGGTATCCAGCGTGCGTATCGCTTTCGGCGGCGTGGCCCACAAGCCCTGGCGCGCGCGCAAGGCCGAGGCAGCACTGCAGGGACGGCCGGCCACGGAGGAGGCGTTCCTCAAGGCTGCCAATGCCGAACTCGCGGATGCGAAAGGCTACGGCGGCAACGACTTCAAGATTCCACTGGCGCGGCGCACACTGGTGGCTGTCCTGCGGGACGCCGCGGGTAAGACAGGGGAGGCCAGGGCATGATGAATCCCGCAGCCATCGGCCAGCCATTGGACCGGGTCGACGGTCCCCTCAAGGTAAGTGGCACGGCCACCTATGCGGCAGAGCACCCGCTCGATCACCAGCCTCTGGTCGGCTGGATCGTGGAGGCGACCATCCCGGCGGGGCGTATCAAGGCCCTGGAGACCAGCGCGGCGGAAGCCAGTGCGGGCGTGGTGGCAGTCCTCACTCACAGGAACAGCCCATCCCAGGTTCCCTTCGGTGAGCCGGATGATGAGGGGCGTTTCACCCAGTCCCGCGCCATGCTGGGCAGCGATCATATCCGCTATCACGGTTTCCCCGTGGCGCTCGTCATCGCCGACACACTGGCGAATGCCCGTCACGCCGCCGGGCTGGTGGAAGTCACCTGTGAGCCGGCAGACGCGGTGACCGCCGCCGGGGAGGAGGCGGACGAGAAACCCGACGAACTCGACGGAGGCCTGGAGGCGGATATCACCCGCGGTGATTTCGAACAGGCCTACAGTAGCGCCGAGGTCACCCTGGATGTCACCTACAGCACCCCGAACCAGGCCGCCGCCGCCATGGAGCCCCATGCCACCATGGCGGTGTATGACGGCAATGAGCTCTGGGTGTATACCTCGGTGCAGCTGATCGGCCCCGCAGTGCAGGTGCTGGCCAATACCCTGAAACTCAACCCGGACAGGATCCGCGTGCTCAGCCCCTATATCGGCGGCGGTTTCGGTTCCAAGCTGGGCCTGCACAATGAGGCCATCCTGGCCTGCCTGGGCGCGATGTACCTGGAGCGACCGGTGAAAGTGGTCCAGCACCGGCGCCAGGTCTTCCACAATGCGCCGCACCGCGGTAACTCAGTGCAGCGCATTCGCCTGGGGGCGAGCCGCGACGGCAGACTGCAGGCCATCAGCCATGAGAGCTTTATGCCTACCGCCAGGGGTTACGCCTTTGCCGAGCCCAGTGGCGCGCCGGCCCGCACCACCTACCGCACCGATGCGCTGGTGAGCCGGCACCGGGTGAAGACTGTCGATATGTCACTGATCGATTCCTGCCGGGCGCCGGGGCACGCCATCGGTTCCCTGGCTTTCGAATCGGCGATCGACGAGATGGCCTATCGCTGTGGCCAGGACCCGGTGGAGTTTCGCCTGGCCAATATGCCGGAGAAAGATCCCGGCAGCGGCGAGCCCTTCTCCAGCCACGACCTGGCGGAGTGCCTGCGGGAGGGGGCGGCCAGATTTGGCTGGGGCAAACGCCAGCCACAGGGTGAAGTCCGCGGTCGCCAGCTGGTGGGCTATGGGGTGGCCAGCACCATCCGCATGAATATCCTGGTGAAGTCGAAAACCAGGATCCGCCTGTCCGCCGACGGCACCCTCACCGCCTGGGCCAACATGACCGATATCGGCACCGGCACCTACACCATCCTCACCCAGGTCGCTGCCGACCTGCTGGGCCTGCCGGCAGAGAGGATCGAGATCGAACTGGGGGACAGCGCCTATCCGGCCAGCTGTGGCTCCGGGGGCTCCTTTGGCGCGGGCAGCTCGGGATCGGCCCTGCGCGACGCCTGCCTGCGCTTGCGGGAAAAACTGGTGGAGATTGCGCGCAAGCAGGAATCCCTTAAGGATGCGGATTTCGACGGCGCCCTCTTCGAGGGCGGCAAGCTGGTACTTGGAAGCAAGCAAGTATCTCTCACCGAACTGGTCCGCCAGGGCGGGCCCGATTACCTGGAGGCCGACGGCAAGGTGGCGCCCGGCGAGGACCGCGGCAAGTACTCCCAGCATTCCTACGGTGCCCAGTTTGCCGAGGTGCATGTCGACCGGGACACCGGCGAGGTGCGGGTCCAGCGTCTGCTGGGGGTGTTTTCCGCCGGGCGCATCCTGAACCGCAAGACGGCCCGGTCGCAGTTGCTGGGCGGCATGGTGTGGGGAGTTTCTTACGCCCTGCTGGAGGAATTGATGCTGGATGAGCGCTACGGTGCCTTTATGAACCGGGATTTCGCGGAATACCACCTGGCGGTCAACCGTGACATCCCCGAAGTGGAGATCCACTTCCGCGAACAGCCGGACATGCGCTCCAACCCACTGGGCTCCAAGGGTATCGGTGAACTCAGTATCAGCGGTGCCGGCGCGGCGGTGGCCAATGCCGTCTACCATGCCACCGGCGTGCGCGTGCGGGATTTCCCCATCACCCTGGACAAGCTGCTGGAGCAGCTGCCCTGAGTTGGCCGGGGCCGGGGCGGTAAGAGGGAGGGGGCCAGTGCCGGGCTGGCGGGGCCCTAGCTGTTCAGGTCCAGCCGCCGCGCATGCCAGTAGCGGTCCCGCCAGTAGTAATCGCTCAGCCTGGAAATCTTCACGCCGTGGGAAGTCGAGGCGTGGAAGAACTTGCCATCCTCGATATAGATGCCCACATGCCGGCTCTTGCGGCCGGTCTTGAAGAACACCAGGTCCCCGGCGCGCAGGTCACTGCGCCGGATAGGTACCCCAATCCGGGCCTGGGTACTGGTGGTCCGTGGCAGCTGCAGGCCGAGTTGGTCCCGGAAGGTGGTATAGACCAGCCCGGAACAGTCGATGCCCCTCTTGCTCATACCGCCCAGGGCATAGCGGGTGCCTTTCCACTCCCGGTGCTGGGAATAAATCTTGTCCTTCACATTTCCGGTCTGCCCCGCGGGCTGCTGTCGCGCGCTGGACACTGCCGGCTGGTCCGGGGAGTGACGGTAAGGGGAGAGGCTACAGCCTGTATTGACGATGGCCAGGAACAGGACGGATATCAGCAGCAGCTTCTTGCTCATGGGGCGCTCGCGGTTATTCCGGATTATTGTGCCCGCCGGTCGCCAGCATCCGGATAGTGCCGGTGGGCAGTATCAGGGCGGTGGTGCGCGGCGACAGCCCCGGACAGGCGGGGTACGTGTACATGGTATCAGAGTACTACTTATTGGATTTACCTTATGAAAGCCTGAGCGCCAGAATGTTCCCCACTTACCTTCTGGTTGTTTTTTAACCGTTTTCAGGCCGCTCTAATCGGCTTCCCGCCAGACCGGGCCATGCCCAGCCGGGCCCGAATACCCGGGGCCAGCGCCGGGCTGCTTATTTAACCCGGTACCCATGACGGATTACCCCGCCTGGACGGCTTCCAGTTTTCCCGGTGCATATTTCCAGTAGCAGTAGCCGATGCAGGTCCAGGCAGCCAGCAGTGGGAAGACAACTGTCTGTTCGAGGTTCAGGCCAATATTGATGCCCAGCCTCACCACAGCCATTGCGGTAAAGGTAAATGCCAGGATCATGCGCACCATATGCCGGCGAATCCAGAAGGGCCTTTCCCGATCCCGGTTTTTCCACAGGGCCAGGTCCTGGAACAGGATAAAACCAAAGGTGGTTGCCAGCAGGATGGGGCCAGCCTTGGGTGCCCCATCGATCGACAGGAACCGGACAAATTGAATCGAGGTGAACAGGAACAGGAGCAGGGGAATGATGACCAGTAGCCGGTCCCAGAGAAAGGCAAACCTGCCATCGTTATTGATTGAATTGATGGCACTGGGGATGCAGTACAGCACCGCAACGGTCATCACCAGTGCCAGGGGCAGGAATTTATAGGCCATGAAAATGGCGGTTGATATTGCCACCAGGATCATCAGGTAAGAAAAAACCTTTCCCGATGTGACATGAACGGGTGTCCCCTTTTTGGTGGAAAGCGCCACTATCCCGGCGGTAAAAGCGATAGAACCAAGCACCACGTGGATGAAATAGCTGAAGGGATCGAATGGTTCCCAGATCATCTTGTGCTCTCTACTAGATTTTATTTGAGCACTTAAATTAGCGATCCGGGGGCTGGACGGTCAATTGCACCCTTGCACAAACTTTGCGAGACAGTCAGTAAAGTAAGTTGTGGCGATTAAATGGCGTAAAAATCACTCGGTATGGCTGCGGTTGGTCATGCGCCCGGGTTATTTTCTCAAGTTGCGCGCCCCGAGTTCCTGCTGGATACAATCGATAAACCACCGGTAGCGGGAGGGCAGGGTATAGCGCCTGCGTTTTACCAGGAACAGTTCTTCATAGGTATCGTGTGCCAGCCGTGCGGTGACGATTTTCTCGCGCTCGGGAAAGCTGCGCACGGCGGATTCCGGAAGCACCGTAAAGCCGGTGCCCGCCGCAACGGCCACCAGGATCTGGTTGATCGAGCCACTGCGCGGAATACTTTGCAGCCCCTCGAATTCTTCCCCGTACGCGGCGGCCAGGACTTTCTGCGCATACTGGATGCCGTCCGGATGCTCCACAAATCCCAGCGCCTGCAGTTCCCCCAGCCGGGGGCGGGCCGGTGCGTCGAGCCTGGCGCTGGCGGGCAGGGTCAGGCACAGCTGCTGGGTGCCGATCGGGTCCTGGCTCAGCTCCGAGTGCTTGTCGGCAATGGTGGTGATACCGATATCCATCTGGTCGGCGCGTATCAATTCGCGGATACGGCGGTTGGGTGTCGCCTCCAGCAGCACCTGCAGGCCCGGGTGCTGGCGCTGGTACTCCAGGAAGCGGGGATATAGCAATAGTGCCAGGCTGCCGGAACAGGCAATGCGGCACTGGCCGCTGTAGGGATCATCGCGCCCGATATGTTCCAGCAGGTCCCGTTCCTGGCGTGCGGCCCGCTCGGCAAATTCCGCCAGGGTGCGGCCGGCCTCGGTGAGCTCGAACTTCCTGCCGCTACGCTCCAGCAGCTTCTGGCCCAGCTGGTTTTCCAGCTTGCGGATGTGCTGGCTGACCCCGGGCTGGGTCATATGTAGTTGTTCGGCAGTGCGGGTGAACTGGCCGGTGGCCACCAGGGTGCTGAAGGTCCTGAGCCAGTGGTAGTTGAGCAATTCGGTGTCCCCAAAAGTATAACCTGGTGTTATGTGAGAGATTATAAATCATAATTTTTTGCGCATCCTCATCCCGGTTACCATGGCGCTACTTTGAGTAACCGTCCCAGGAGTTGCAGTGAGCAAGACACCCTATCCCAGGAATTTCTCCCATATTGGCATTTCGGTCCCCGATCTCGAGGCGGCAGTGCGCTTCTACACGGAAGTGCTGGGCTGGTACCTGATCATGCCGCCCACCACGATTACTGAGGATGACAGCGCAGTTGGCGTGATGTGCACCGATGTATTCGGCCCGGGCTGGGGCGAATTCCGGATTGCCCACCTGTCCACTGGTGACCGTATCGGCGTTGAGCTGTTCCAGTTCCGCGGCCAGGAGAACCCGGAGGACAATTTCGAGTACTGGAAGACCGGCATCTTCCACTTCTGCGTACAGGACCCGAACCTGGAAGAGCTGGCAGAGAAGATCGAGGCGGCCGGTGGCAGGCGCCGTATGAAGGAGCCGCGCTATTACTACCCGGGGGAAAAGCCCTACCGCATGATCTATATGGAAGATCCCTTCGGCAATATCCTGGAAATCTACAGCCACAGCTATGAACTGACCTACGGCAGTGGCGCGTACCAGTAATCCACCTGAGCAATAAAGAGAGGACGCTGTATATGAAACTGATCAAGACATTTGCGCTGTTATGCGCAGCCCTGTTCCTGTCCGTCACCGCCCAGGCAGAACAGTCGCGGGTACTGATGGTACTGACAAGCCACAGCGCCATGGGCGACACCGGCGAGAAAACCGGTTACTGGCTGGGGGAGTTTACCCACCCCTATTACGTATTCCGCGACGCGGGGCTGCAGGTGGACGTGGCGAGTATTGAAGGTGGCGAGGCACCGATCGATGCGCGCAGCCTGGAGGAGAGCGATGCGGTCAACCAGCGTTTCCATAAAGACGACGAGGCCCAGAAGCTGGTGGCCAATACCCGCAAGCTGTCCTCGGTGGACCCCGCGGGTTACGACGCTATCGTCTTTGTGGGTGGCCACGGCACGGTGTGGGATTTCCCGGGCAACGATGACATAAGCCGGGTAGCCGGTTCCATTTACGCCAATGACGGCGTGGTGGCCGCAGTCTGCCATGGCCCGGCGGCACTGGTGGACCTGGAACTGCCGGATGGCAGCAGCCTGGTGGCCGGCAAGAAAGTGACCGGCTTTACCAACGAGGAAGAAGCGGCCGTCGAACTGACAGAAGTGGTGCCCTTCCTGCTGGAAGACAAGCTGAAAGAGCAGGGCGCGACCTTCAGCGAGGAACAGCCGTTTAGCAGCCATGTGGTTGTCGACGAGCGGCTGGTGACTGGCCAGAACCCGCAATCCGCCGCCGACCTTGGCAAGGCAGTGGTGAAGCTGCTGAAGTAATCGGGTTGATAGGGGCACGGAGGCCCCTTCCGGCGATATTAGTCCCCGTCCGGGCTCCCTTTCGACAGTTCCTCCAGTCTCTCGAGCGCCTTGCGGACATGTGTTTCACCGGTACTGGCGTCGACCACAGACGACGGTTTCTCTGCACCGTAACCACCCAGTGCCGCATCGGCAGCGGTAGGCACATAGCGCAAGTCACCGTTACTCATACCAACGAAGAGTGTGGTTTCCACCGGGCTGCCGCTCTTCAACTGCCTGCCGAGTGCGTCGAAGTATTCACCGGGGAAACTCACCAGCGAAATATCCGGCGTGAGCATTAGCAATCCCAGTTCGGCCTCGGGGTCCCGCATGCGGATGGTGTCAAACCGGAAATGGCCCCGGCGCTTGAACTGCTGCAGGTTCCGCAGTGCCCGCACAGCGTTGCCCGACAGGACCTCGCCCAGCCGCCGGGCCTGCGCCCCGGCTGCGGAAAAGGGTTTGGTATCCGCGTGGTAGGGGTTTACATCGCCCGCGGCACCCAGGAAAAAAATGGAGTGGCCACCAAATTCCCGCTTGAAGGCGCTGCGCAGGTAACCCGGATAGTCCGCGGACACCAGTGCGCGCTGCAGGTCCATGGTCACCACCGGGTGGGCGCTGTAGTTGAAAATTGTCAGGAAGGGGTGCCCGTCCCCGTCACGCAGGTGGACAATCCCCAGCGTGTCATCGACCGGGCGATTGGGAATCCTGCCTGGGTTGGTCCATAACATTTCCACCCCGTCTTCCCGGATAATCCTGCGGTTGTAGGCTTCATCGACCTGAACCCGGGTGGCACCGATGGTAACCGGCTGCATTTGTTCTTCCGCTTGTGCAACGCTGGTGAGGATGCTGTCGCGCACCCGGGCCATCGACTCATCCACCAGGTAGCCGCCGTGGGTGTGGGTGGCGGCGATCATCACATGGTCGAATCCCCGCTCCTGCAGTTGCTGTTTCAGCACACGGAAATCCGGTTCTCCCAGCGCCAGCAGGTCCGCCGAAACCAGTGCGACCCTGTGGCTGCCATCCGACAGCACGGCAGCCTGGATATAGAGGGGATCGCCAATGGACTGGACCTTCCCGGTCCCACCGCCGACCAACCCCAGGGTATCGCCTACCTGCGGTGTGATTTCTGATTCGGCAAAGCCCGCCATGTAGCCTGCGGAATAAGCCAGGGGCGCGAAGGCCAGGAGTGCGAGTAGCAACAGAAGTGGAACGGGCATGGCCGTCGAGGCCCCCTTCGAGTGTTTGTCTGGTTTCCGAATGACGACCATCACCTTACCCGGGCACGCTGATCCCGGCCACAGTCTCATTGGCTGCCTGCCATGGCAGCGTAGGCCAACCCGTTACCCACCATATGCGCCACGATGGGCGGCCACAGGGAGCCGCTGAACCAGTAGAGCGCGCACAGGGCCAGTGCCATCAGCGCGGCGCTGATGGCCTGGGGTGGGATGATATGCATGGCCCCGAAGATCAGTGAGCTGACCAGCATCGCCAGCCATACCGGCCGGTGCCCTGTCATCCAGGTAAACAGGAAGCCGCGGAAGAATGCCTCCTCGGCTACCGGGGTCAGCACCACCGTGCAGAGGCCCAGCGCAATGCCAACCACCAGGCCGCCATCCGGGGTGCCATAGGGGTTGGCCATAAACACTGCCCAGTCCGGCACCGCCACCGCCATCCAGCGGGCCAGGCCCAGCCGCAACAGTAGCCCGGCAATGGCGACCAGTACCGCGAGGAGTATCCAGCCCCGGGTGGTGGGGCGGAAGCCGAGGGTGGCCCAGCCCAGGCCCCTGGTGCGCAACGCCAGCCAGAGTACCCCCAGCAGCAGGGCGGCCTTGGTGAGCTGCATGGTCAGCAGGAGGTGCTGGGGCAGGCCGGGCCCGTCGCCCAGGTAGGCGTTGAAGCCGATGGTGTGTTTGACCAGCAGCATATGGGCGGCACTGGCGGCGGTATAGAGCAGGGCGAAGCTGCCCAGGACCAACAGGCCACCGGGAAATCGCCAGGGAGAGGTGGGTCGTTGCAGCAGCCGGGCTTGTGCCATTCCATGGTCTCTCGGGCTGGGGTGCGCGGTGTTCGCGGGCACCGGTATCGGGATTGCCGCATGCAGGGCCGGTCCTGCAGGGTGCTGCCGGCCGCGTCGGGATAGGTGGACGCAACATGGCTGGTGTCAGGCGGTTACCGCCTCCACATGCCGCTTGAGGTTGTCCAGGATAGCCTGCCAGCCCTCCCGCTGCTGCTCGATGGAGTGGCTGCCCTCGCTGTCGAAGGTTACCCGCACAGTGACGGTGTCCCCGTTCTCGATAAACTCCACCTGCGCCTCGCGATCGCCAAATGTGTATTCGATCAGGCTGTTCTCGACAAGACGGGTATAGGTGCCTGCAAAATCGAACCCGATGCTGCCGTCCTTGGCTTCCATGCGCCAGCAGAAGCTGCCGCCCTCGCGCAGGTCCACGGTGGCGCGGGTCGTGTGCCAGTCGGCGGAGGCGGCATTCCACTGGGTGATGTCCGCCGGTGTTGTGTAGGCCTTCCAGGCCCGGGTAACCGGGCAATTCACCTGGGTTTCTACGGTTATTTTCATGCTGATTCGTCCTTGAATGTATTTACCCTGGACCGCCCTGCGCGAGGTTTTTCGCGTCAGGCAACATATGGACTACCACCTGATTCCAATGGTGCCAAATTCCTATTGAAACCAGAATACTGCCGATTGCCCGAAAGCGGTCATTGGGATTACGGCGGCAAAGAGAATCAGGGATACGAAATAGGCCGCCGAGCCCCACAGGTAAACCGGATGCACCTTGCGGTACTGCACCAGTTCATAACAGATTGGCGTCAACAGGAGTACCAGCAGGCACAGGAAAGTAAACGCGCCCTCATGGATTGGCTGGCCATCGAAAGCGGCGATACGGCTGGTGGCCGCGGTCATCATGGCGATGGTGGCGAGCAGGACAAATCGCTTGTGCAGTTGCAACTGTTTGCGAAAGGCCATGCCCAGGACAATGAAGGCCGCAAAACTCAGGACCAGGTGAAAATTGGCCCAGACGCCTGAAGCCTGGAGGATCAGTGGGCCGACCTCGTCCGTGGGAGTGAACTCATTGGCAAAATGCGCCGTCATGATACTGCCATTGATGACAATGGCGATGGCCAGGAACAGGCCGATAAAACCCATGGTGCGGTGTGCCCGAAAGCTGAGCCTTTTTGCCGCAATGGCCTGTGCGCAGAACAGCAGGTACCAGGCGGAGAAGGTGAAGCCGTGGATGATACGTGTGGTATCCAGCTTCGGGTTGGGTTCCGTGAGTGGGGTAAAGAAGAATGTGGGACCGAAGCCAACGAGATTGATCAATAGCAGGGCGAATGCCATGCCCAGAAAGAGTGTGAAACCCTCGTTATTGTAATTGTTGGTTTCCATTGTATTTTCTTCCCATTTCTTGGTTGTTTCTATTCTCTGTTGTTATTTTTCCCATGGGCCGGGGCTGACCCTCCAGGAGGGCCAGTAAATATGCATGGATATATCCCAGGATGCTATGAAATATAAATAATGCTCAAAGCAAACTCGGCTCCCGGGCACCGGGTGCTTTACCCAGCCCGGCCCCGGTGAGACTTACGAAAACGCCTGCTAGACGTTCAGCAACAGGTGCTCCCGTTCCCACGGCGAGATCTCCCGGTGGAACTGGCGCAGCTCCTCCATTTTGACTTCCGCATACAGCTGGCAGAAGTTCCTGCCCAGTGTCTCGTGAATATCCTCCGCATCTTCGAAGATGCGCAGTGCCTCATCGAAGGTGGTGGGGATATACGACTGGGCCTGCTGCTCGTCGTCCAGTTCACCCTCGGCCGGTGCGCTCGGTTCGACCCGGTTCACCATGCCCAGGTAACCGCAGGCCAGGCTCGCGGCAATGGCAAGGTATGGATTGGTATCCACCCCGATCACGCGGTTCTCCAGCCGACGGTCCTGCGCGCCGGAATGGGGTACCCGCAGTCCTGTGGCACGATTGTCATAACCCCAGGCGGTATTGGTGGGCGCGCTGGAATTGGCTTCCGACTCGAATCGCCGGTAGGAATTCACATTCGGGGCAATAAACGGCATTACCTCGATCAGGTGCTTCTGGGTGCCGCCAACGAAATAGCGGAACAGGTCCGTCGCATTGCCCTGCTCATCGGAGAAGATATTCTGCCCGCTGGCGATGTCCACCACGCTCTGGTGCACATGCATGGCACTGCCGGGTTGGTCGCGCATGGGCTTGGCCATAAAGGTGGCGAACATGCCGTTTTTCAGCGCCGCCTCCTTGATGATGCGCTTGAAGTAGAATACCTGGTCCGCGAGCAGCAGCGGGTCGCCATGGGTGAGGTTGAACTCCACCTGGCCGGCGCCGTCCTCCTGGATCACCGAGTCGATATGCAGGCCGGCGGCCTCGGCAAAGTCATAGATGTTATCGATCACCGGGCCGTACTCATCCACGGCACTCATCGAGTAGGACTGCAGTGCTGTTCCGGAGCGGCCGCTGCGCCCCACGGGGGGCTGGATCGGCTCGTTGGGATCGACATTCGGCTTGGTCAGGTAAAACTCCAGCTCTGGCGCGATGACCGGTTTCCAGCCGTGTTGTTCATACAAACCGATGACGTGCTTGAGTACATTGCGCGGTGCACAGAAAATCGGCTTGCCGTCGAAGTCCTGCAGGTCGTGGATGATCTGCAGCGTGGGCTGCTTCGCCCAGGGGGCCGCCATTGCGGTGGACATGTCGGGCACCAGCACCATATCGCTCTCGGCCCACTGGTTAGCGATATCCATCTCCACATCCTGGCCGGTAATGGTCTGGTAAAAAATGGAGATCGGCAGGAAGATCGGCTTGTCCGGTGAGAAGTTCTTCTGGGGCATCGCCTTGCCCCGGGACATACCGTTCAGGTCGGGGATGATGCATTCCACCTCATCCAGCCTGCGGCCATTGCGATAGGCCTGGAAGGCTGCGGGTAATTCGTCCAGCCAGGAAGGGCTATCAGACTGACTCATGGTGACTCCGGCGCGGAATGAATTGTGCGCACAGTGTAACCGAATTGCTGTTCACGGGCGCGGCCAGGAGGCACGCTGGAAATACGCGCTGGAGTGTCAAGGTGGGGAGGCTGGATGGTAGGCTGAATGGGAAGGCCTGCCGGGGAGGCGCCACAGGGATTGTTGTGCTACCTCTCAATAGGTTAATTCCCTGAATCGGGGTGTGGTTATGGCGGATAAGGCGCTATGGTCAAATAAACGCCAGGAACTGATAGTTACCCACTGGCCTGTTCCAATTTCCCTGTGTTCATCGGTGTAATCGAGCACCCCGGTAACCAGGAGGAGAGCGGCCAGTCGATATCCCGGGGTATCTATTTCGGGCCATTATATTCTCGCACCCAAATACCGTTCGCGATCGGCTGGTCATCACTATGGAACTAATCACCTCGAACCCAATGGCGCTGCTGGTGATGGTGGGAATTGTCTCGATTGCGTGCCAGTACCTTGCGTTTATGCTCAAGTTGCCCGCGATCCTGCCCCTGCTGCTGGCCGGTATCGCACTTGGGCCGCTCACCGGTGTCCTCGATCCCGATGCCCTCTTTGGCGACCTGTTATTTCCGCTCGTTGCACTGGCAGTGGCGATTATCCTGTTTGAAGGCGCCCTGACCCTCAAGTTTTCCGACCTCGCCGGGCACGGTGTCATGGTGCGCAACCTGTGTACGCTGGGTGCCCTGGTGACCTGGTTGATCGCCACACCCGCCGCCTACTATGTGCTCGGCATGCCCATGCAGCTGGCCGCGCTGTTTGGCGCCATTGTCACGGTTACCGGGCCCACCGTCATCGTACCCATGTTGCGTACCGTGCGGCCCAATGCCCGGATCTCCAATATCCTGCGCTGGGAAGGTATTGTTATTGATCCCATCGGCGCACTGCTGGCAGTACTGGTGTATGAGTACGTTGTCGCCGCGCAGGGTGCGTTCGAGCATACCCTGGTCACCTTCCTGAAAGTGGTGGCGATCGGCTTCGGGCTTGGCTCTTTGATGGGATACCTGCTTGGCACCGTGCTTAAGAAGAACTGGATTCCACACTACCTGCGCAATACCGCTGTACTCACCCTGATGCTCGGTGCCTACGCCGCTTCCGACCTGATGACCCACGAATCCGGCCTGCTTACGGTTACCGTGATGGGTATCTGGATGGCCAACATGAAGGGACTGGATGTTGATGACATCCTCGAGTTCAAGGAAACCCTCAGCGTCCTGCTGATCTCGGCGCTGTTTATCCTCCTGGCCGCGCGGGTGGAATTGAGCGCAGTGGTGCAGTTGGGCTGGGGCGCGGTACTGGTATTGGTGGCGATCATGTTTATCGCCCGGCCGCTATCCGTGTTCCTGTCCTCCCCCGGCTCAGGCCTGAACTGGTGCGAACTTGCGATGCTTAGCTGGATCGCGCCCCGGGGCATTGTTGCCGCCGCGGTTTCCGCCCTGTTTGCCCTGAAACTGGATACGCTGGGGCTGCCAAAATCCGAGCTGCTGGTACCCATGGTGTTCCTGGTGATTATCGTCACGGTCGTGCTGCAGAGCCTGACTTCCAAGCCTATTGCGAAATTACTCGATGTTCGCGCCCCCTATCCGAATGGTTACCTGCTGTTCGGCGGCGGCAAGTTCGCGCGGTTACTGGCCAAAGACCTGCTGGAAAAGGAAATTCCGGTCATTATCGCGGATACCAACTGGGACGCCATACGCGAGGCACGTATGGAAAATATCCCCACCTACTACGGTAACCCGATCTCGGAGCACGCCAGCACCACCATGGATCTTTCCCCCGTGGGCAAGGTCCTGGTGCTGTCCCCCTACAAGCAGCTCAACCCACTGGTGACCTATCACTTTGAGCATGTCCTGGGCAAAGGCTCGGTACTCGGCCTGGGCCAGGGGACCGAGGAGGGGCGGGCCAGCCACCGGGTATCGGAGGAATACGCAAAAAAACTGGAACTGTTTGCGGAGAACGCAACCTACAGCCGCCTTGCCAGCCTGGTGGCGAAGGGTGCAACCATCAGGACCACCAGGCTGACGGAGTCCTTTACCCTTGACGACTACGGGGAAACCTACGGCAACCGCGCCACGCGACTCTATGTGGTAGACCCGCAGGGGCGTGTGCATATCAATACGGTCTCCCATGAATTTGCCCTCAAGGCTGACTGGCAGGTTGTCAGCCTGATCGCCCCGGAGGAGTCCGAGGACAAGCCAGGGGAGAAGTCACCAGGCGCGGCTGGTATTCCAGGGGGCGATGCTCCGGTGGGGTAGGGTTGCAGTAAAGCTGACTCGTGATGATGCCCGCTCAAGACCTTTTAAAGCTGGAACCGAGGCTCAGGGCGGTCACCGTGGACAGTATCAGTACCATGCCCAAAACCTGCGGGCCGGCCAGGCTCTCGTCCAGGACCGCGACACCGAACAGCGCCGCGGTGACCGGTTCGACCATAGCCACAATCGAGGCCACGGTGGGCGCCACGTGACGCAGGCCAATCACATACAGGGCAAACGACAGGCCGGCACCAAAGACGCCGAGGGTGACGAACAGCTGTAAATCCGCTGTATCCAGGACGGTAGTGGCCCGACCGATACCGGCAGGCCAGATCAGCAGCACTGCAACCACCGCGAATGCCACGGACAGGACAGCCTGTGGGCTGCCGTGCGGCGCGGCATACTTGAAGCCGAAGATGAATACCGCATAGGAAACCCCCGCCAACAGGCCGGCCCCCGCACCCAGCAGGGTGATGCCGCTCGCGCTGGCCTTGTAGACCTGTGTCAGCAGGATGATACCGACCATCGCCAGGACAATCGCCGCCAGCTTGAGTGGGGTCGGCCGTTCGAGCCTGCAGGCGAATGAGACGAGGTAGACGAATACCGGGGCGCTGTACATCAGGGTGGCAGCCACCGCGACACTGCCCTGCGCAATGCTGACAAAATAAAACGCAAAGTTACCCGCCACACCCAGGCCGGCGAGCACCGACCAGGACCACAGGCGCGCGTTGCCCAGGCCACTGCCGCGGGGCCGCATCAGTAGCCAGGCGAACACAAACAGGAAGCCGATTGCGCCCCGGCTGAAGGAAACGACAGAAGGTTCCCAGCCGCCGTCGATAAGGACGCCGGCAACGCCGCCGGATAGGCCCCAGCACAGGGCTGCCAGGGCCACCAGCACTGCACCCGTGCCGGCGGGGTGGCTTTTTGTTGGCAGCAAGCTGATGTGCGGCTCCCTCCTCGGTTGCCTGGCACCCTGGGCCAGGAGTGTGACACTGGCAGCGAGCCCCCGTAAATGAGCCGGGCAGGGCGGGCCAGTTGTGGAGGCCTACTGTATTGCGGCCTGCTCCCTATACCGGGCAATAGCCTCCTCTACTGACGGTGCATCGGCAACAGAGTTACAGGAACCCTGCCGGTAGCCACCGGCCGCCACGGGGCTCACCTCGGTGCCGCCGTCGCTGAACACGCGTACCAAGAAGCCGCCGCCGGAGTTCCTGGCACTGCATCCCTTATCCCCAGCCAGCTTTTCGACAGTACGCTCACCTCCGGTGAAAATCACCTCGGTATGGCACAGCGACGTGCTCTGCTGCTGTGACGGAATCAGCAGGGTTACAGGGTTTGTCGCCGCCCAGGCAATATCCGCGTCACAGTAGAAGCTGAGATCGGATTCACGCAGTCGCAAATCGCCTTTCTCCGCAGCCCACTCTGTGGACTCCTGTGCCACCCGGAATAGTCTCTCCACATCCACCTCGAAGTAGCCATGTGGATGCGTGATAGTGCCATCGCCCCGGGCGATTTCCTGTTCAGAGAACTCCCGGGCCAGGATGGCTTCATGGTGTTGGGCCAACGCGTCGATTTCATCGGGGCTGACATCAATGTCACAGTCGCCGACCCGGCCGGCATCGAAGTCGAAACCAGGGCGGCGGACCTCCGTGGCACCATCCTGGAAGAAATCCACAATAACCGGGCGATAGGTGGTGTCGAACCGGCAGCGACCATTCCTGAGCGCGGAGACCTGCTGGGTAACGCTTGAGCGGACCATCAGGCGAACCGATGCTTTGCATGGCACTGCAACATAGGGGTGTTCGAGGCACTGGCTGGCGGCCTCATTCTGGCGGAGGCGCTTCCTTCCCGGCATGCAGGAAAAACTGATGGCGTCCCGGGCCACTACCAGCCCGGACTCGGCTATGTCTGGATGTTCGGCGTAGACGGCCTCTTCCGCCTGCCGCAGTAGAGCAGGCGTGTCGACAAAAAAGACCGGATTGGCATTACAGAGGGGAGCCATAAGGATACCGAGGACGGGCAGCCAGCGGATATGCGCAGGATTCATCGGGAACCAGCCTGTTGGTTGCGAGGGGGACATGAGTAGCAATAGTTGCGTGCGAGCCCATTGTCCACCAGCGGCAAGGTGTCAGGCCGGATCAGTGGTCGGGGACCGGGGGATGGTGAGTGCCTTATGGAGAAGGAACGGTCAGGCAAGGCCCTGCCAGGGCAGGGCGGCGTGGAGGGGGAACTTAGCGGCTGCCGACACCCATAACGACGTCCATACTGCCTTCGCCCGCGTCCATAGAGAACGGCACGCTTACCCTGATCCCAGACAGGCCGGCTTCCCTGAAGGTATGGGCGATCTCATCCCTGGAAAACCCGCTTCCGGCATCGCCGGCTTCCTTCAGCCAGTCCCACTGGACCAGCTGGCCGTTCTCGTTTAGCAGCTGCGTCAACAGCCGCAGCGTCTCCAGGTAATCGGGAACAAAGGCCAGGGCAGAAGATGCGACAATAAGGTCGAATCCGGCCTGGAGGTGCTTATTCTGCTTGATCAGTTCTTCAGTTAACTCGGACTGGATGGTAATGACATTATCCAGCTGCTTGGCGTTCAGTACGGAGATCATCTTCTCCGACGGATCGAGCGCAACGATACTGCCTGCCTGTCCAGACAGCCGTTCTGTCAGTAACCCGGTTCCACAGCCGAAATCCAGGATGCGGGCACCCTTGAAGTCGATGGTGTCCGCAAGCGATTGAAATGCACGCTCTGAATAGGTGACAACGTCACTGTTGCTGTCCCATCCCTCGGCATAGTCATCCCAGCTGTTTGCGCTCATTTCCGGCAGTTTCCCCAGTGTCTGTGCTCGCCCTGAACAGTCGCTCAACAGGAGGGCCAAGCATCATTTGTGTTAGCGGGGAATATATGGGGAGTGCGCCGAATATGCAATTGTATGCCCGGTACCACGTTTAACCTCTTTGCTGGAGCTCACGCGAGCGAGAGCGAAGGGAGTACAGGGGGCACGGGACTTCCGTCAGGTTATGGATGTCAACAGGCCCTTGCATCCTGTTGGGGTGTCGGGAGCGTCAGTCACTGCAGGTGCCGAATTCGTCGCCAGGGCTATTCCCAGGCTTGCGGGGACATGGCCCCTGAAAGAGGCAGGACAGCCGTTGCCACCTGGGCTGACCCGGGTAATCGGGAACTGGTTAACTTACCTGAAGTATGAGTCGCTAGCCCCATTAGTAATATGGTCCTGACTTTCCCGGTTCCTTCCCCAGGATCACAAGCGTTGCTTTAGGGGGATTTTTCACCTTGCCGAAACTGTATTTCCACCATAAGAGGAGGGCGGGGATGCTTGTGGCTACCAGTGGATTTCAGTGCGCAAAGCTCTCGCAGCCGGAGACCTTATAGCCGAGGGCAACCAGGTTGCCTGACTGGGAGAACTGGGTGATGAGCAGGGGCGACTGCGCATTGTAAGTGCCGGTCTTTGACTGCTCCTTAAAGCAGATCTCCACATCCTTGATCCCATCTCGGTTTATGTCCTTAACCCTCACAATGGAAACCTGGTAGCGCCAGGAGTCAGTCTCAATGGTAAAGGCGTCGTCCTTGATCTCTGTAGGTTTCAATCCCAGGTCGGAAAACAGGCGGTCGGTCTCTGATCTCCTGGGGCCGAAGGAGTTGCGGAAGGTGGATAAATCCAGTTTTTCATAGATATAGCGGCTCAGGTTGTCACTCGGAAGGTAATCCTCGCGGGAGAAGGCCGGGCTTGCGAGAAGTAAAACGGCAAGGGTCAGTAATAGTTTTTTCATGGCTTCCCCCTTCAGTTCCCATTTTCTTGTTTAAACAACGGCATGAAGGCGTCGGCAAACCGTTCCCAGTCCTCGAACTGTGGCATATGGCCCAGGCCTTCCAGCTCTATCAGCTGGCCATCCTGTAAGGTGCTGGCCACCTTTTTACCCAGCTTCTGGTATTGCCCCAGTGCATAGGTGACGCCGGTTTTCTTAAAGGCCCTGCCCGGGCCGGTACGGTCCCTGGTGCCGATAATCAGTGCCGCCGGCATTTCCAGCTGCGGCAGGTCATAGACAATGGGCTCGCTGAAGACCGGGTTGTAGGTGAGGGCGTTATTCAGTGCAACCAGCGGGTAGTCCTCATGCTTTAGCTGGCCAATATGGGTGGCAATCAGCGCTTCATAAGTGTCATTCCACTTGCCGTCATAGTAGTTCTTCTTCTGATATTGACGGATGGATTCCGGGGTCTTGTTCATTTCAGCGGCCAGGAAAACATTGGTGTCCTGATACTCCACATACTTGAGGTAGTCTTCCAGGCCGATGGGGTTGATCAGTATCAGTTTTTGAGTGGCAGGCGAATAATATTTGCTGAACTTGGTCGCCAGCATACCGCCCATTGAGTGACCGACCACAATAGCCTTGTCAATATTCAGGTTCTGCAGAAGCGCGTGCGTATTGTTTGCAAGGCCGGCAAGGGAGTACTGGTAGTATTCCGGGCGGCTGGATTTGCCAAAGCCGACCTGGTCCGGGATAACGACGCGATACCCTTGCCCTACCAATGCCCTGGCGACACGTTCCCAGTAATACCCGGAAAAGTTCTTTCCATGGAGCAGCAGTACCACGCCCTGGGGTTCCCCGGCTGGCATGACGTCCATGTAAGCCATCTTCAATGTCTGGCCCTGCGACTTGACCGTGAAGTAATCAACCGGAAACGGATACTCAAACCCATCCAGGGTGGCATTGTAGGGGGGGATGGTCTCGGGCTTGGATTCAGGGGCGCCGAAAGCCGCTGGCGTCACCAGCAAGGCGAGCATCATGGCCAAAGTTATTCGAAGTGTCATATTGCATCCGGAAGTTAAGCAAGCAAGACTGAGCGAGTAACCAATAAACGTTATCAAGCCAGAAAATCCTGACATATCTACCCGGCACAAGCCAATGACCAGATACTGGTCTGCCCGAGCCACTGGCAGTCCTGGTGTTGCATCGTCTTCTGTAACGAGGTTGGGCGTCGCCCCCCAGTTGCTTCACTACCCAACGGGGCGGCGCTTTATGATACATTGCTTGCCCCACCTCCACCGCCACATAGCGAGCACCTCCATGAAACCCTGGATCGAACTCGGCACCGCCCAGATCCCCAACAACGGCGGCACACTCAAGCTGCGCCAGCGTGATCAGGAGTTCTCCATCTCCCTGTCCGGCCCCCGTGGCGAATTAATGAACAGTCGTCGCTTCAACAGTGAGCGGGAGCTTTCGCTGCTGGGCTGCGCCCACCTGAAGACCAGCGAGAATGCCCGGCTGGTGGTGGGGGGCATGGGCATGGGCTACACCCTGGCCGCCGCCCTGGAGGTACTGCCGCCCAGCGCCGAGGTGATCGTCGCCGACCTGATCCCCGAGGTGGTGGAGTGGAACCGCGGCCCCCTGGGCGACTGTGCCGGCCGGCCCCTGGATGACAGCCGCACCAGGGTGCATATCGGCGATGTGCGAGAGCTGCTGGAGAGGGGTGACAGTGAATACGATGCGGTGTTGCTGGATGTGGACAACGGCCCCGAGGGGCTGACCCAGAGCGACAACAACTGGCTGTACTCCCTTGAGGGCACCAGCTGTATCTACGAGAGCCTGACTGCGGGCGGCATGCTGGCAGTATGGTCGGCGGGGCCTGACAGCATGTATGTCAACCGGTTGAAGAAGGCCGGCTTCAGGGTCGAGGTCAAGACCGTGCGCGAGCGTCCGGGAAAGGGAGCGCGGCATACGATTTTTCTGGGGAAGAAAGCATCCGTGTAAGGTGAAGGATGGCAGGGAAGGAAGTAAAAAGGCGTTCGTAAGGAGATTAGCATGACAGATGCTGTTAGAAATTTGAAAAGACAAGTGCTGTTCAGTGACTGGTCAAGAATTGAAAGGTACACGCTTGAATTCCGGAATCCGGAGGGGCGGTGGGAAACTCAGCAGAGGGAGGTGTACGACCGCGGAGATGGCGCTGTGGTGTTGCTGTACAACCCGAAGAGGCAGTCAGTGGTGCTTACCAGGCAATTCAGGCTTCCTACTTTTGTCAACGGCAATCGCTCCGGCTTGATGGTCGAGGCCTGTGCGGGCGTGCTGGAGGGAGAAGACCCCGAAGCATGTGCTATTCGTGAGGCTTGGGAAGAAACCGGTTACAGGGTTTCTGCGGTAGAGAAAGTATTTGAAGTCTATATGTCGCCGGGATCGGTAACCGAGAAGCTTTACTTCTATATCGCCCGGTACTCAGAAGGGGATCAAGTTGCCCCGGGAGGGGGGCTGGATGCTGAGCAGGAGTATATCGAGGTTATGGAGTTACCATTTGACCAGGCGTTCAGCATGATCGGCAGTGGTGATATTCGTGATGCCAAAACGATCATGTTGCTCCAGCACCTGAAAATTTCGCGGTTATTGGAAGCATGAAGATGTCCAGACACGGTTCTTTTGGGCGAAAATAGCCAAGTCTTCAGGGTTATATTGATAAAACAATGCTTATGTCGCTTACTCAGATGTTGAGAGCAAGTGAGTACGCCAAGTTGGTAAATGGGGCTCAATAAGTCAAATAACTATAACAAGGCATTCATGGTAATGAGGGGAATCCCGACATTTCTAACATTGCGGCTGCTGAGCACGCGAGCACTAAGCGCGGTGGTGCCCCAGGCCGAGTCGCAAAGTGACTCACACTGGCCACCAGCTGACTCTGCTTGTTGTTGCCGAGGCTTTAATTAGCCCTGACCGTCGTGATTCGGCAGTTAAACCGGTTGCGAACGCAGCGGCCGCCAGATGAGCCGAAGCTGTGGCTCATTATTGAAGTGGAGGATATTCAACCGCCATTTTTCCAGGCTGATATCAAGGCCAATACCCTGGGCATGGTTCTATTGAGTTGATTCGGCACCCGGCCGAGAATGCCTCAGGCCTTAAATCATCAACTGGAAATTGCTTCATAGCCTGCCCTCAATTTCAGTTTGGCCGCAGCGCTGTAATCCACGGCTTCGGTGGTGGCTACCAGCAGGTGGTATAGAGTGCTGGCCGGGGCCAGATTGTTGGCGATCTGGTTTTCTGCATCGAGCTGGTCGATATAGAGGCCGGGAATCCTGTCGTCGAAGTAATACCTGAAGAGCAGCTGAATGCCCAGAGCGGCATGGTTTTCCGCTTTCTGGTCCCCCGCACTTGCCTGGCAGAGGCTCGCTTTGATCATTTCCGTCAGTGGCCAGCAGCGCTTGCTAGCTTTCAGGATCCTGCCCCGGACGGAGACGGCGTCGTACAGCAGTCCGGTTTCCGGTTCCGTTCCCAACTGCAGTGCGCGCTGATACAGGGTTTCGGTATAGCGCCGCACAGGTGCACCACTGCGCTGGCTGTATTGATGTAACAGCCAGACCCACTCGAGCATATGTCCGGGCTCCACTTCCTGGCCTTCGTCATCGCTGAGAGGGCGCCAGTCGTGATGGAAATACTCCAACAAGACGCAATTCTGGCTGTCGTAAAAACAATTTTCAAACAGGGCAAAAATTTCGCCTGCCCGGGCCAGCCAGCGGCCATCACCGGTGGCATCATAGAGGGCGATAAATGCCTCCAGAAGGTGCATGTGCGGGTTCTGCCTGCGAGTTTTTGTGTGGTAGTCCCCTTCCAGCCAGCCGCCACGAGGGCCTTTGATGTACACGTCCAGGTGCTGAATCAACGCTTCCGCCTTGCGCAATGCAGAGCTGTCATTGAACGCTCGAAACCGCCAGGCACAGGCTAGGAGAAAGAAGGCCAGGTCATACACATCCTGGCGCGTGTCGTGAATGCCATTCTCACTGTTGAGTACGTGTACATACACCTGCGGCGCGCTGGGGTGCTGTGCGTAGCGGGTAACGAAACGATCCAAGTCCGCCACAATACCGTCGGCACCTTCCACCCAGCCACGTCGGCTTGCGCACGCCAGCACGAACATCTGCCTCGCTTGGACTCGGACCCGCTTGGGGCAGTCGCTGTCGGGGCGCCCTTCGGGGGAGAGGCGCTCATGGGCGCTGCCACTTGCACGGTCAAAGCCCTGCGCCATCCAAAGGGGGAGGGCGGCGCTGATCATCCAGTTCTCCAGCTTTTGTGTCCAATGATTGATATTCAGAGACATTAAATTGACCTTTTCTGGCAAAACATTTCAAAGTGGAACCGGTTACAATTGCTTGCGATGGAGCGTCTTCACTATCTTAGAGAGCATTATGCGATTTTATGTAACCGGTTACAACGATGATTCCGGTCAGGCCGATGTTGCTGAGTTTGTGGCGGGGAGGGCATCCCGCGCCAACGAGCGGTCGGGATCAAAACCCGCTTGTGCTGGAGGTGTCGGGCTAGCGGGGGCGAGGTGGTGTACTCTTGCGCACAACGAAGTCGTAGGACAGAACGGTTTCCGTCTGCTGGAGTTCCTGGCCCTCGATCAATTCCAGCAGGGTGTTGAAGCTGGCTCGTCCCAGTTCTTCTGCTGGCTGGGCGACTGTTGTGAGGGGGGGATCACTGTAGCGGGCAAATTCGATGTCGTCGAAGCCGGTGATAGACATTTCTTCTGGCACACGAATTCCTGCTGTTTTCAGTCCCTGAATACAACCGATGGCCATTTCATCGTTCATGGAGAAAATGGCGGAGGGGCGGTTCTTCATGCGTGCAAAGTGGTTCGCAGCCATCAGGCCGGAGCCCATGGTGAAGTCGCCGTTTACCAGCAGGTCCTCTTCAAATGGGATGCCTGCGCGCTCCAGACTCGCCCGATATCCCCGTAGTCGGTCTCGGGAGTGGGGGTTTTCCGCCAGTCCCGCCAGCACACCAATGCGCCGGTGCCCCTGGGCGATCAGGTAATTGACCACCTCCTCGGCAGCGCCGGCATTGTCGATACGCACGGAAGGGTAGGGAGTGTCTTCGCAGCCGGCGGCAGAAACGATGGGAATGTCAGCCTTGGGTTGCAGGGATTTGCCAGGAATATGCGGGCGCAGCTGCAGGATGCCATCGGCCTGGCGGGTTTCTACCAGCCGCGTGTACTCCTCTTCGCGGGTGCTGGAGTCGCGGGTGTCGCCGAGTAGAACGCTGTAGCCTTTTTGCTGGGCGGCATCTTCAATACCGCGAATTACCGTGGCGAAGAACAGGTTAGAGAGGTTCGGTACCAGAACGACGATTGAGTAGGCGCGTACTGCTCGGAAGTTGCGCGCCATCATGTTGGGGCGGTAACCCACCTTATCAACGGCGTCGCGGACCTTGCGCAGTGCTTCCTTGGAGACTTTTTCCGGTGTGCTGAGCGCCCGGGAGACGGTAGCGATGGAGACGCCCGCTACTCGCGACACTTCCCTAATACTCGACATATTCTCTGACCATCGGTAGCTGGATCGCCATACCGGTAGGTACGGCCCGCCTCAGGAACGCCACTTGTGGCTTGTGAGGCCTGAAAAGTTACCGGAAAACGCAAGAAAGCTCTAGCAAATTTGATTGTAACCGGTTACATTAATATTTCTGGCGGGCTGTTATGAGGGGATTACCCCTGGTCGCCCCCAATAAACTGAAGAGTGCGGACTAATACCGCGCCACGCGATAATAGAGAGAAGAGCTGCCTTATGAGCCTTGCACCTATAGACCTCACGGTAATCGGGCTGTATCTACTTGCGTCGCTGTTTATCGGGTTCTGGGTGTCCCGCAAGGCATCGAAGAATATCCAGAGCTACTTTCTAGGCGGCAACAAGTTGCCGTGGTACTACCTCGGGCTGTCCAACGCATCGGGTCAGTTCGATATTTCCGGCACCATGTGGATGGTGTACCTGCTGTTTATTTATGGCCTGAAAAGTATCTACATACCCTGGCTGTGGCCCGCCTTTAACCAAGTTTTTCTGATGATTTTTCTGTCTATCTGGCTACGCCGCTCGGGTGTAATGACCGGTGCTGCCTGGATTCGCTTCCGGTTTGGCGAAGGACGCGGTGCTGAGCTCTCCCACCTGGTGATCGTCGGGTTTGCACTGCTAGTGGTACTCGGCTACCTGGCCTACGGCTTCGTCGGCATTGGCAAGTTCGCCGCTGCGTTTATGCCCTGGCAGCTCTCGGCCGATCCACATAATAACGAGATTTACTATGGCCTGATCCTCACGACAATCACGGCGGTGTACGTAGTGAAAGGCGGCATGTTCGGGGTTGTCCTTACCGAGGTGATGCAGTTTGTCATCATGACCGTTGCGTGTGTGGCGATCGGGCTGATTGCCATGTATCAGGTTTCTCCAGAAATGCTGCGCGCCGCGGTGCCTGAAGGTTGGTTCAGCATGAACTTCGGGCACACACTTGATCTCGACTGGAACGGTATTCTCGACAGCGCCAACCAGCGCATCGTCGATGACGGCTGGTCGCTGTTCTCGGTGTTCTTCATGCTGGTGTTGCTAAAAGGCATTCTACAGAGCATGGCCGGGCCGGCTCCCAACTACGACATGCAAAGGATTCTGTCCGCCCGTACCCCGGTAGAGGCGGCGAAGATGAGCTGGCTGGTAAATCTGGTGCTGTTGTTCCCGCGCTACATGATGATCACAGGCCTGACAATTCTCGCCCTGGTTTTCTTTGTCGGCGACCTGCAGGCGATGGGAGATAGTGTCGATTTCGAGCAGATTCTGCCATTCGCACTTGCCAATTACGTCCCAGCGGGTTTACTCGGGTTGGTGGTGGCCGGACTGTTGGCCACCTTTATGTCGACATTTGCCGCGACCACCAACTCGGCGCCAGCCTATGTGGTCAACGATATTTACAGACGCTATTTCAACAAGAATGCCGATGAGAAAACCTATGTGCGTATGAGTTACTTGGTGTCCGTCACATTTGTAGTCCTGGGTACCGGTATCGGCCTGTTCGCACCGTCACTCAACTCAATCATCCTCTGGATCGTAAGCGCACTGTACGGCGGATACACCGCGGCAAATATCCTCAAGTGGTACTGGTGGCGTATGAACGGTTTCGGCTACTTCTACGGCATGCTCGCCGGCCTGCTGGCCGCGATCCCCATGATGTTTACCGATATTTCGCCGCTTTACGCATTCCCCGGACTGTTTGCTTTGTGTCTGGCCGTGAGTACCGCCGGTTCTCTGCTGACCAAAGCAGACGACATCGAAACCCTGAAGACATTTTATTTCAGAACCCGGCCCTGGGGCTTCTGGAAACCGGTGCATCAGGCCCTGCTGGTGGAGCACCCGGACCTCAAGCGCAATACCGAGTGCAAGCGAGATCTCATCAACTGTGCGGTCGGTCTTGTCTGGCATACCGCACTTACTGCCGCGCCCATTTTCATGGTGATACAGCGCTGGACCGAGTTCTCCATCTCTATGGGCGTGATTGCACTGACCAGTTATCTGCTGTGGAGAAACTGGTACCGACTGATGCGTGATGATCCCGATGCGGAGCTCGGAGAGCAAATTAAGATGCCTGAACATATCTCAGGGCGGAGTCCGGTAGCTGCGGCAGGTTGATCCGCTTCCATGCGCTGGCTCGAAGAAATATGGCATACATATAAGTGCCACCTATTAATACAAACCATCACCGAAAATTAGAGTTAGCCGAGTGAAATATGTCTAGTCACCTTGAGAAAGTGCGTGCGCTGATCGAACAACAGGAAGCCCTGCTCACCAAAAAAAATTTACCATCGGAAGGTGGCAACGGGATTTATCAGCGTTGGCAGAACCCGATTATCACCCGACATCATGCCCCTATTGTCTGGCGATATGACCTGAATGAGGCTAGTAATCCTTTCCTGATGGAGCGCCTCGGTGTGAATGCGACCCTCAATTCCGGTGCCATAAAGCTGGATGACAAATTCCTGCTCGTCGTGCGTGTGGAAGGTGTGGATCGCAAATCCTTCTTTGCGGTGGCGGAAAGTGATAATGGCGTGGATAACTTCCGTTTTTGGGAAAAGCCGGTTGTGATGCCGGAAACCGAAGATCCGGATACCAATATATACGATATGCGCCTTACCCGGCATAAAGATGGCTGGATCTACGGACTCTTCTGTACGGAGCGCAAGGATCATTCCCTGCCCAACGATGCCAGCGCGGCGGTTGCCCAATGTGGTGTCGCCCGTACCCGCGATCTGAAAATCTGGCAGCGCCTGCCGGACCTGATTACCCACAGCGGTCAGCAGCGCAACGTGGTTTTGCATCCAGAATTCGTTGGTGGCAAGTATGCGCTTTACACCCGCCCACAGGATGGCTTCATCAGTGTCGGCAGCGGCGGTGGCATCGGCTGGGGTCTTACCGAGTCCATGGAAAATGCCGAGGTCCTGAACGAATCGCTGGTGGACACCAAGGTGTATCACACCATCAAGGAAGTGAAAAACGGTCAGGGCCCGGCGCCGATCAAAACTGACAAGGGGTGGCTGCACCTGGCTCACGGTGTGCGCAATACCGCCGCCGGTCTGCGCTATGTGCTGTACATGTTCATGACCGACCTCGACCGCCCGTGGGAAGTAACTCACCGTCCCGCCGGCCACCTGATTGCGCCAGAAGGTAGTGAGCGCCTTGGTGACGTTTCCAACGTGGTATTCAGCAACGGGTGGATCGAAGAGCAGGGCAAGGTATACCTCTACTACGCCTCCTCCGATACCCGGCTGCACGTGGCGACCAGTTCTGTCGAGCAACTGGTGGATTACTGTGTGAATACCCCGGAAGACGGATTGCGCTCCGCGACTTCCGTGCAGACTCGTATCGATCTGATCGAACGCAATGCCGCGGTACTCAGGGATCTGTAAATCATGGAACGCCAGATGGATACCCGGATGGAAAGCCTGGAAGCAGTAGCGCCGGAAGCGCAGCGCACACAACAAGACGCACTGACAAAGCTGATTCCCGAGTTCAACCATCAGCTTAAGGACATCGCCCGCTGGTGGCGGGACCATTCGCTGGACGAAGCGCATGGAGGATTTCTCGGCGAAGTCAGCGTGTACAACATCCCCCATACGCAGGCGGACAAGGGTGTGGTGCTGAATGCGCGCATCCTGTGGTTCTTCAGCGAACTGGGTTTGCACCATCGCGCGCAGGGTGAATCCGATGTGGAAGCAATCGCGCTGGCCCAGCGCGCTTTTGATTACTTTGTTCAGTATTTCGATGATGCCGAATACGGCGGTGCCTTCTGGTCGCTGGATTATCGCGGCCAAGTGCGCGAGGCGAAAAAACAGACCTATGCTCAGGCATTTTGTATTTACGGTTTTGCCAGCTTTTATCGATTGACCGGCAATACGCAGGCACTGGACAAGGCGCAGGCGTATTTCCGCAAGATCGAAGCCCACTGTGTGGATCGCTCGCTCGGTGGTTATGTGGAAGCAGTAGCCCACGACTGGAGCCCGGTTTCCGATTTCCGCCTGAGCGAAAAAGATCTCAACGCACCGAAAACCATGAACAACCACCTGCACGTGCTGGAGGCCTATACCGGCCTCTATCGCGCGCTACCCACAGAAGAGGTGGCTACGGCGCTGCGCGCAAGTATCGAGTGGTTCTGTGAATACATCGTCAACGAAGAAAATGGACATCTGCGCCTGTTTCTGGATATGGAATGGCGAGATGTTTCCGGTGGTTATTCCTACGGACACGATATCGAAGGCAGCTGGCTGCTGGAGGAAGCACTGGAAGTGCTCGGTGATCACGGGTTAGAGGCCCGTTACATGCCGCTGGTACGCGCACTGGGCGAATCCTGTTTGCGTGAGGGCATTGGCGAGCGAGGCCAGGTGCTGGATCACTTTGATTTCAAAACCCACGCACGCCAGTTGGACTCCGAATGGTGGGTGCAGGCAGAAGCTCTGGTGGGATTCCTGAACATGTGGGAAGTTACCGGTAGCGATGACTACGCCCGAGCGTTTAATGCTGTGTGGAAGTACGTGAAGTCCTTCCAGATTGATCACGACGATGGTGAATGGCTGTACCACGCCTCGCTGTACCGCGCGAGCAAGGGCGATCAACGCTACAAGCTTGGATTCTGGAAAGGTCCCTATCACAACGGGCGCGCCATGATGGAAGTGAGTCAGCGCCTCGCACGTTTGGTTCAGCAGGAATCCGATGAAAAAATACAGGAGGAGGCTGTTCGTGAAACCGTTGCATAGTCTCATAGCTACGCTTCTGACCGCTTTGACGGTGAGTGGCTGTGAAAAATCCGTCAGCGATCCGTTGCCCGAGCACTGTCAGGTTCCTGAATTGCCTGGCGGTTCCGAACAGGTCGAAGCGTTTACCGGCTTCGAACATTTTATCCGTCGCGATGGAATCCAGTTGCTGGATGGCGACAAGCCGGTGCGTTTTATCGGCCTGCACGCCACCGAACTGCATCGCATTGAAGACGATGTAGCCTCAAAGGGCAGTACCATCGGCAAGTCCGATCACTTCCGCTGGCCTACGGCGCGCGAGCAGGTCAACTGGATCAAGGCACTGGTGTACAGCGGCCACAGTATTACGCGGATCTACACCCTCTCGGTGGACGATATCGAACTGCCACGGGATGTGCGTGCAAATATGCCGGCACATATCGTCAAAAACCCACAGACCGGGTCTATCGAACTGGATGAATCCGCAATGCAGGTTTATGACCGCATGGTGTATTTGGCAGATAAGTACGGCTTGCGTCTGATTGTGCCCGTCATCGACCACTGGAGCTGGTGGGGTGGTAAGCATGAACTGGCCAATATGGTTGGTGAGGGTGATGGTGATACCAAGGAAGACGGCCCGCTGTATGACGTAAACAGCAAAACCTTTGCGGCCTACGCCTCCATTATTGAAGAGCTACTGACCCGTCAGAATAGCTGCACCGGGCGTGAATACCGCGAAGAAAAAGCCATTATGGCCTGGGAAACCGGTAATGAACTACGCGGCACCAATAAGGAATTTCTCGCGCAGACCGCCGCCTTGTTCAAGCGTCTCGCACCGAATCAGTTGGTGGTTGATGGCGATCAGCAGGCGGACTACACCCATCCACCGGGATCTGCGGATATCGAAAGCGGAGAATTTCTCGGCTTACTCGACCCTAACGTGGATCTGCAGTCCAACCATTTTTACGGCGGTTATATGTCGCCGGAGGTGGTGCGCAAACAGGCCGCACTGGCGCGAAAGTTCAACAAGCCTTTATTTATCGGCGAATACGGATTACAGCCTATTGAAACCATCCGCGCGGTTACGGATGCCTGGGTCAATGAGCCCGCTGTGGCCGGTGCCCTTGTGTGGGGGTATCGCGGACATCGTGAGGCGGGAGGTTTTTACTGGCACTACGAGTCCGATGGGCATATGAGTTATCACCTGCCAGGATTTACAGTGAACGATGGCAATAACGAGCTCGCCGTTATCGAAATGATCCGTGAGGCACAGGCGAAGCTCTCTTTCAGTGAACGGGCGAAAAAATTTTCCACTTCCTGGCCAGTACCCCAGGCACCACTGCTACACCCTATCTCCGAAACTGGTGAAGTCAATTGGATGGGTGCTCCCACCGGTCGCTATTATCGGCTTTATGTATCGGAAGACGATGGTGAAGACTGGACGTTACTCGCAGACAAGCTGGTCGATGCAGAAAATGGCTGGGATCCGGAAACCATGGATCTTTACACCATAACGGCGAGCCTGGAAAGCTCAGAGCTTAAGGCGGATTCCGCTGCGAAAGTGCGCTGCAAACTCTATCGGCTGACAGCGGTCAATGGGGCCGGCGAATCGGAGCCATCCAATTCACAGTCCTATTGTACGCCCGACTAATGAACTGTATCTGCACTAAATTACGCAAAGTCTCATTGCATTATAGTAAATTGCCTCGTCAACCTCATTGGTTGCCGCTGTTGAGGAAACTCGCAGCGGCTTTTTTATTTTCGGAATAGGGATTAGGGGAAGTGGTGACCGATGATGAAGTGTGGCCCGGCACTATAGACCAAGTTATAGCTTACTGCTTTAGGTTGTCCGAGTGGCGGCGGATGATAGCCAGCGTGCTGGTGTCCGTATCGAATACCGAGTTCAGGCCCTGGGGTTCCTGGGGAGGGTCCCCCAGAAAATCACTGCCTGGCTGCCACCGATATTCCGGGTTGTCGGTGCGGCCATAGCCGCTGAACGTCCAGAAGTTCGATCCTACCAATGGGCCACCGGTACTGCTGCTCTTCTCGATTCTCTGATAAATAAATTCCAGGAAGCGATCCCGGTAATTGGTGTCGGCATTTGGTGAAAAGCTGCCACCGTCCCGCTCAACGCCAAACTCTTCCAGTACCAGGGGTTTTTCCTGTTGCTGTGCAAACTCGATGTGACGGCTCAAATAGTCTGTCGCCTTGTTGACAGCAACCGGGTAGGTGTCTTCCGGATTACTGGCGTCAAACCAGCCCCAGTTCTTGATCCACAGATGCACGGTGAGATAGTCGATGGCATCGGTATCGTGGGCTTCCAGGTAGACCTGGGCCTGCTGTTGGGTGCCGGCGAGTCCTTCGCTGCCGCTACTCACGAGCTGATACGGCGCGAGCTGGTCCAGGATTGCTGCGCTCTGTTGGACCCAACGTACATAGTCCCTGGCCCGGGATGCATCGAACGATGCCCCCCCTGAGCGCGGCTCATTGGCCAGTTGCCAGGCCATGATCGTGGGGTCTTCCCGGTACAAGGTCCCGGTTATGCTATTTATTCTTTGACTCAGAGCGGCGGCGCTATCCAGATACTGTCTCTGGCATGGAGCGCAGCGATAAAAGTCAGTGGTGTTCTCGATATATTTATCCCACTTGC
The DNA here is from genome assembly GCF_044383805.1 of Microbulbifer sp. JSM ZJ756. Taxonomy (NCBI): domain Bacteria; kingdom Pseudomonadati; phylum Pseudomonadota; class Gammaproteobacteria; order Cellvibrionales; family Microbulbiferaceae; genus Microbulbifer; species Microbulbifer sp. JSM ZJ756. The sequence continues at coordinate 19,240 of NZ_JBISER010000009.1, read as the reverse complement.
CGCTTACATCCGGGTCGTACAGAGTGGCTTCCTGGTGCCATACCAGATACTGCGACATACCACCGGACCACTGCCAGAAGTTGGTCAGGTACAGGACCGCTCTCATATCTCGCGCTTCCATTTCCGCCAGCAGGCGGTCTAGCCCCTGAAGCAGTGTTTCATTCATTTGCTCCGGCGCGGTAACAACTGCGGGCTTAACGCTGCGCGACAGACTGCTTTGCTCGGAAAGTGCCAGTACTCGCAGGTTGTCAATGCCGTGGGTCGCCATCAGGTCCAGTTCGCGGGTTAGGCGTTCGGGATCCGTCGCAGCCAAGTAGGCGCCATGCCAGTAGTTCGCACCGGTAAAACGGTAGGGGCGGTCGTCCAGTTGGAATTGTCCGTCTTGCACGTGTACAAACGCATTGGTTGGCACATGAGCAGTATCTGTGGTCGCCTTTGCTTGTTGCTGGTCGCAGCCGGTAACTGCTGTCGCCACGGCTAGTGCAATGGTCGTTATTGTTTTCACTACGGATGGAACTCTCTCATCGGTTTTTTGGGTTGTTGTCAGCCGACATGTTTCTCGTACTACGATAGCGGTTCAAAAGGCGGTTGGTACTGCTATCAAAAGCGTCGCAGGCGTTCTCGTTGGAAAGGTGGGGGACCAGGGCGGCGCATATCTGCTTCCCCAGCTCTACTCCCCACTGGTCGAATGCGTTGATGTTCTGGAGAACGCTCTGTACAAATACTTTGTGCTCATACAGTGCGATCAGTGCACCCAGGGATGCCGGTGTCAGCGCATCCATGGTGAGGGTATTGCTGGGGCGGTTACCGGGCATGGTTTTGTGCGGTGCCAGTGCTGACGCGGCGGTCTCTTCCATCCCCGCCTCGAGTAGTTCGGCGATCGCCTGCTCAAGTGATTTGCCCACCATTAGCGCACGGCTTTGCCCCAGGCAGTTGGCCACCAGCAGATCCTGGTGGTTGCCGAGGAGGTTGTGGGAGCACAACGGCAGTATGAAATCCACCGGAATCAGCAGATTGCCCTGGTGTAGAAGTTGGTGAAATGAATGTTGACCGTTGGTGCCTTCGGCTCCCCATATGATGGGAGACGTGGGCTGGTGTAGAAACTCACCCTGCAGTGAAGTAGATTTTCCATTGCTCTCCATATCCAGCTGTTGCACGTAACCGGGAAAGTCCCCCAGATAGTGATCGTAGGGCAGTAGTGCCTGGGTATCCGCGCCCCAGAAACGCTGATACCAGAAGCTTAACAACGCCAGAATAACCGGCATGTTCTCTTCCAGCGGAGCCTGTTGAAAATGCTGGTCCATTGCCGCTGCTCCCCGGTGAAACTCGGTGAACTGCTCGTAACCGACCGCCAGCGCGAGGGGCAGGCCGATGGCTGACCAGATAGAATAACGGCCGCCAACCCAGTCCCACATCGGGAAAGTGTGTGTGGAAAGGATGCCAAATTGCGCAATCCTGTCGGTGGCGGTGCTAATGGCGGCAAAGTGGTGTCCGATGGCATCGAGACGCCCGGTCTTCTCCATCAGCCAGTCGCGCGCTGTGTACGCGTTGGCAAGAGTCTCTTGGGTGGTGAAGGTTTTGGAGGCGACGATAAACAGGGTAGTTTCAGGGTCAGCGTTGCGCAGTTTTTCCGAAATATCGCTGGCGTCCACATTGGAGACAAACTGAACCTCCAGATCTCGCTTCGCATAGGGTTTCAGTGAGCGACAGGCCATGGCAGGGCCCAGGTGTGAACCACCAATGCCGATATTTATCACGGTACGGAAGGGCTTTTCCGTGACGCCGGTAATGCTACCTCTATGCACGCCATCGACAAACTGTTGCATGCGCGCGAGGGTCTCGTCGACCTGAGCGCGCAGGGATTCCTGCCCCGGTATCGCCCCGCGCAGGAGCGGGTGCAGCACCTGGCGCTGCTCGGTGGTGTTGATCGGGTCTCCACGAAACAGCGCGTCTCTACGCGCTTCCAGCTCGTGGGCTCGGGCAAGTGCAAAGAGAGCCGCCATTGCGCCCTGATCGATCCTATTTTTTGAGAAGTCCAAATACAGCCCCGCAGCCTGTATTTGCAGTGCCCGCCCGCGATCAGGGTCGAGCTCGAACAGGGTTGTCATCGCTGTGTCTGAGAGTCGCTTTTTTTCTGCACTCAGCTGTTGCATTAGAGTGGCTGTTTCTGGAATGCTCACGATTACCTCGGTCTGTATCATCTGGAACTTATTCCCCGGCACTTCTGATGCCTTCAGAGGGGGGGCAGCATGCTATTCAACCACAGTGTGTAACCGGTTACATCTTTTGGCGTCAATTTTTGCCTTTTATTGGCGCAAGGGAGGAAAAAGTTTGCACTCGGGTGGTGCTTGTAATATCTTGAAGTGGAACCGGTTACATCAACTTGAGCTGGATGATCAAATTGTCACGTTTTTTGTGTAACCGGTTACATTGCGAGCTTGTCCCTGTCGCAATGACGGCGAGGCGAAGTGGTCGTTCGCCCTGGCCGCGCCCCCGTGGCGCGCAGTCACTACACGATAATAATTGAGGGAAAACAAAATGCTGGCAAAAGAACTGCCGTTTGCTCAAGCGATTCTGGCTACAAGCGTTGCGGCCTATGGGCTGTTGGGTGCTCAGTTTGTGTTCGCACAGGAAGGGTCCGGTTTAATTGAAGAAGTGGTGGTGGAGGGGATTCGACTGTCTCAGGAAACTGCGATTAATACCAAGCGCAACGCCACTTCCATCATGGATTCAATCGTGGCGGAGGACATCGGCAAGCTGCCGGATGTCACCATCTCCGACTCGCTGCAGCGTATCACTGGTGTTCAGGTTCGCCGCTCGGCCGGTGAGGGTGGGGCGATCAACGTGCGTGGCATGCCTCAGGTAATGACCACGCTGAATGGCGAGTCCTACCTCGGAGCCGGCTCGGTAACCACGGTACAGCCGAATTTCAATGATGTCCCAGCGCCGCTATTTGCCGGTGCGGATGTGTACAAATCGCCGACCGCCTCAAAACTCTCCGGTGGTATCACCGGTATGGTGAATCTGCGTACCCATCGCCCGATGGATTTTGACAGTGGAACCACCACATCTTTTTCTGCCGAAGGGCAGACTGGCCGTGACTCCAGCGAAACTGACAGCTCGATGTCAGGGCTGTTTGCGTGGAATAACGATCAGGTTGGGGTGCTGTTGTCCGCATCCGTCGCCAATGTAAACCTGGCGAACTACTACAACGGTATGGCCGGTGGCGGTTCCGATGCGGGCTGGTCCGGTATGCCTCCCGAAGCGGGCAGTGAAACGGACAACTGGAATTATAAAGGTACTGATGTGAATGGCGACGGCGACATCGATGATCGCTTTGTCGCTTATCAGGGGCACACCGCCTACAACCAGTTTGCCGAGCGTGAGCGTTTTGGTCTTAACGGTTCCTTCCAGGCTGACCTCGGGAATGGTTTTGGTCTGGCTGCCGACTTCTTCTTCACCGATATGGATGAAAAAGACCGCCGCGCAGGTATTGCCATTTCTGACAAGTGGCAGCAGTGGGGTTGGGCCGCACCACTTGAGTCCAGAGAAGGTGCCGATGGCATCCAGGCCACACAGGTTTATCAGGCAGATGGGCGCCGCCTTAAGTCCTACTCCGAGGTAAAAGGAACGGTTTCCGAGTCTAGCAATATCAACATTGAACTCAATTACGACAACGGTGGTGCCTTTACCGGCGGCGCCCGACTGGTCCATGGGCGAGCAGAGCAGAGCAACCTCAATAGCTACATGGACATTGACATGGCGGATGGCAGTCAGTGGGGTGTGCAGTTCCCGAATTACCCGGGTGGGGCTCAGGCCAGTAACCCAGGCGGTTACTCCGACCCATTCCAGAGCATTGTGGTGGATTACCGCGGCGACGCACCGCGCTGGAGCGGTGTGCCAGATCTGGTGAGAAACCTGGATAGCTACGCGGTAGGCGCCCTGTCTTCAGAAAATAACTACGAGCGCGATGGGGAAATGACCGTTGCGCGGTTTGATGGTTCCTTCAACTTTGATGATGCCGGTTTCCTCCAGTCAGTGGACGGTGGTGTGCGCTACTCCGATCGGGATGCCGAAAACGAGCAATATCACCTGTTGGCGCCGATTGGCGATAATGGCTGCCTGGTGCGCTGGAAGGCAACCGACGTAGTAATGAGTGACAGTTCCTGCTCCTTCGGTGATGACAACGGTACTTTCTATACGGCAGGTGTGCCGATTCCGCTCTCCTCCTTTGGTGGAGATGTTCAGTGGGTGACCGATTTTGGCGGTGCTACCGGTATCCCGGGGGTCTACGCGCTGAGTCCGGAAGCCATGGACAATGTAGTGGCTTTCCATAACTCGCTATATCCGAACAATGAGCGTGGCATCATCCCGGGACAGTCCTACGCTGTGAACCTGCAGGAAACCTCCGCATATGTTCAGGCAAATTTTGCCGCAGAAGTAGGCGTGCCGGTAACCGGTAACTTTGGTCTGCGTGTAGTAGAAACCGACTTGGAAGTTGGTCAGCGTATTGTGGGCAATTCGCGGGGCTACGGTGCCCCGGAAGTGGATGATGGTGAGTTTGTTACCAGTCGTTCCTACACGGATGTATTGCCCTCTCTAAATCTTGCGTTCGATCTGCGTGAAGATGTCAAACTGCGCGCCGCCTACGCCAAAACCATGTCCCCGTTGAATCTGGAGCAGTGGGGCGGTGGTCTTTCCCCGACCTACGCCATCAATTCGGATACTGGTGTATTTGAGGTTATTTCTGCCAGCTCTAACGGCAACCCGGATCTGGATCCGTGGCGTGCGGATAACTTCGACCTTTCGCTCGAGTACTACATCGGCTCTGGAATGGTTAGTGCCGGTTTATTCCTTGTCGACATTGAGAGTTTCATCGAGCGTGGCTCTGTGTCCATGGACCTTCCCGATCAGGATGGCGTAGTGCGCCGCAGTACCGATGTTCAGACCAATGTGCAGGGTGATGGTGGTGAACTCTCGGGTCTTGAGCTTTCCTTCAAGCAGGCATTCGACTTCCTGCCCGGTGTCTGGAGTAACTTTGGTGTGGATGCGAACTACACCTACTCGCCGAGTGATTCAGGCAATAAGGATATTGACGGTGAAGATCTTCCATTCGCCGACAATTCCGAGCGACTGGCTAACTTCGTGGGCTGGTACGAGGGGGAACGTCTGCAAGCTCGCTTGGCATACAACTATCGCAGCGAGCGAGTGGTGGCATTCAATCAGGTGTGGGGTACTGAAGGCCTGACACTGATGCAAGCGCCCACTGCCTATGTGGATGCCTCCGTCAGTTACGATATCAATGACGATGTTACTGTTTATCTAAATGGCTCCAATCTCACAGGAGAAACGGAGGAATACTACCTCCAGTGGGAAGATCAGAAGGCTTGGCAAAATGCCTATGAGCCGCGGTATACACTGGGTGTTCGCGCCAAGTTCTGATCGATGTGCTAGGGCTGTCTGCGTTTGAGCGGCGTGGGCAGTCCTCAGGGCCACACCTGGTGTGGCCCTGTCTCTCCCTTTCGAAGTCGTTGGACTCTCGTTATTGGCCTCCGGTTATCCGGAGGCATTTTTGAAGAATTATTCTAATAATAATTTCAGGGCTATAGGTTTTCAGGTTTAGGAAGCCGGACCTCTTTGACGCTCTGTTCTATGAATAAGAAATAGGGCCTGTAATACAGCAGCGTTTAATTTCGTATCAAATAAATTTTCGTGTCACCGATTTCTTTTCTTGTGCGCATTCCTGTGCAGAGGGCGGGTGGCCGATGCCTGAAAACAATGGTCGGGTGGGGCAATAACCGTTCCCCCGTCACATTGCGCGACGGTAGCACCGTCGCGATCCGCGATTTGCATTGTGCGAGTCGCAGAGTTGCTGGGCAGTCAGTTTTCGCTTGTGCCGCCGTTGTGCGTTCAATCGACAGTGGTCGCAGTTAACAGTCAACTCACTCTCTTGAAATGCCAATAAAAATGATGGTGAGTGAAATGATAAAAGTAAGAAATGGCCTTTCGTTGCTGATTGCGACGATGTTGGCCACACCTGTTGGTGCTCATGCCGCAGCGTGTACAGAGCCGGATTGGGATCCGGAACTCCAGTACACGGGACATGAATCTGTGACCTATGAGAGTGCCCACTTCAAGTCTAAGTGGTGGGTAAAGGGAACGCCCCCGGACCGGACGGATCAATGGGGACCTTGGGAGTTCCTCGAGGAATGTGACAACGGGGAGCCCTCTGATCCTATACCGGTAGCTTCGCCGCTATCGCGTTCTTTCAATATCAATGGTGGTAGTGACGTTGTATTCACACTGAACACGGATGGCGACACACTCCTGTCAGTAGACAACATCACACAGGCGAACACGCTTGATCAAAGTGCGTATAGTCTCAATGGCTACGATCTCACCTTTGCGGCGACTTACCTGAGTGCACTGGGCGTAGGCAACTATAGTTTCCAGCTCAATTTCGCCGCTGCTGCGCCGTTGATGGTCGACATCGACGTGGTGGATGTAACGCATCAAGTGACCACGTTGACTCCGGAAGATGCGGTGCTCACGTATGATTCCGTGCTTACCAATGGCCAGATCGAGCTCAAAAAGGGCGAGGCCCAGTGGCTCTATTATGCGCCTGTCTCTGGGGAATATGTGGTCGAGTTTGACTACACCGCTCCCTATGGTGAAAAAACCAATACCTTCTACGTCGGTGGCAATACCCAGTCGGTGATGACGCCGCAAACCGACACCATTCAAACCGTTTCCATCACGGCCAATATGAGCGCCGGTGATCAGGTGATTGGTGTAGACGGTAGTGAAGGTAACTGGGGGTATATCTTTCTCGATAATGTCCGGGTGTACTCGTCAGAAATTACACCGGATGATCCAACCGACCCCCCGGTTGACCCCACGATCAGCCCGGCCAGCCAGACGGTACAGGCGGGTTCCGGCAGCAGCGTGAGCTATAGCCTGGATTCAGGGTCCTACAGTTTCTCGAGTCTGAGCGTTGATGGTGCCACCCTGCAGCAGGGCACCGACTACACAGTAGGCGCGGCGAACGTGACTCTGGAAGCAGCCTATGTCAGTATGCTTGCCGCTGGCAGCTATACGGTCACAGCCAACTTTGAAGACGCCGAGCTTGGCACTAGCGCGGTATCCGCTGAGCTGCTGGTAGAAAGCGAGCCGGTGGTCATGCCTTCGCTTTCTCCCTCGAGCATTAGTGTTCAGGTCGACTCTGGTAACAGTGTTAGCTACAGCATGGACGCCGGCTCTTACAGTTTCTCCAGCTTGAATAATGGCGGAACCGTATTGCAGCAGGGTACGGATTATTCCGTCACCGCCACAAGCCTGGTTCTTGACGCGGCCTATGTCAGCACCCTGGCAGTGGGCAGCTATACCCTAACCGCCGCATTTGACGATGCCGAGCTGGGTAGTGAGTCCCTGTCTGTCCAGTTGCGCATAGACAGTGTTCCGGTTGTTATGCCATCGGTTTCTCCTTCCAGCGTCAGTGTGGAAGCGGGCTCTGGTGCCAGCGCCAGCTATAGCATTGATAGTGGCTCTTACAGCTTCTCCAGTGTGAATAATGGCGGCACGGTTCTGGTTCAGGGGTCGGATTACACCCTGAGTGGTACAACCCTGACGCTGGAGGCTGGATACATCAGCACCCTTGCGGTAGGCACTTATGCGTTGACAGCCGGCTTTAATGACGCAGATCTGGGCAGTGAGTCTGTACCCTTCGAGCTGCGGGTAGACACTCCACCAATGGTGATGCCGTCTATTTCTCCTGACAGCCAGACTGTGAATGTTTCTGCGCCCACCGCATTGAGTTTTGACCTGACTGCGGGATCTTTTGAGTTCGCGGGTGTTGAAGCAGATGGTGTCGCGCTGCAAACCGGCGACTACAGCTATAGCGCGGATGTACTTACCCTGAATGAACCCTACGTTGCCACTCTGACTGGCGGCCAGACCGTTAGCTATTCGGCACTGTTCACCAGCAGTGTACACGGCGATACCAGTGCCCAATTCTCGGTAACCGCGATGGACGCGCTCACCGGTGATTGCTTCGATCTCAGTACCATTACCCTTGAGGGTGGCGCCAAGATCGAACAAGGACGAGCTAAAATTGTCGGTAACGTCGGTAGTGCAGGTTACTGGACCGTCAGCTTGGATAAAGCAGGGGAATACCAGGTTCTGCTCACGTACAGCACAGAAGGCGGTGACAAGATCGTCTCCTATATGTTGAATGATGATGGCAGGTCGAACATGGTGTGGCCGGATGTCTCGCCAACTAGTCCTCAGGATATGGAGTTCATCCACAACCTGGACGCTGGCGTGCATCGTATCGGCATGATCACCCGCGACGGCGACTGGGGTTGGGCGAGCCTGCACAACCTGTGTGTTAACTTCCGTGGCAGCCTCGACATTACAAGCCCGCAGTCGTTTGATAGCTTGACCAGTGGTTCTGATATCGTTGTGGACTTTAGCAAGGATGCCAGTGGGGACCTGACCTATTCAGTTAATGGTGGCAGCACCCAAGCCTATAGCGGCGCAAGCCCGCTGGTAATTCCCACCACGGGTGATGGCATTTATGACCTGAAGTTCGGTGTCGCCGGAACCAGTCTCACGGAAACTATGCGAGTACAGGTGGGTGAAGCGCCCGGTCCATTCTATGTCGATACCCTGGGTTCACAGTTTGTGCTGGGCAACAAGCCGTTCTATTTCAATGGCTCCAACCAGTACTACCTGATGTACAAGCCGGAACCCATGGCGGAGGACTTTTTCAAGCGCGCCAACTTCCTGGGTATGACCTCGGTGCGGACCTGGATGTTCTGCAACGACACCAAAACCCATGATGGTGTTTGTATCAACATGGAATCCGGTGGTGAGTTCCTGCTGACCAAAGCGAACCGTACCGCAGAAGAGCAGGCTATCGTCGATCGCAGTTTTGAGCTGTTCGACAACTATGTCGCTCTGGCGCATCAATACGACATCAAGCTGGTGCTCTCTCTGGCGGATCACTGGGACTACTTCGGCAACCTGGACTCCTATGGTGCCCCGCATTACTCCACGCCGTCATCGGTGGAGAAGTTCAAGGCCTTTATTACTGAGCTGTTGCAGCATCACAACCCGCTCACTGGTTACACATACGCTGAAGATCCTGCGATCATGATGTGGGAGCTGGCGAATGAGCCGCGCTGTTCCAGTGGCTGTGATGCCGAGATCTTCAAGGCATGGGCGAGTGATGTTTCCAGCCTGCTGAAGACGCTAGCACCTAATCACCTGGTGTCCATCGGCGCGGAGTCTTCGTTCGGCCACAATGGTACCGGGGATGACTTCAAATTTATCCAGTACGTCAATGACTTGCCCACCATCGATGCGATCAGCGCGCACCTGTACCCGACCTGGTGGAATATGTCAGATGCAGAAACCCTGGCCAATATCGACCAGCTTGCGGAAGTAGGGCGCGTACTTAACAAGCCGACCTACATCGGCGAGTTCAGCTGGCCTGTCGCATCTGAGGCGAGCGTTGCGGAAGACTTGCAGACCCGTTACCAGAAGTTTGTTGACTGGTATGCGAGGGCCGAGGAAAACAAGGATTCCATTGGCGGTATGCACGCCTGGCAGCTCTCCGGCCTGGAGTGGGGCAATGGCGAGACGCCGCTGGATGCGTGTCAGTGGTGCGCTGGTCCCTATGGTGAGCCAACCGGCGGCTGGACGGCCAATAACGACGGCTTCCAGATGTACTGTGCAATGACACCGGAAGAGCAGCTGCTCACTGAAACTGGTGCCCCGGGTGCGAACAAGGAGGGTAATATTATCCATATTGACCTGCATAAGCCCGTGTGTGACTTGCTGATTGATCGCTCTGCTTACTACGAGTCGCTGAATCAGTAACGACACCCGGTCGAATAACCGGTCAAAAATGGGGCCGCAGCGGATGGATTCGCTGCGGCTTTTTTTATGGGCTTCCAGTGCGGGTGCAGGTACTTCACGGGGGGAGCTCTTTTCAGGCTATATAGCCTCTGCCGGGTCGTATCCTTCGGATACGGTTGTCAAAATTGGGAGATAGACATGTTGGCAACCAACAATGGGGCTATAAACAGATGGAGACAGTCGCGGTCACTTAATCCGCACGAAACCACCTGAAGCTCGTTTTGGCGCCGGGTGTTGCCAATGGTTCTGTAGCTGACTTCTTTCGCTGGTGCAGGTTACGCCCCTACTGGTCCGGGAGCCCTCCTCAGGCTGCGTGCAGTGAGGCAACTGTATCCCATTCATAGCCATTGCCGCTCTCGACCGGAGCATCCTGGCATGCGGATACCTATTCGTCCATTTCGGCGTGCTGTTGGCGTTAGTCGTACTTGTTACAGCACTCTGCGGTTTGGCTCTTTGACGACCAGGAGTTCTCCGTCCGGTCCCCGTGGCGAATTAATGAACAGTCGTCGCTTCAACAGTGAGCGGGAGCTTTCGCTGCTGGGCTGCGCCCACCTGAAGACCAGCGAGAATGCCCGGGTGGTGGTGGGCGGCATGGGCATGGGCTACACCCTGGCCGCCGCCCTGGAGGTACTGCCGCCCAGCGCCGAGGTGATCGTCGCCGACCTGATCCCCGAGGTGGTGGAGTGGAACCGCGGCCCCCTGGGCGACTGTGCCGGCCGGCCCGTGGATGACAGCCGCACCAGGGTGCATATCGGCGATGTGCGGGAGCTGCTGGAGAGGGGTGACAGTGAATACGATGCGGTGTTGCTGGATGTGGACAACGGCCCCGAGGGGCTGACCCAGAGCGACAACAACTGGCTGTACTCCCTTGAGGGCACCAGCTGTATCTACGAGAGCCTGACTGCGGGCGGCATGCTGGCAGTATGTTCGGCAGGGCCCGACAGCATGTATGTCAACCGGTTGAAGAAGGCCGGCTTCAGGGTCGAGGTCAAGACCGTGCGTGAGCGCCCCGGAAAGGGGGCGCGGCATACCATTTTTCTGGCAAAGAAAACGACCGCGTAATACGCAAGAGGCGATGGAACTGAAGAATACTCGTGTGGGATTGCCTGGTTGCTTCAACGTCAGGACTTTTATCTACCAATAGCAGGGTCACCCAGTATTCTTCGTTGGTTGATGCGGGTTCCGTAATGTCGCCATCCCTGGATTGATCCTCGATACAGGCTTCTCACTCCCGCAGCAACTTTCTGATTTGGCGTGGTAGTCACTGACCAGGCCGCCAGTCGTTTCTATATGGCAGCAGGCCGACAGTCTTCTCTTGAGCATGCCACGCGCACGGCTGGCCCGACTTTTGATTGCGGAGACTGAGACCTGCATTCTTGCGGCGATCGCAGGCATCGTCTCACCTTCTATATCGCTTGCCAGAATAGTCTCCCGGTATAAGGGGGGGAGCTGGGCAACGAATGACATCAGGCACTCTGACAGCTCTGCGTGCAGGCTGATATCCTCCTGTTCCAGGTCGGGGTAACCCTCCTTGAGCTCCTGCATGTTCTCGCCCCGACTGCGATAGTAATCCGCCACCGCAGAGCGGGCAGCGGCGTAGAGCCAGCCCACCAGGTTGTTTATCTCCCTGCCATCCCGGTCTGCGGCCAGGGCCTTGACAAGCAGGTCTTGAAGCAGGTCCTCCACCGGCGCATGATCGGGCAGGCGCCGGCGAAGATAGCGACTCAGGCTGTGACGCAGCCCTGAAGAGGCCACGTCTGCAGTTTCCATGGGCTGTTGCGGCATCAAGGTAAACCTCGCCTACAGCACTCTGCCTCGCCTGTGCCCGCCTCATTGGGAAGGCAGCAGTCAACGTGGCCGTCTGCACTATCTCCCGTGGCGCTTAACGGGATACAGCAGGCTTCCTTCTGGGGGGCGGTGCTTTCAGTAAAAGTCTCGAGATCAGCCATGGTGTAGAAGTGCTCCCAGGCAATCCCCTGGGGGTCAAACGTCCAATGTTTCTCGCTCCGTGCATAGCAGCAGGCCGTGTCGCCCTGATCGACAGCCGAAAAGCCAGAAGCGGAATCGGCGAGGGCCCTGAGTTCCGACAGTTCCTCGGTGGAGTCGGCCTGTATACCGAAGTGGTTGATACCAATGGCATGGCCTCGGGAAGACAAAGCGAAGCTAAGTGGCGGGTCCTCCAGCATCCACTTGGCGTAATCCGGTTTCTCTTTGTCCGGGGCCTGTCCAAATAACTTGCTGTAGAAAGTAATATTTCCGGCGAGATTATTGACCGCGATGTGCACGTGAAAACGCTTCATTTCCTGATCCTGTCAAAATTGAAGATAGCAATGCATCCTCTTCGATGCAGCCTTATAGACGGGAGATCTGGAAAAGGTCGCAAAATTCCAGGCTGAGGGGTCTATATTTGCGCCGGCGGGACTGCCTATCCCGGAATTTCCTGCATGGCGTGGGTGACGCCGGCCCCCGCCCTCCAGCCAGCAGGGTCGGGCAATTTCACCGGTCGTTTGGCCCCATGGCGGTGTGAGCCAGACCGTTATCGACCCTGGCTGCAATCATGTGATGGCGCGGCAAGCCGCTGAACAAATTGAGTCGCGTAACGCAAGCGTGATTTACCCCGCGCTCAGATTTCCGGTTGTTGTTTTGTACGGGAGGCGAAGCGCTCCGCCTCGCTGAGCAGTTGCCCTATTGCCGAGGACCCGTAAATTTCGCCGTTGAACAGGACGGTATGGATGTGGCGGGTGTTGGTAATGCTCTCCAGCGGGTTTGCCTCGAGCAGCACCAGGTCTGCGTATTTGCCTGCCTCTACAGTACCCAATTCACTGGAACGGCCGAAGTAGGCGGCCGGGTTGAGGGTGGCCGCGCGCAGTGCTTCCGCCGGCGACAGTCCCGCATCTGCCAACAGTGCCAGCTCTTCGTGCAAGCTGGACCCGGGGTATATCCCCCACCAGTTGGCATCGGTCCCGGCCAGTATGCCCACACCTGCCGCCTGCATCTCGTCAGTAACTCTTGCCAGTGCCGCCTGGAGCCATGCGGAGTCCGGCGATTCACCGAAGAAAGCCAGTTCCCACGCCTGCCAGTCTTTCCATTCCTCCAGGAGGGGAGCGGCGATATAGCGGTTATCAGGGTTGGCGGGCCAGGAGTGGACCCGCTCATGCCTGTACAGCACCAGGGTCGGCACATGCCAGGTCCCTTGCTCGACAAAGGTTTTGAAGAGCTTACGGCACTGTGAGGAATCATAGCGCCGGGCCATCTCCTTCAATGCGCTGTAAGCGGTATCTCCATTCAGCTGTTGCCGCAGGCGATCGCGGATTGCCGGCGATTGGCCGGCGCACTCCTCCAGTATGCCAAAGAGGTGCTCGATCGACTTCTGGCCGGCCCGGGCCGCTTCGGACGCCGTGATCGAGCGGGGCACGTGGCCGACCAGGTCCAGTTGGTGCTCGCGGGCGGCCTCCGCCAGGGCGAAGTATACCGGCCGCGGGACAAGGTTGTGGACCTTGATCATATCCACACCGCGCCCGGCCTCCATTGCCACGAATGACCGGGCTTCCTCGGCCGTGGCGGGCCTCCATGGATCGTGCTCTTCCTGGTCAGGCGCCGAGGCACCGACGGTAAAGCTTGCCGCCGACAGCCGCGGGCCCACCTGGCGGTTGGCCAGAATATCCGCCTGCCACTGCCGAATGGTCGAGATAGGGGCATCGTATCGGGCACAGGGTTCGGGGCAGTCACCGAGCATGATGCGAATCCCGGTGACACCGTGGGCGATAAATACGGGCAGGATCGACTCTCTGCTGATGGTATCCGAGGCTGTATGGGTGTGCATGTCCCACAGCCCGGGGATCAGGTACTTTCCGCTCCCATCTATTATCTGCGCCCCGCGGGGAGTGGCTTGGCTGGATTTCTCCACCGACGCGATCTTGTCACCCTGAATAACTACATCCTTACCCGGCTCCACGATACCTCTTTCAACATTGACCACGGTAACATCGCGGATGACTACCGGTGCGGGCATTGCAACCGCACACCCCGGGGGCGCGAACAGCAGGAAAGTGCTGAGCAAGCTATAGAAATTGGCTCTCACACTGGTTCTCCGTTTCGGTGTTTCACATCCTGCCTGTGGCAGGAAGAAATCTGGCACGATCAGATTGTGCTGGGCTGCTGCGTGTGGGTGCTACTAACTTCAGTAAGTAGGCCGTTATCCTGGATAACCTGGGCGCTTGGCCATAAAAACTGCGAAGCCCAGCCCGGGCATCCGGTTCCGGGCGTAACATTGACTCGACGATTTACTTATGGATCCTCCAGATCCTTCACTGACCTCCCTGGTATTATTGCTCCCAGGACTCTACTAACCGGGACTGGTGGACAATATCTTAACCTGGCCTCAACAGTTCTTTATATCGCCTTCCTCTAGTTAGCCTCGGCTTCGAAAAGTGATCTTCCTCTCAAATACAAGATGCTAGAAATCAGTGTCGATACAAGCGTTAATGCCAGGACAGAAATTACAACCCCTATTTTGGGTATCTCACCCTGAGGATAAAGGCCGCCTGGAATCGACGTGTGGGGCTGAGCTAGTATGATGAATGCCGCTAGAGTGCAGGAAGTAGCATGGACGATGAGGACAAAGAAAAATGCTTCCCTATTTATCCTCAGGTTTTTATGCAAGGAGTTGCAGATTGCGAAAACTACGGGCCAAAATATCGTCATCAGCGCCATGGGTACTTGTATATCGAATAATCGATCAATTGGCACCTGGCTTTGACTTTCATCAAATAAGGCGAGCGGGGTGTCGAACACTAGATAATAGACCGATCGTCCCAGTATTATCAGGGCTACACAGAGGATAAGTAGCCGTGCGTTTTTCGGTTGAAGCAAATCCTTTATATTCATTTCATTTCGTCCTTAATGACGGAGCTTCTACTCTGATGATACGGGGAACACTATTGGATAGCGTGGTGCCCCACTTTTAATCAGGGGGGGTTGGTTGCTACGTTATCAGGCTCGCTTGAGTAGCCATAGTAAAACGGTATTGTTAACAGTGAAAATACTACATTGATAACCACAGCGGTTTGAATCCCAGAAGTTAATTCTCCCTCTAGAATCTCTGCGAATACTGCGCCAAGGCATAAAACCAGGAGCGAGACAGTCATACCGTATATTAGTGATGAATTAATCGCCAATTCATTAATTTCTTTGTTGTGTGTAAGTCTGATGGTAAGAGCGATGATGCCATTAAAGAAAATGAATGGAATACTCACTGCAAGGCTAATTAAAATGATTTCCAAAGGTGATGAGGCCTGGAGTAGTTCTATATAAAAAACATATAGTGCAAAGGATGCAGGTGCTACCATCAGGACAATGATTATTGTTAAAAACGCGTAATCGCCACGGTTAAGTGATCTTAACTTCTCTTTGATGTCCATTGTGGTGCAGTGGTCGAGCAGGCCGTCTATAACGGCTGCGCTAAAGATCCTGTCAGGTAAAATTTAAGAAGAGGTGCGATACGCTAAAGATTTTGTGTCGTCTTTTCCCATGCTGATTATTGCTTCAGTCATGTTTAAGCCATGTCTTCCGTTTCGGCCATGCGGGGTTTTGGGCATACGATTTTATAGTGCATGGACCATCTTTTGCCGAGGACTATCACCTCCGGATACCTTTGTAATGCCCATTCATACCGTCCTGGAAGTACTCTACTCTGGTTTGCACAATGTGGTCATGAATGCAGCGCTTGTCCGCCCGAAAAATGAACAATTTGTTGATAACGTCTAAAGGGGAGAAGACCGCAAAAGCCGTCTTGAGCAAAGGCCGGTAG
The DNA here is from genome assembly GCF_044383805.1 of Microbulbifer sp. JSM ZJ756. Taxonomy (NCBI): domain Bacteria; kingdom Pseudomonadati; phylum Pseudomonadota; class Gammaproteobacteria; order Cellvibrionales; family Microbulbiferaceae; genus Microbulbifer; species Microbulbifer sp. JSM ZJ756. The sequence continues at coordinate 3,510 of NZ_JBISER010000009.1, read as the reverse complement.
AAAATGAGCGTATCAAAATCGGGGATCTTGCCCTCCATATCTCGAATGGAGATGCCGAGTATTTTCTTGCCTACTGTTTGTCCCCTTTCTAGCAGCAGTGAACTATTGATCAATAGAAAGGCGAGGTAGCCATATGTGAGCAGGAACAGCGGATACATCACCGGGTTATTCTCCGCGTATTTCGTGCCAACAAGGATGGCCACCGGTATGAAGGCGACCATAATGACAAGTCCGTCAAGAAAGGCAGCCAGCAAACGCTCGGTCCGGCCGGCAGTGCCTACTTTCGGGACCGGCACTTCTTCCGGGTGGGAGCGCTTTCTCTGTTCGATCCTGTGCAGTATCTCCCGGGCCCGTTCCGGGTAGATATCCTTGTTCACACCGGAGTAGGCTTCCTGTAGCTGCTGGAAGTTATATTTTTTGAAATCAGGACAGCTATCCATTTCCATTGCCTGTTTAGCTTTTTATTCTTAATTATTCATTATCGTACAACAGTTTTGATATCGGCTGTATATAAACATGTCCGATAAATAGTCTTATCGCCCAGAGCCAGAATGCTGGCCTGGATCGGCAAACTCTATTGTAAAGTCACGCATGTTCTTCTACCTTGGATGTGCTCGTTCGGCGCTTGGCTTTGGGTTTGGTGCGCTTCACTCGATAGGCGATCTGGTTGCCATTGCCGTCCTTTTTCGTGATTTCCAGCTTTCCTTTCAAATTCTCCAATAGCTGCGAGAACTTGGCGGCTCCGTAGGAGCGCGGGTCGAAATCCGGCATCGAGCGCTTCAGGAAGCTCCCTGCCGCAGAGGCGTTGGCCCAGCCGCTATCGTCCTGGAACTGCTCCCAGGCCTTGGTGAGTAGCGGGATCAGCTCTTCCGGATCACTCTGGCCCTTCCTGGCTGCCGGTGCTTTCTGCTTGTCCGCTGCCTTCGACTCTGCGGGCTCGTCATCGCCGCCCAGGTTTTCGGTGAAGATAAAGTCATCACAGGAGTTGCGGAAGGAAATAGGCGTCTTGCGTTCGCCGACGCCGAACACGAACATCTCGTCCTCGCGCAGGCGGGCGGCCAGTTTGGTGAAGTCGCTGTCACTGGAGACCAGGGCGAAGGCATCAAAGCGCTTGGAGTAGAGCAGGTCCATGGCATCGATGATCATCGAGGCATCCGTGGAGTTCTTGCCGGTGGTGTAGGCGAATTGCTGCACCGGCTGGATGGCCAGCTCGTTGAGGGATTTCTTCCAGTTCTTCAGGTTGTCGCTGGACCAGTCGCCATAGGCACGCTTGATGACGATATGGCCGTGTGCGGAAATCTCGTCCAGGATCGCCTTGACCTTGGAATACTGGGCATTGTCCGCATCGATCAAAACAGCGATTTTCTTGTGGTCATCGAGGTCTTTCATTGCCTTCCTTGCTCCTGTTATTCCGGGCGCTCAATCAGTAGGGTTGGTTAATGATTCCTTACCTGCCAAAATCCAACTCTGACCCCAATTATTTTTCTACTTTGAATCCATGGGTGTATCGAGTTTGGCGGAGCTGTGCACGAATTCTCCTGGCCGTGCCTGGAGTTGGTTCAAGCTTCTCCATTGGCCCTGGCAATGATCTCGGGCACCAAATCAGCAGGAAACAGCGATTTGGACAAGTACTGCCGGCCGCCGGATTTGGCCACCAGAATCAGTCCCAAATCGGTTTCTATGACGCGCTCTATATCAGACCACAATAGCGCTGTTTGCGTATGGGCTGCCTGGGTCTGGATACCGTCATCATCTACAGTTAATTTCACTTCGCCGCCGGCACCCTTGCCCCACATCTGCCGTGTCAACCACCAGGCGCGCCGGAATCGAATATGCAGCAGCTCCAGAATCGCTAAAGCGATCAACATGTAACCGGCGACCTTGGGCTGCTCAGTGAACGTTAGTAAGCCTGCACCGGCAGTAAACAGTAATAGCGGGAACAGGTAGTTGGGCTTGGCACCTTTACCGTGGGGCAAAGACTGGTCGAAACACTCGGCAAGGTATTCGCGGGATAGCGTAAATTGGGTATTAAACGGTTGCACGGGAGCCACGGGTTGTATTTGGTTGCCTGTCATGTCTGAAGTTATACCTTGCCCCAGGGATTGTAGAAAGGTGTTTTGGGACTTCTCCAACCCTGGTGGGCGAGGAACACAGCCGCGAGGGACGACATTCCCAGTACGCCGCCAACACCAGCTCGCTGGTGTGCCCTTGCTTGGCCTCGTCAGGAAGATCTCCAGATGCTACTGGCAGAATAAGCATACTTATATAAGCCCCAGAAATAGGGAATCATCAGAGCAGATACCACCAAATATCCGACCAGGGCTTGCACTACGCTTACCTCTTGCGCTGCAGATGCAATATCTTTGTCTAAAAGCGGCATAGCCAGCACACTAATGACAAGCAACACAAAATAGATCTGCCAGAACCTCTGTGATATGTACCTTTTTCCTCTTGCTCGGCCCCAGATCGCATATAGACCAAAGTATGTCAGAACAATTAAAGGAAGATCTTTTATAAAATCAACTGGTTGATAGGCCCCCGACAGTCCTAAGATAAGTTTATTGCCAATCCCCAGTGCAACTATCAGTAGGGTATAGATGAAAATTATCATGGAAGTTCCTTTTTTCTTGCCTAACGTCTTGGTGGGCCGGCGGTACGGAGCAGTGCCCAGTACCGGTGGGCTCAGGATCGGATTCTGGTTGCCTGTGATTCTTTTGTATGTATTTAAGAGCCCCAGGGCTAGTCACATAAGTGTGGCCAGATCAGGCTTAAGGCACGCTCTTATTCTGAGTAATCCAGTGCCAAAATGTTGATCTGACCCCAATTATTATTGGCTTTAATCTGGCGGGTTAGATTGGGTGTCAAAATTTTACTCTGACCCCAATTATTCTAAGTGAAATTCAACTTTTCCCTGCCTAGACCCAAATAGCTCATGGAGCCCTTTGATAAAATCAGTAACTTCATCGTCTTTTCCATCACGCAAATATGCAAGAAAATCTGATTGCACGCTATTGTGTTGGCCTTTCATGTCTACTGACACTCGGACTTCTTTGAACCAGTCCTCGTCGTCCGCATAACCACACATTTTAAGTTCTAGGCGTATTTCATTTTTCTGATTTATTGATGATAAATTCATGGCTACTTTTGCCTAACGCTCGCAGCACAGGCCGGAAAACCGCGTAGCGGTTTGGAGGTCCAGGCCACGAAGTGGCCGATTGTTCCTGCGCTTGTTATTGTGATGGGTTGGCACTCAATATTTCTCTCGCTCTGGATGAACAGTTTTCTGACATACAAATGGAGAGTATTTTCTCGTTCATCCCAATTTTTCTCTCCAGCGCAATTTTTGCCATTTCAATCTCCCCGCTTTCCAACAGAGAAAGAATCCTGTTATTCAGAGTTTGCGATTTGGCTAAATCACCATAGCTAATGTCATACGCTTTCATCTGAGATCGAGCTTGTATGATATTCAAAGCTACGGATAAGGATAAAAGTAACCCAAGTGTAATAGTT
>NZ_JBISER010000008.1:0-257208 GCF_044383805.1 Microbulbifer sp. JSM ZJ756 | reverse complement strand
TGTTTGAATACATCGAGGTTTTCTACAATAGGATTCGTAGGCACTCTGCGATCGGGCATATAAGCCCAGCAGAGTATGAGCGCAAATGCGCCTAGTTAGAGTGTCTACTTTTTGTGGGTAAGACCAGAGCAGCAATCGGTACAAGAAATGAGAAAAGCAATATCATTTGTGACGATCCTATCGCTAAGCTTCGTAAGTCATGCAAATAGCGGAATAGAAGGAAGTTGGGAGTTGGAAGGGAACAGTGATAGATATTTTTTTGGAATAAATATTGCAAAAAGTGGCGATCACTTTACAGGCACTTATTGTGCAGTAGCACAGGGAGGCCTAAAAATGGATTGTGGAATTGATGAAGAAAAGGAATTTCTGATAAAGGAAGTATCATGCGCTAAGTATGAGCTTGAGTTTGAATCTCATTTCTCCGAAAGTAAAGGGAGAGCTTCCCTATCATTGCAAGAAGGAATTCTAACCTGGAGCTTGCTATCCGCACCTAAAGGCGAGCATTACGTCCCTACGGAGGCAAGGCTACATGCCAGTAGCGGCACATAACAAGCGCCTGTTGCCGTCCCTGCGGGGCTGGGACGTCCTATCCAATACTTCTCAGCTCCAAGTCCGCCCCAAAGCCGGGCGTTAACTGTAAGTATGAGAAAAGTACTTCTATTTATTTTGGTTCCTTTGACATTTTTGGCCTACCTTACAGCTTTTGGAGTGTTCGAAAGCTATGGTGGAATAGAGAAATTAAGCAAGAAAACTGGGTGGTTGTCACGAATAGTATTTTATCCACTGACATATGATGTTCCTGAAGGCTGGACACAAGATATTTCACGAGTTCTCGTCATCCCCGCAGCTATTCTATTCTTTGCAATGTCTATTGTTAGATACGCTCAAATGCTTTGTTCTAATACAGTATCAAAGGCTGTATCAACATTATTTGCCATGATGTGTAGCGGATGCATTTATTTGGCATTAGCTCAGTGAATTTATTGCAGTTAACAAGGCTGGCAAGGAGACATACGCTCCGGTGTTTAAATTTATGCCGATTGCCACGCTGGCATAAATTTAAATACCTACCCTGCGAACACTTCTAATGGAGTAGCAGGTAGGTCATGGCAAGGAAAGGTGTTACTGCAGCTGATTTTATGAAGCAGCTGGAGGCGGACACTCAATGTACCGCGCGCCGCCAAGAAAAAGAGGCATAAATTGAAAAGCTGGCGGCGGAATGCAAAGCTGATGAAAAAGGGATCTTGGCTGAATTAGACGAAATTGGTACAAACGTCAATTATGTTTGGGATCTGGTGAACAATGGGCCTAATCCGCCGTTGAAAACCAGTTTCATAGGGAGTTACGAAATCGCGTATCCGATTCTGGCTCGGCACCAGGGTATCTCGCACCACAAGCGCATTCGTGAGGGCCTCATAAGAGCCCTATCTGAACCTGATGCTTGTGAAGTGGCTGCACAACCGCTCATTGAGCAGCGTTGGGTTGAATCAAAGAAATCACTCCGTTGGGTCATAGTGAAAGGGCTTGAGGTGATGCTACCCCGAGTGGAGTTGCAGCGTTGCCCTGAAATTCAAGAGGCGTTTGATGTTGGGTATCTTTAACCAGTTGGTGAAGCCTACCGGTAATTCGCTGCGTCCCGACGGCTTAACCAAGGCATTATTTGCAGCATGAAAAGGAAGATAAGATGAATAAAGTATTTTTGTTTATAGTTGCGGTACTGTTGTCAGCTGTGTCTTCGGCAAAAGAGCCAGAATTTGACGCTGAAAAATTTGCAAATGAATACTTTCAGGCTTTTGTAGCCACTCAAGCGCCAGATGCTAAACCAGAAGATATTGAAAACTATCTATCTTTGCTAAAGGATGATGTAGGGAGCCAACATATACCTTTTGATACTGATGACTCTCGAAAGCCAGATGGAAAAGTTAGGATGCGCAAAGGCATGACGTACTATTTAGGCTCCCATGACAAGTATAAAGCTGAGCTTCTTGATGTAGTCACATTTGGCAAGAATGGTATGGCAATCCGCTACACGCAGGAGGCCAGCGGTGTGCATCCCGATAACGGTAAATACAACAGTTACAGCAATCAGTTGTTAGTCGTCCTGGAGGTAGAGGAGGGCAAAGTTGGTGTCATACGTATTTACAATGTCCAGTAGACCGCACATAACAGGTGCAGGCAGTCTGCTTCGGCCCTTCAGCCCTCCGTGGGGTGGCCTACGCTACGCTTCGGCCGCCTCTTTTGCGAACGTTAGGTGTAAGGAGCAAGAATGAACGCTGATGAAATGTTCCCTGTCTTCTTTGGTATATGGGGTGTCTTGGGTCTTATTGGCTTCGTCATATTCTTTTTGGGAAAGGATGCTCAGCTCAAGCGTAAGTTGTGGAAGCCCTTTGTAATAGCTACTGGTGCTCTGTTTATCGGTTTTGTTTGCTTTATGGGCTTCGGAGGTGAAACTCTATATATAATGGTGCCAGCCACGGTATTGATTACCTTCCTTAATATTAGGTCAACAAAGTTCTGTGATGCATGCGGCAAAACTATTATCAACCAAAATTTTTTAGTCGAACCGGAGTTTTGCTCAAAGTGTGGAGAAAAATTGCAGTGAGACATTGGGAAAGCGCCAGTACGGTTGCGTACTGGTCTCGTTGCGCACGCAACAATTTTCCCGCCTAGGCTGGTTCTCAAGTGATGGAGAGTCGGAGATGGGTATTGCTATTTTGGGGTGCCTGGTTTTGGTTGTTAGCGTTCTACAGATACGATTTCCGGGGTTGGCCAGGACATTGAAAAATTCGGAGCCTGAAATATGGGAGAAATTGGGTTCACCTTCTGGCTATTCCTTCTCGGACCTGGGAAATACTTTTTCTCTATATGCCTGGGTCCTTTCAAAAAAATTCCTGGATTCCGAAAAGTCAATAATTATTGAGGAAGGCGAGAGGGCTCTTAAAAAGGCGCGTCTAGTAAGATGTGGAATTATTGTCGGCGTTGCACTAATTGTTTCAGGTTTCGCTCTAGTCCTGGTGCAGTCTATTGCTTAGCAAAGGCTGGTGGTTAGGCTTGAAGTCTTAGGTCCTCTGCGGGATAGTTTGCATTGCGCAGCTTTTTGCGCTACCCATGCGCTTCCAGCATCACGTATAAAGTGCACAAAATAAGCTGCCCCTGCAGGTGGCGTAATGCGAGAATCAATTTGAGAAAATTAACAGTTTTCCTGGTTTTCAACTTCCCGCTTTCTGGATTGGCGGTTGATGTGACTTCAGTCGAGGTTAATCTTTTCTATAACGAAAGTGGTTCTTTCCCGGAGAATATACTGGAGGCTGAGAACTTCTTCCTGTGGAATACTGTTATCGGGGAGGGGAGTGCTTCGGAGCCAGTGACCGGTTCTTGGTTAAAGTGCAATTCGAAGCCCGAGTGAAAAGTATGTAACAGATAGTGTTGATCTGAAAGTGCTGGCAAAGGATTCTGTGAAATCCTGTACCCTGAAGTTTACTCTGGAGTTCTATTCAATGAGGCCGGCTCAGCTTATCGAGCTTCAATCGTCGCTGGCCATAATTGCCAGCCGCTTGTAATTGAGGTTGGCAGTGTTGAAAAGGTTGTTGAGTTCTCTTGTGGTGAGTAAGCGCAGAATCAGGGAAAACAGACGAGGGCTAACTATGTACACATTACGCGCTATCCCTGTGCTCCATTATCGCGATCGCGGGTACCGTGCACATACCTGGTTGTAATTTAAGCATTGGTCACTTTAGTGATCTCAAAATGCATAACAAGGAAAGAAGGATTTTAACAGTATGAAGGAATATCTTTTCATGGCCCTGCTGGCTATGTCATCCACGGCCAGCGCTATTATCATCAGAGACGACATTGACGATGAGAGGTATCAAATCCCTGCCTCTGCACTACCAGCATTGGCCGATTTCCCGGGTGAAGGGCATGGTGCCCTGATATCCCCTGAATGGGTTGTTACCGCCGCGCATGTGGTTTGCATGCAGGATATCGAAGAGATCACCATTAACGACCTGCCGCGTAAAGTTGAATCCGTAGTCGTTCACTCTGGACACAAGATGCCACCTGACACACTGGTCAAAGAGGCGTTGGCCTCTGGTGACGGCACTGAGCTGCGGGCATTTCTCGCGTCATCCGACGACATTGCACTTGTTAAGTTGAGGGCAGCTGTGACCGATGTGAAGCCAATTTCTCTCTATCGTGGCAGCGAGGAAATGGGCAGGCGTGTCCAGCTAATCGGCAAGGGCGCCACGGGCAATGGCAAAGAAGGTTCGGAGCCCGACGCCGCACATCGCACCACTTTGCGCAGGGCCTTTAACGTGATCTCCAGTGTTGATACACGCTGGATTTCCTACACGTTTGATTCGCCAAATTCTGGCGTTCCACTCGAGGGGATGGCGGGTAATGGCGATAGCGGAGGGCCGGTCCTTGTCAAGGAAGGGGGCCAATGGCAACTTGCCGGGCTTGTCTCCTGGGACTCCAGTCAAAGGGACTTACGTACGTATCGTGGCGCGCGCTACGGTGATGGCGGAAACAATGTTCGCATCTCTCATTACATAGCTTGGATAGAAAGCAAAATATCTCCGGACAACCAAGTGCAGAGGCCGGATCGGTAAGAGGCTAACTATTGGCTGCAGGCGGATAATCCAAGCCATGGTTGGGCGCGGCATAGATTGCAATCTTAATGTTCAGGGCGCTCAAGGAGGAGTTATGAAAAAGGACCTGTTCATTGCGGATTCACTTGTCACTCTATTCTGCTTTTACCATCTGGCCAGAGTTTTTGGCGCAATTGTGGCTGGCGAGAATTTGAGCGTAAATTCCTACATTTATATGCTGCTCGGGTTGTTTAGCTTATCGGTTTTGAAGCTATATGCCGCATTCAAGGAAACCGGAGCGCTGGAGAACGGAAATCTCATCGCGCTTTATCTGCAGAGAAAGGCTTTAGAAGAGCAAAAGAAGATCGATGATCTCAGGCGTGGAAGCTCTTTAAGTTGGATAAACCATCCCGCCATAGGTAACCCGGTATGAGAGCAATAGGCACGGGCCAAATAAACGCCGGCAGCAATGCTCACGGCCTTTGTGCCCCTGCGGCCCAGCTTAGCATTTGAGTGCTCTGCGGGGACTATTTACTGCTATTTTGCCTATCGAGGGGCCAAAGTGGGCCGTCACTGTTCATGCCTCTGAGCTCACACTCAAGTCAGTTGTGTTTGGGGAGGGGAAGACATGCCAGAGAAAACCGTTAGTCGAGGGGCAGCTAAAGCTGCAACCGCTCGCCAGTGGATCAGGTTGGTTGCGGTATATCTCCTTATCCCGCTGATTTTGTTGATATCTGGTGGCGACCTTGGTTGGTGGCAGGCATGGCTCTATTCCCTGTTGCTCATAGCGGCCGGTTTGGGCGGGCGCATGTGGGCTGAAATGCGGCACCCTGGACTGATGGCCGAACGGCAGAATATTGAAAACTTCCAGAACGCAAAAGCCTGGGACAAGGTGCTTGCTCCACTGATGGCAGTGAGTATCGGGCTACCTATGGTCATCGTCGCAGGGCTGGACCATCGGTATCACTGGTCTCCAGGCTTCCCCCTATGGCTTAACCTGACGGGCTTCGTGCTGGTCTGCCTCGGATATGCCTTCGCTGCCTGGGCATTGGTGGAGAATCGCTTTTTCTTTAGCGTGGTGTGTATTCGGGCCGATCTTGGGCATATGGTCTGTGACAGTGGCCCCTACCGGCTTGTCCGGCACCCGGGCTATGCGGGAAATATTCTTGCACTGTTCGGTATTGCTGCTGCCCTGGGCTCGGTATGGACGCTGATTCCTGCGGCGGTGGCTTCAATCATCGCGGTGATTAGAACCGTGCTTGAAGACCGGGCCCTACAGAAAGAGTTGCCGGGCTATCGGGACTATGCGTGGCGCGTGCGTTATCGATTGCTTCCGGGGATATACTGAGAGTTCTGTGTGCTGATCCCCCCGGCCAGGGGTTGCGGACACTCAAGTGAGTTAGCCAACTGATGCCGGACGCCGAGCAGCTGCGCTGGTTAGTGCGGGGCTGTATGTAAATTGTACGGCATGTCGCCTGGTTATGCATACTGTTGGGGCGATTAATAGCTGTATAGATGAACAGTGTTTGTGTAGAGTGGTGGACTATAATCCCAATGCCCAGTACACAAAGGTGATTTATGATCAAGGGAAGCTGTTGTTGTGGGGTGGTCCAGTTCGAGTTAGCCGAGCAGCCAGTTATGATGGGGACATGTCATTGCAGCCGATGCCGGAAAGTGGGTGCAAGCAACCTGGTGTTTGTAAAATCGGAATATTTTCGGCTTGTGAGTGGGCGAGACCAGATATCAGTCTTTAAGGCCATACCTCCCTATAAATATGACCGTTGCTTTTGCTCGGCCTGCGGCACTGCGCTTGGTGAGATTTTATCGGAGGAAGAGTCATTTCCCCTGGCGGCTAACTGTATAGACGGGGATATTGGGCTTGAGAATCAATTCCATGAGTTTGTCTCGGAAAAGCCGGCCTGGCTGGAAATCGGCGATACAGCAAGGCAGTTTGATGAGCACCCCATCGAGCCATAGGCGAAGGCCTGGCCGGGAACTGAAAATCGGTTACCGGTGTGTGGGCGTAATGGCTTTGGCCTGGATATTTAGATGCTCAGGGTTTTAGGATATGTCGAGCTGCTATTGTCAATCCTGGCCTTATCATTAGCCTTATGGCCTGTATCCGGGCTTTGTGTGGACCGGGTTTACGGTTTTGATTGTGAGAGTTGGTTCATATTTGGCGTGAATATATTTGCGCCTGTTGGGCTGATACTGCTTCTCTGTTCTCTCTTGACATTAAAGCTGAACTCGCTGGCTCCCCAATACGCACTGGCTTCAGGTTCTTTGATTGTTATGGGGTATTGGCTTGCGCATGCTGTATAGAAAAATGCTTAACAGGTGCAGGGACCGTGCCGCCAGGAGCGCTGGAGGCTGTCCTGTACGACGAGTGTTGAATGCCAGGATGAGGCGCTATTGAAAATGAAGCGAGCTGTTCACCTGCCTCTGCTGGTTGCCGGTTTGTCGACCGCAGCTGGAGGTATCGCATTTGTATATAACTGGCAGTGCTACGACGGCGGCTGGCCTTACTTCGGCATTGTTCTTTTGCCCGGTAACCTTGTGCTGTCGTTGTTTACCGAGGAGATCGACTTCTGGCCCAAGCTGGCCCTGCAGATGAGTGGGCAGTTCCTGGTTACGTTCACTGTTGCCGTCTGTGGCGTCAGGATGATCGGGTGGCTGAAGGGATGCCTGGGTGGCAGTCGGCCGTAGATTATCAGGCCGCCCGACCGGTGCCATCCGGCAGGCATCCGGAATGCTCGTCATAGCAAGCGTTATACGATTGACTTGATCAGCCCGCCTTCTGCCTTGATGCTGGCGCCATTGATGGCTGAGCTCAGGGGGGAGGCAATAAAGGCAACGATACTGGCGATTTCTTCCGGCTTGATAAAGCGCTGAATCAGCGAGTCGGGCTCGGTCTCGCGGAAGAACTCGGACACAAACTGTTCTTCGGACTTACCCTGTACCCTGGCGCTCTCTGTCAGCCAGCTGCTGACGCCTTCGGTCAGGGTAGGCCCTGGCAGGACTGAGTTTACGGTGATGTCGGCGCCGCATCCCTGGGTCAGGTTGGCCAGGCCGCGGCCGATTACGATCTGCGCGCCCTTGGTCATGGAATAGTGCACCATGCTCTCCAGGCCCCGCATACCCGCCTCGCTGGCAATATTGATCACCCTGCCAAAATCCCTCTTCAGCATCCCGGGGAAATAGTGACGGGACAGGCGCACGGTGCTCATCACGTTTGCGCTGAAGAAGGCCTGCCATTCATCGTCGTTGATTTCCTCGAAGGGCTTCGGATTGAAGATGCCCATGTTGTTGATGAGGATATCGATCCCGCCGGTGGCATCAATTTCTCTGCAGATGTTGTCGCAGTCGTCAGTGTCAGCCAGGTCGCCTTCCACTGCCAGTACGTCACCGTGGGAAGAAAGTTCGCTTACTACCTTTCCTGTATCACTGCGGCCGTTGATGATGACGCGTGCGCCCTCATCTAGCAGGGCAGTGGCTATGGCCCTGCCAATCCCCTTGGTGGAGCCGCTGACAAAGGCCGTCTTTCCCTTGAGTTGTAAATCCATTTTCCGGGGCTCCCCTGGCTTCCATCTCTTTGTGCGGATATCCGCGGTCGCCCGATCAATCGATAAGCCTACGCGGTTCAGAACCAGAGTATAGGCGGCCCGTATGCGACCGCGCCCCAGGCAATGATGAGCCCGATCTGTGGATCTCGCGCAGAAGCTGCCCTACGCATTGTGGGGGCGCAAAACACACACCTGGTCGCCGTAGTAGTTGTCCTCATAGTTGCACTCGGTCTCTTGGGACTGTGTGCGGATACCCGTTCCGGTCAATCTACTTAAGATGGTCATCTGTCGCTCCTTTCCTGCTTCAGGGGTGGGGGGGGAATTACCCCCTGGTGTTTCAGTGTGGCCAGATTAGCTTCCGCGGCCTTGCGCGTGAAATGGCTTTTCTCACTCAGCTTGATAAGTGGAGGCTATTAGTTGGCGCTCTTTCATTGTTGGCCACTGGACTCCGTCGACGCCAGCGGGGAGGTTCAGCACAGGTTAAGTCCGGGCCCGGCAGGGTATTGGCAGGGAGCCCCGGCAAGCGGGCTCATCTGTCCGGGAGTAGAGCCTATGTTCAGGCAAGTTGTTGTAGCACTGCTGTTGTCCGCTTTGGCTGCACAGGCCAGCGCCCTGCGCTGCGGCAACCGAGTGGTGCAGGAGGGGGATCTCAAGATCGGGGTGCTGGAGAAATGCGGCGAGCCCATCCTGCACGAGCAGATCGGTTACGTGGATGCGCTCAAGACCGAGCGGCGGGTGACGGTGCTGAAGATCGACGAGTTGGTCTACCGGATCAATGGCGATCTGCTGAGCCTGGTCTTTGAGGGCAACCGGCTGGTGAAGATCCGCAGGGGGGAATAGACCGGGTCCGGCTGTCAGGCCGGCGCTGGTTCGGGGGCCGGCTCGCGGTAATCGGCAACCCGGTTGCGACCCTCCTGTTTGGCCTGGTAGAGCGCCCTGTCGGCCTCGACCAGCAGGGTTTCCAGGTTGTTGCAATTGTCCTTGTGGGCGAGACCGATACTTGTGGTGAACGTCAGTATCCCGGCGGGAGACGGGACCGTGATGGTGGTAACGGCAGCGCGGAGCCTTTCGGCGGTCTGCTGTGCATTCTGCCTGCTGCCGGTGACCAGCAGCCCGAATTCCTCACCACCAAGGCGTCCGAAGACGTCGGTTTCGCGAATATTGTCCAGCATGCAGCGGGTGAACCGGCGCAGGGCCTCGTCCCCGACGGCGTGGCCGTGGCTGTCGTTGATTGCCTTGAAGTGATCCAGGTCAAACATCAGCAGGCTGCAGCCCCGTCCGTTGTGTCTCGCCAGGTGGATTTGCCGCTGTGCTTCATCAATAAAGCTGCGCCGGTTGCAGATGCCGGTCAGGGGGTCGGTGCGTGCTTCCAGCTCGGCGCGCTGTCGGGCCGCCTCCAGTTCGTGGGTTCGTTCGCACACCATGGCTTCCAGTTCTGCCTTGGAGCGCTCCAGCTGCTGCCGGTACTGCTGTTCTGCGGTCCGCTTTTCCTGGCCCAGGCTGCGCACCCGGATTCCCATGGCCGCCATGATGGTGAGCATTTCTGTAAACGAGGCAATGGGCGGCCAGTAGTAGTTGAACAGGTTGTGCCCTACAACACCCAGATCCCGCAGGGCCTGCGTAAACAGGCCGGTAACCAGCAGGCCCCAGGCCAGTGCAAACACAGCCGCCGCCCCCGAGCCCTGTCGCCAGCGGGCGATTGCCACCAGCGTTACCACCGGGTAGAGCAACAGGGCCACAGTAATCGTGACCAGGGCCACTACTTTTAATTGCAGTGTGGCGCCGATCAGGAGCAGGGCGGCATTGGCCATCATCAGCACCAGCACCCGGTCGAGTCGCGGTGTATACCGGCGGCTCTGCAGGAACAGGCGTGCGAATGCGAGCCCGCACAGGATGCTGACTGCCCCAGTAATGGACATGTAGTGCCACTGGAACTGTTCGCGAAGCAGGTACTGGTGTGTGAATCCCAGAATGGTGCCCCAGGCCGCGACCTTGGACAGGGCATAAACCGAATAGAAATAGAAAGTACGCTCGCCGGTGGAAACACCGCATACCAGCGAGAAGACCGCCATCAGGAAGAAACCACCAAACAGGAACGCGATAACACTGTTCTCGAGTAGCTGGGTCTTGCGCAGATTATCGGGAGTCCAGATGCGCATCGACGGGAAGACAAACCCGGCTTCCGCGGAGCTGAACCGCACCAGTAGCTCCCTGTGCTGGCCCGGCTGCAATTCCAGCGGCAGGATGAAACGGTGATGGTCAATCGGCCGCTGGTCGAAGGGAGCCTGCATCGACAGCCGGGCCAGCCCGTGATACTGGCCGGTTCCCGGTGTCGGGCGCTGGTAGGCGGCCAGCTCGATCAGCTGGTGATCGACATATTCCAGGTTGAGGGTTACGGGGCGGGGCGAGGGGTTGTGCAGGACAAAGTGCGACCAGAAAGCCCCCCTCTTCAAGCCCGTGGAGCCGGCCGACTTTAGTGGCTTGAATGCACCTTCCGCATGGGCCCGGGCGGCCTCCTCGACACCACTGCTGTCGGTGTGGTCGTGCCAGGTCTCCAACTGGCCCGTGCGCCTGCTGCCGTTTTCTTCCCCTGTCACCACGATCAACTCGCTGGCGAGCAGGGGCGCTGGCAGGGCACCCAGTAATACGGCCAGGAGGAAAAACAGCCCCCGCGAGAACGGATAGGCTGTAAAAATGCGCTTTTTGTCGTTCATTATTGTGTTTATTTTGCAGTGGGGCATGTGAACACGGGCGGTCGAAATCACAAAGGTTGCGGACCTGCTTCACACTTTTGGTAGATTACTACAGTCTGCCGCTGAGGATAAGGTGGTTCGCTGTGGATAAAGTACCGGCATAAAACCGGTCTTGTGGCTCGTTAAAAAAACAGGAAATATCGTTCAGTCAGCCAGCCTGATCCCCGGATGCTCAATCAGTCGAATCCTGGCGCCGGGTGCGGATAATTGATGCTGAAGTGGTTATTGTTGAAGCGAACGTTCGGTAAGTTTTCCGCAGAGGATTATGGAAGGAAACAGGAATGATACTGAGCCATGTCTCCCTAGGCGTGGACGATGTCACCGCGTCTGTACAGTTCTACGATGCGGTGCTCGCGCCCCTCTCGACCGTCGCTCACACTATGAAGCGGGCGTGGCTGCGTCCTATGGTGATGGCCTGGAGTTCTGGGTGGGCATCCCTTGTGAGGGGCGGCCCAGCGCCGGCAATGGTGTCCATGTCGCATTCAACGCGCCCAACCGCGACTCGGTCGATGCTTTTTACCGGATCGGACTCGAGCAGGGTGGGCGGTGTGCCGGCAGGCCGGGACTGCGCCCGGAATACAGCGACTCGTATTATGCTGCTTTTATACTCGACCTGGACGGCAATAAAATCGAGGCAGTAGCAACCTGAGGCCCAACCTGGGGCAGTAACGGCCGCTACCGCCCCGTCGTTCAGCGCTGCTCGCCCCTCAGCCCCAGAACTACCTCCTGTAGATTTTCTGCCCGCGCAGAGGCCGCATCCAGCGGCTTACCGGCCACCACGCTGACCCGCGACCAGAATCGCTTTGGCAGCCTGGTAAAGGCGTTGCCGCCCTTGTGACTGAAAAAGCTGCCCCAGAGGCCGCGCAGGGCCATGGGAATCACCGGTACCGGATTCTTCTGCAGTATTTTCTCAATGCCTGCCCGGAAGGGAGCCAGCTCGCCATCTTTGGTCAGCTGGCCCTCGGGGAAGATGCACAGCAGGTCGCCGTTCTCAAGGGCCTGCTCAATTTCCACAAAAGCCTGTTCGTAGCCTTCCGGGTCTTTCTGCCGGGAGCAGATGGGAATCGCGCGGCCGGTGCGGAAAATAAAGTGCAGCACCGGGATCTCGTAGATGGGCTTGTACATGATAAAGCGGATGGGGCGGCGCACCGCGCCGGCCAGCAGCAGCGCATCCACGTAGCTCACATGGTTGCAAGCGATGATGGCCGGCCCTTCGGCGGGGATCTGCTCCAGCCCCTCGTGCTTCACCCGGTACATGGTGTGGGACAGCAGCCATACCAGCAGGCGCATGGCGAATTCCGGAACCCGGTTGAACACGAATACTGCAACCGCCGCGTTCATCAGCGCCATTACCATAAAGAACTGCGGAATGGTGAAGTCCAGTACGCTCAGGAAGACAATCCCCAGTATCGCGGAAATCACCATAAACAGGGCGTTCATGATGTTGGTCACCGCAATAACGCGGGCCCGCACGGCTTTGTCTGTACGGTCCTGGATCATGGCGTACAGCGGCACGATATAGAGCCCGCCGAACACGCCGATCAGCGCCAGGTGTAGTAGGAAGCCCTTGGCGCCCGCGCTGGCCCAGAAGGCTGCCAGGGAGGTCTCGGCCAGCGGTGACAGGCCGCCGCCGATCACCGACAGCATGATGCCACCATAAGTCAGGCCGGCGGCCCCCAGGGGCACCAGGCCCAGTTCAATACGGCCGCCGGAAAGGCGCGAGCAGAGCAGGGAGCCGATGGCCACACCCACGGTGAAACTGCACAGCAGCAGGGCCACCAGCGGTTCGTCACCACCAAGCACGTTTTTGCCGAAGCTGGGGATCTGGGTCAGGTAGGCGGCGCCCAGCAGCCAGAACCAGGAGATGCCGATAATCGAGTAGAAGATGGCCGGTGTTTTGGTGATTTCCCGCAGCAGGCGCGCGGTCTGGGTGACCGGGTTGAGCTCGATCTTCAGGTCCGGTACCGGTGCCGGGGCGCTGGGGATGGCGCGGCACACCAGGTAGCCGGCCACCGCGATGCTGATAATCAGCACGCCGATCCACTGGCTGCTGCTGCCCGCATCGCTGGCGCCACTCAGCACCGTACCGACAATGGTGCCGCCGAGGATGGCGACGAAGGTCGCCATCTCCACAAACGCGTTGCCGCCCACCAGCTCCGAGCGGCGCAGGTGCTGGGGCAGGATGGCGTACTTGATGGGCCCGAAAAATGCCGACTGTACGCCCAGCAGGAACAGTACCAGAAGGCACAACGCGTTGTTGCCCAGTACCAGCGCAGTGACGCCCAGGATACTGATGCCGATTTCCGCCAGCTTGATACGCCGGATCAGCAGGCGCTTGTCGTACTTGTCCGCCAGTTGGCCGGCGGTGGCGGAGAACAGGAAGAACGGCAGGATAAACAGGCCCGCGGCCAGGTTGTTGAGCGCGTTGGCCTGGTCCGCCGCCAGCCGGAAGGCAATCATCACCATCAGCGCGCTCTTGAACACATTGTCATTGAAGGCGCCGAGAAACTGGGTGAGGAAGAAGGGCAGGAAGCGCCGGGTACCCAGCAGGCGGAATTGACCGGGGTTAGCCATGGGCGGGTCTCTTGTTTCCATTTTTCCCTATGGTACGCAAATTCAGGCGCAATGAAATCTGCGCGGGGAAGATGCATTCACCAATGTAAAGTCTCCTTGACATAAGTCGGTGGTGCCCCTAGGGTAGGTAAAGCACGCTTTACATACAGGGGAAGGCATAATCACAACAACATGGAGAAGAAGATTGATGCGTCACGATAAACTGCCCTCTGAAACCCGGAGTCACCATATTTTACGCAGCAATGGGAGGCTCGCTCTCTGGACCGGCGCCTGGTTGCTGACCACTGCCCTGATGACGTTTGGCGCCCGCCTGTTCTGGGCCGGTAACGGGATCCTTACCCTGCTGGCGATTGCGCTGAACCTGCTGGCCGGGGCATCTATGATCCTGGCCACGATCCGGCACCTGCAGGTCCAGGATGAACTGGAACGCAAACTGTTCCTGGATTCGGCCGCCATCACCCTGGGTGTGGGGCTGGTGGGTGGGATCGCGTGGGAATTCTACGGTAACCAGCCCGGCTCGCCCTTTGCCCCGCAGATTTCGCACCTGGTCCTGTTGATGGGAGTCACCTTCCTGGTGAGCCTGGTGACAGCCTCCCGGAGGCTGCGGTGAAAAATCATCTCAAGTCCCTGCGGGCCGAGCGCGGATGGACCCAGGCCCACCTGGCGGAGAAGCTGGGGGTGTCACGGCAGACAGTGGTGGCGATCGAGAAGGGCAAGTATGACCCCAGCCTGCCGCTGGCTTTCAGCATTGCGCGGGTTTTCGGCCTCGCGATTGAGCAGGTCTTTATCGACGAATCCCGGCAATAGCACTGTCGGCCCCGGTCTGTCCGGGACTCAGCCGATTCCCTGGGCGTAAACGGCGCTGGCCACACGCCGGAATGCGGCCAGGTTGGCCCCGCGATGGTAGTTGATGTAGCCGTCATCACCCTCGACGTCGGCAATACACTGGCGGTGGATATCCTGCATGATTTCCAGTAGTTGCTGGTTCAGTCGTTCCTGGTCCCAGCGGGTGAAAGAGGCATTCTGCGCCATTTCCAGCCCGGACAGCGCCACGCCCCCGGCGTTGGAGGCCTTGCCTGGCGCATGGGGAACACAGGCCTTGTGAAAGGCCTCCACGGCTTCTGCGGTACAGGGCATATTGGCGCCCTCTGCCACCAGCGTGACACCGTTTTCAATCAGCGCCCGCGCATCGTCGCCATCCAGTTCATTCTGGGTGGCGCAGGGCAGCGCGATATCGCAGGGAAAGTGCCAGGGCCTTGCGCCCTGGTGCCACTCGCCGCCGCCGGCATCCGCCATCCGGGTAAGTAATTTTGTCGAACCGGCCCGGTGGTCCATGGCCTCCTCTATGAGCTCCTGGGGAATACCATTCTTGCAGTAGAGAGCACCCTTGCTGGAGCTGAGCGACACCACTGTGGCACCCAGGTGCCCCGCCTTCAGTGCGGCGTGCAGGGCCACATTGCCGGCACCGGATATCGCGATTACCTGCCCGTCCACCTCCTCGTCCCGCTTCGCCAGCATGCAGCGCAGGAAATAGACCAGACCGTAGCCGGTGGCTTCCATGCGAACATGACTGCCGCCGAACTCGATGTCCTTGCCGGTCAGGGCGCCGCTAAAGGTATTTGCCAGCCGGCGGTACTGGCCGAACATATAGCCGATCTCACGCCGTCCCACGTTGATATCGCCGGCCGGCACGTCGGTGTTTTCGCCGATATGGCGATAAAGCTCGTCCATAAACGCCTGGCAGAAACGCATGATCTCCCGGTCTGAGCGTCCGCGCGGGTCGAAATCGGCGCCACCCTTGCCGCCACCAATGGGCAGGCCGGTCAATGCATTCTTGAAGGTCTGTTCGAAAGCCAGGAACTTGAGGATCGATTCATTGACTGTCGGATGGAAGCGGATGCCGCCCTTATAGGGACCGATGGCGCCACAATACTGCACGCGCCAGCCGCGATTTACATGTATATCGCCGTTGTCATCTTCCCAGCAAACACGGAATGAGATGATCCGGTCGGCCTCGCACAGGCGGGGCAGGACACAGGCGTCATACCATTCACTTTTCTCCCGGTAGAGGGAAAATACATCCCCGGCCACATCGTCGATGGCCTGCAGGAACTCCTCCTCGCCCGGATTGCGTTGCTTTACCCACTGCCTGAACTGCTCCAGGCTTTCGTCGTTTTTCACAGGTGCTCCCCATCAACAGGTGAGTTTTCCGGATGTGGCTATCCCAGCCAATTATGGTCCCCAGGGTCGGTTACTTTACGAAAGCAGTTTAATCCCACGACAGTATCCATTCCATCGTAAGCAGACCTACGATAGGGTGGTGGCAGAGGTTCACATTATTCATGGTGACACCTGCGGTCCGGGCTGTTGTGCCGCTGCACGGTTTTGCTGCAAAACCCGCGAGATGGAGACCGACATGGGAAATTTCGACAGGAATAAAGGTTACGTGGCCATTCTGGGCTGGAGCCTGAATGCAATTGACGCAATCGACCGGTTCGACCGGCGTTACGTGATTGTTGCACCGTCCTGGGCCGAAGAGTACGCCAATAAGCACGATATTCCGTTTATTTCCTGGAACTTCGAGCGGCTCAATGAACGTTCGATGGAAATCGCCAAGAGACTGAAAGACGAGGGGGTGGATGTAGCCATCCCGCTGTTTGAAGAGACGGTGGAGTGGGCCGGGGCGATCAACGCTGTGTTGCTGGATAACCCGCGCCTGATGGGGCAGTCATTGCTGTTCCGCGACAAGGCACTGATGAAACGCAGGGCACAGCTGGGCGGTATTCGCGTGGGTATTTTCGAGGAGGCCCAGGACAAGGGGGATGTTATCCGCTTCCTGACGCGCGTGAACCAGGCACTGCTCAAGCTGGACGGCGACCCCAACGACCCGATCCACCTGAAGGCTTTCGATAAGGCCGGTTGCCTGGGCCACAGGGTGGTCCGCACTGCCGAGGATGTCGACAATATTCCCGACGAGGAATTCCCTTTCCTGATGGAGAGCCACCTGGATGGCTGGGAATTTGCGGTGGAGGCCTTTATCAAGAATGGCAAAATCCATTTCATGAACATTTCCGAGTATGTGACCCTCGGCTACTCGGTGTTTGTTCCGGCGACACCGGACCTGGAGAAATGGCGCCCGCGGGTGGAGGAGGAAATCCAGAAGCTGATCGATACCTTCGAGATCGATTTCGGCTTTATCCACCCGGAGTATTTTGTCACCAGCGACGGCAAGATGTATTTCGGCGAGGTGGCCTATCGCCCGCCGGGTTTCAATGCGTTTGAGCTGATTGAGCGGGCCTACGGTTTTAATGCCTACCAGGCCATGGTGATGATGTTCGACCCGAAAACCACCGATGAGGAAATCGAGGCATTCTTCCCGAAGGAGGTGGTGGATGCTAAAGGCCATGCGGGCTGTTTCGGGGTCTATCCGCGCCGGCGGGTAGTCAATGAACTGAAGATCCCCGATGCCACTGAGAACCATGCCTATTTTGAGTTTCACGAACTCCAGTCACCGATGCAAAACAAGGTGCCCAAGCGCAGTGCCTTCGGCACCCACTGGGGCCTGGTGTATTTCTTTGGTGACGATCCCTACCAGCTGCGCGACCTGCTCAAGGCCCAGGAAGAACTGGATTACTACCTCTAGAGCCTTGGGCGGTCACGGGAGCAGGGCGCCGGCAATGCCCGGCCCTGTCCGGGCGCGGCACAGGTCCGGGTACCGCGCCCGGTGCGCTGTGCCCGGTAATTTACAGGCAGGTGGGCTAAACTCGCCTGTCTGATGAAGCTGAGCAGGTTGGTGAAGTGGAAAGCCGGCAACTGATCGACAAACTGGAATATGCCATTGAGCAGCTGGAGCAGGCGCGCCCGTTCAACAAGGTGCGCTTTCGCTCTGCGGTACTGGACGTGGGCGGGCGCCTCGCCGGCGAGCCGGGTGGCGTCGACGCGCTGTACCAGCTGGCGGCGCGGTGTGACCGGGCGGGGATTTTTGCCGATACCCCCTGGGACCAGCCCGCGACCCTGCTGCCTGGGCTGGTGCGCAATACCCTGGAGCAGGGTGACCGGCAGACAGTGCTGATAGAACTTCTCAGCCAGTTGCGGCTGCTGGCCGTCAGCAATGGGGTTTACACCCATGCGGGAATTCCCGCGGAACAGGCACGTCATTTCCTTGCCCAGGTGATGGCCCTCAACCTGGATCACCTGCTAGCCGGCCCCGGTGAGGCGATGCGCGCGCGACTGGGGCGTACCAGTACCGCAGTTTCCGGGGTGTTCCGCTACCTGCTCGAAAACATCGGTTTTGCGGATATCCTTGGCAGCCTCGTGCACGAGGTACGCCGCATCATGTCGCAGCGCCCATTGCAGGTGGACAGTGTCAAGTCGATGATTACCCAGATCGCCCTGGCCCGTAGCCGCGGGGAGGGCGGCAATGGCGCTGCGGCGGCGGATGCTGATCGCCTGGTCAGCAACCTGTTTGGCCCCACGGCAACCTGCGCCGATGATCCGGGCGTCCAGCTTTACCTGGAACGGGTTGTCCGGCTGTCCGCCGGGGAACTGGAGTCGGAGGCAAGCGCATTCGCCCGGGCCATGCATGAGAACGGACTGGTCTCGGACTACCATGCGGTCTTCCTGCGTTGGCTGGCACTTGCTGATGTGGACCTTCCGATAGCGCGCGAATCACTGCAGGCCCTGGCCCTGGGGCTCAGCAGCACCGGTCTCGATGCGCTGCGGACCTTTCATGACCTGGTGGGGCGCTTGATCGAGGGGGCAGTGCACATAGGCACCGCCCAGAGTGTTTATGGCCTGGCCCTGATACTCGAGAGCGGCATGCTCTACTCGGCGCCGGTGGCACCGGCCCTCTGGCGCCAGATTGACCTGCGATTATCGCCAGTGTGCGCAGAGATACAGTCGACAGTGTTCGGCACCCAGGTCACACCGGCAACGCGCCTGCTGGCCGGTACTATCCAGGTACTGGGGCAGCCGCTGGGTATCGGCCAGGGGAATAACCCTACCTGCCAGGCGGCGCGGGCCATTTCCATGTGGGCCTCCAATGACCCGGACTACCTGCTGCACCTGATTTCCCGTGCCGCGCATTTTGATGAGATCGTGCTGCATTTCGAGGGGGAGCCGATTTCCTCGGCCGGGGCCGCAGGGGCAATGATCCCGTTGGATACCGACCCGGTTTCGGTATTGCTGGTGCCGCACCTGGACCTTATCTACCGCCTTATGGGAGAGTTGTGTGCGGGCCGCGGTGATGACCCGCACCGCTGGATCAATCCCGAACTGCACGGCTGGTGGGTGGGGCGCGAGTGTTTTCTCGCCGTGGACATCCAGACCGGTGGCCTGCGTGACTATGATGCATTCCTGCACCGGTTCTATTGCAGTTATCACCCATTTTACAACGGCAACCAGCCTATCATTCATCCACAGCCCGCCGGACTGGCGGTGACCGACAGCACCGGCATCTTTGTCGGCTGGCATGCGATCACATTAATCCGTGTGGCGCTCGACGGCGACAACGTCATGCGGCTGTATTTCTTCAATCCCAACAATGACAGCGGCCAGGACTGGGGCGCCGGGGTCAAGGTGTCGACACATGGGAACGGCGAGCGCCATGGCGAGGCGTCGCTGCCGTTTGCCGAGCTTGCCTCCCGTCTCTACCTGTTCCACGACGACACCGAGGCCCTGGTGCCCACCACCGCGCCGGACGCGGCGGAACTGCAGGAAGTAAAGCAGATGGCCCTGTCCAGCTGGGCTGCAGGCCGCGATGCCACCGCGCAAGCCCCTACGGTTGCCGGCAGTAGCGCGCAGGGTTAGTGCCGGGCCAGCCCCTGGATATACCGCTTAGAAAGGGTTCAGTGTGTAGCCCTGTTGTTGCAGGAGCGCATGGGCCGTCATGGCGGAGAGGGCCATTTCCACACCAGGTAACAGCTGGGCTTTGCCGATTCCCAGATGGGCGGCGGACTGGCCGCAGATCATCACCCGGACTCCCTGCTCCTCCAGTGCCGCCAGCAGTTTTGCATTGGGGTTGGCTTGTCCGTACTTTTCCCGGTGGGCACTGTCATTGAGCAGGTCAAATCCGGCCTTGCCATGGACCACCAGCGCCAACTGGATGTTATCCGGGTCTACACCTGCCCGGGCATGCATATTCAGGAAACGGGCCAGGCTGTTGAATTTCCTGTTTAGCTCTCCTTTACCTGACTTGTCCACTGCATCGAAGGCCACCTTGAATTGCTGGTTTGGCTGCAGTGGGTGGTCCTGAATCACCGGCGCAGTTTTACCGTATTCCTTTATCACTGGACCGGGTGTGAATTCAGCGGCAGCTATGGTGGGAATCCACATTGATGCAGAAACGGCAACAAGGTACTGACGGATTTTCATTGAAATTTCTCGCTGTTATTGTTGTTGCGTCTTTTTCAGTAAACCGGCCTTTTCAGAAGCTGCCGGGGCTCTCCCACCCGGTGAGCCAGTTGCATCAAGGAAGGCGCGCACCTGGTCCGGGTGGTCGGTAAAGAGCCCGTCGATGCCGATATCCTCGATAAACAGGGCGAGTAACCTGTCAAACTCCCCCAGCACTGGCGGGACTTCCTCGCTGTCGGCACGGAAAGTATAGGGGTGCACCCGCAGACCGAGGGCCTGGGCTCTCCGGGATATGCCGTTGTCGTTGATGGCGTTTTCCGCTGGAGTCACCAGCATCATTGCCCAGGGGCCGATACCGTCGGCATACCCGGCGATCTTTTCCAGCCCTTTGGGGGTCAACATCCAGTCGTAGCTGTAGTTGACCCAGTGACCTCCCTGCTGGACCTTTTTCTCGCCCCAGCTGGTGGCGGCAACCAGTTGTACCAGCGGCAGGTCCATGTCCATTGCCGGCATCAGTTCCCCGTCGATGCGCTGTAGCTCCTCGGCATCGAAACTCTGCAGGAAGATTTTACTGGTTTTGTCGGTATACCCGTACTGCTTCAGTGTCTCAAGGGTGCGCCGTGCAATGTCGCGGCCCTCCCGGTGGTGGAACCAGGGTTGCTTGATCTCCGGGTATATGCCGACCTCGTATCCAAGGCTCTTGTTCAGGCCCTGGATCAGCTCTATCTCTTCTTCAAGGGTGGAAAGCTGGAAGCTGGATTTCCAGAGCGGGAATCGCCCGGGATATTTTGGCTTTCGCTCCTCGATATCACCTTCGAAAGTCTCGGTTACCCGTAAACGCTTCAGTTCGGGGAGAGTGAAGTCGATGGTGTAAAAGTGGCCATCTTCGCGGGCGCGACCCGGGAATACACGGGCAACGTCCGTTACCTGGTCGAGGTGGATGTCATGCATCACGATCAGGTGCCCATCCCGGCTCAGGACCAGGTCCTGTTCGATATAGTCCGGGCGCATTCCGTAGGCCAGGGCCTTGGATTCAAGTGTGTGTTCGGGGAGGTAGCCGGACGCCCCCCGGTGGGCGATCACCAGTGGGTCATCCCGGTCGGAGGCGGTAGCGGTATTGGCATATGGCACCAGCAGCTGGGTGCAGAGAGCAATGGCGGTGAAAAAGCTTGCGGTAACTGGTGTTATTTTCATGAATGATACCTGCCGGGGCTATACGGTCAGAATCAGTTTGCCATAGTCATTGTCACATTGTTGTGACGGTTGCTGGTGGGGAAGCGATGCGGGCGGTGGGGAAACAGCGCGGCCCGGTATCAAGCCGCGCTGTTCCGGTGGATGGTGGGCGTATCAGGCTGGCTGTTCTTCCGGCCAGCGATAGTTGGCGAACTGTTCCCGCAGGTCTTTCTTGCTGATCTTGCCGGTGGCTGTATGGGGCAGTTCTTCCGCAACGACACAATCGTCGGGAATCCACCACTTGGCCACATTGCCCTCAAAGGCGGCGAGTACCTTCTGTGGGTCCGGCTCGGCCCCGGGCGCGGGCACAATCACCAGCAGCGGCCTTTCGGCCCACTTCTCGTGGGAGATGCCGATTACGGCGGCCTCGGCCACCTCGTCCAGTGCCATGGCACAGTTCTCCAGCTCGATGGAGGAGATCCACTCACCGCCGGACTTGATCACATCCTTGGTGCGGTCGGTGATGCCCAGGTAACCCCGGGGATCGATGGTGGCCACGTCGCCGGTATCGAACCAGCCGTCGTCAGTGAGTGCTGACTCCGCCGCGCGGTAATAGCGCTCGCAGATCCAGGGGCCGCGAACCTGCAGGGCACCGAAGGCGATACCGTCGTGGGGTTGCGGCTGGCCCTGCTCGTCCACGATACGCATCTCCACGCCGAAGGCGGCGGGGCCCTGCTTCAGGCGCAGTGCTTTGGCCTGGTCCCCTGGCAAATCTTCCGGTACCCGCGGGTTGTAAGTGCCCAGCGGGCTCATTTCGGTCATGCCCCAGGCGTGGTGGGTGTAGACCCCGTGCTGTTGCTCGAACTCCTCCATAATGCTCCAGGGGCAGGCGGAGCCGCCCACCACCACACGGTTGAGGCTCGGCAGGGTGCTGTCGGTTTCCCGCAGGTATTTGAGCAGCGCCAGCCACACGGTGGGGACGCCAGCGGCGATGGTTACGCCCTCTTCGCGGATCAGCCGGCTCAGGGTTTCACCGCAGGCCATCTTGGGCCCGGGGAATACCAGCTTGGCCCCCACGGCGGGCACCGCGTAGGGAATCGACCAGGCGTTGACGTGGAACATGGGGACAACCGGCAATACTGCCTCACTGCCCTTCAGGGCAAACACATCCGGCATCAGCACGCCGTAGGTATGCAGCACCATGGCGCGGTGGGAATAGAGTACGCCCTTCGGGTTGCCCGTGGTGCCGGAGGTATAGCAGAGGGCGGCCGCAGTATTCTCGTCCAGTGACGGCCAGTCGAATCCTGTCGGCTGTGATTCAAGCAGCTCCTCGTAGCAGACCAGGTTGGGCAGCGTGCTGTCGGGCATATGGGCACGGTCGGTCAGGACCACGAAGCCCTCAACCGACGAGAGTTTCGGGGCCAGCGCCTCCAGTAGGGGGACAAACATCGGGTCGATAAACAGCCAGCGGTCCTCGGCGTGCCCGACAATATAGGCGATCTGTTCCGGGAACAGGCGCGGGTTAATGGTGTGGCAGACCAGGCCGCTGCAGGAGGTGCCATAGTAGAGTTCGAAGTGCCTGTAGTCATTCCAGGCCAGGGTGCCGACCCGGTCGCCGGGCCTGGCACCCAGGGCCTGGAGAGCATTGGCCAGCTGTGCACTGCGCGCAAAGGCGTCGGCATAGGTATAGCGGTGGGTGGGGTTGTCGGCAGTAAAGGAAACAATCTCACTGCCGGGGAAGTTAGCCTGCGCGTGGCGCATGACGGCGGTCAGGGTGAGTTGGGACGGCATCATCAAACCGTTCATTGTTGGCTCCTCATTATCGTTATTGTCTGCTTGTCGCTGTCGTTATTAAGGTAACGGCTCCGGTCAGTGTGGGAAAGGGATTTCGGCCCACACAATCCGTCTGGTGGGTCACATTCCGGGCAGTGCCTGGGGCGGTGCCCGGGCCGGATTACTGGACTATCTTGATCCACTCGCCCGGCTGGGGTTCGCCGCGGGGATAGTAGCCGTTCAACAGTCGCAGTTGCTCCTCGGCGTACTCACCGATATCCATGTGCCGTGCCAGTGAAGCAAAGGTGGTTTTGTCGTTGGCCTGCACATAGCGCAAACGCCTGATGTTGGGCTGGATGATGTCGCTTTTACGCAGGGGACGGAAGCTGCGAATGCTGGTGAGGAACAGGTTGTCGTACTTGTTGCGGTTGTCTGCATCCCGCAGCGAAGGGTCGTTAATCTTGCCCTCGAGGATATACTGGCGGCTGCCGTAAAAGACCACCGCTACCCGTTCGGGGCTGTCGGGTGAAGACACCGGGAGCTTGCCGGTGTGCCCAACCAGGCGATACTGGTTGAGTTTCTCATCCTGCTCCAGGTTACGCACGTCGTAGACTTCACGCAGCGCCATATCGGCGGGCTGGTTGCCATTGCGGTTGTCCACCTTGATAGTGATGGTGGCCTTGCCCTCGGGATGGGTGCCGACAATGGACGAACGCTCGTTTTTTACTTCCCAGCCATCGGGGAACAGCAGTGAGAAGCCAAGACGGCGGTGATTGTAGCGATTGCGATCTGACTGCTGCGCATTCTGTCCGTAGACGATGCCCTCGGTTTTCTCTCGGAAGTTCTCCACTTTCACTTCCTTCTTGTCCTTGGGCAACTCACCGGCGGCGGCCACCACTTCCTGCAGGCGGATATCATTGCGCGGGTGGGTGGAGAACACTCCGTGGTAAGTCTGGGGCTTCTTGCCTTCGACCCGCGCCTTGCGGCGGGCAAAGGTCTCCTGGTCTTTCAGCAGCCCAATCACGTTGATCATGGCCTGGGGGTCGTAGCCGGCATTGAACATATACTGGGCCCCAAAACGGTCGGCCTCCAGCTCCATATCCCGCCCGTAACCCTTCACCGCGGCAGTGGTCCACAGGTTGGCGACATCGCCCACCACGCCGCTGCCGGTAACCAGTACCGACAGCACCGAGGCGACCCCGGCGCCGGTGGCGGCGGTTTTCTGCCGAACTGCGTGCCGGGCGGTGATATGCCCGACCTCATGCGCGAGCACTGCCGCCATCTCTGCCTCGGAGTGCAGGTAGGTGAGCAGGCCGCGATTGATGTAGATATAGCCGCCGGGCAGGGCGAATGCGTTGATGTCCTGGCTGTCGATGATGGTGAAATTGTATTTCAGGTCAGGGCGATCACTGGCCTTGACGATCTTCTGCCCTACGTAGTCGACATAGGCGGTCAGCACCGGATCCCGGTAAATGGGGGTGCTCTCCACCAGCTTCGCATGCATTTCCTGCCCGATACTGATTTCCTTTTCCTCGGACATCAGCACCAGGTCGGGCCGGTTGGTTGCCGGATTGAAAGCACAGCCGGCGATGGCCGCCAACACTGCGCCGATCAGGATCTTATTAGTATGTTGCATCGCTCCGTCTCCCTCCCTCAGTTAACTTTTGGTAGCCTGGCCCGGCACCAGGAACTGCTGCAGTTGGGCTGCCATGCCCTTACAGGCATTGTTCTGCACCCGCGCGATTAATGGAATGGGAATAACAATGGCGGGCATATAGGAGGTGCCCTTGGCATCGGCGTTCAACTTTCCCGAGAGCTCCTGGTCGCGAAAATCCCATACTGAAGCTTCGTAATCCGACTCCTTGTCCCAGGTGCCGAAGCCAAAGCAGCCGGCACCGCCGGTGCCGATAGAGCAGCCGATGGATCCGGCGCTGGCCGTGGTCTCGGTTGAACCGTCTATCCAGACGATATACTTCACCCCGAAAGCCTCAAGCCGCTTACGCACCTCACTATTTTCCATCAGGCGGTCCAGGGATTTCAGGTGAAGCGGTGCGGTACGTGGCTCGAACCAGGGGTACATGGCGTCGACAAAATGCTGTTCCGAAATTACCGTGACGCCGCCGTCGGGGTTGTGTAGCGTACGGCCCACGCAGTCAATCAGGTCCGGCTCTGTCTCGTAGTCGCTGGAATGTCGCCGACCGAGAATAACCACCGAATCGCCGTCGGCCAGCTCGCCATCGCTGCGCCGGTACTCATCAATGACAACCGTGGTACAACCGGTGACCGCGGCCACCAGAATTACAAAAAATACCTTGACCACAACAACCTCCTGTTAGTCCGTGGTTTCCGCTTCCCCGTCAGGCTGGTCTTTCATAGAGAGGGCCCGTTGCTTACTGGCTACCAGTGCCTGCAGTTCCGGCACCCGCTCAAAACCGGTATACAGCGTAGCGCCGGCATCCCGCAGGGCCACATTGATAGCCTGGCCCAGTGCTGCCTCCCGGGATTTCAGGAAGGCAGTCGGGGTTTTGCCGTACGCGGTGATAACCCAGTTGGCAACCTGGTCGCCATTTTTGTCGTAGGCATACATGTCGTACTTGATCCACACCTCGAAAATATTTACCCGGGTTTCCCGCGGCATGGTGAACTGGAGTTCCCGTACCTCCGGTACGATTACCAGCTCGATGTTGTCAGGGAGCTCCTGTGGATAGCTCGACAGTGGAATGGACTCGGTGAACATGGCGCCCAGTACTGTCTGGAACAGGTTCTGCTGTGCACGGCCGGTATTTATGTTCCACTCATCGCGGTCTTCGCTGTCTTCATGGTAAGTGAATTCCCGGAAACCCTCGCTCAGGTAGTAGCCGACATTAAGTGGGTACTGTTCCCCCACCGGTTCCGGGTATTCCCCGTCCACCTGTACAGTGTGTGCACAGGCTGTAACCAGCAGGACTGTTGCAGTTAGCGCCAATCTGGCTGCAGCGGAAAATCCATTTCTCTTCAAGGCCATGGGTCGCTCCTGTCAGTGCGCGATTGCGCTACCGAAAATCGTTGAGTCCAACAAAAGTTCCCCCGTTGCGATAGGTCAGCTCGCGCATCAGCGCCGCAAATCTCAGGCCGGTTGTCTGCAAGTGGGGTGGCCGGGAGAACTGGATGGGGAAGCCAATGGCGTGAATGCGTACATTGCGCTTGCCCTCGCCATGCTGGGCGTTGACCCGGTCGACCGCCAGCATCACCCGCCGGATTGACTTGCCGGTGAATTCGTCGCCAAGAACGTAAATGCTGATTTTCTTGTCAGCATCGTAGAAGCTGCGTACGGCCTTCTGGATGCCCTCCACCGGGCTCGAATTACTGAACGGGTTCCAGGATCGCAGGCGCTTGAGGATTGCCTGCCGGCGTCCGGGTGTATCGGGGATCCATTTATTGCGGTAGTTGGAGAACATGTAGTCCCCCATATCATTCATTACCTGGATGCCCTTGACGTTGGGGTACAGGTCAAGCGTATTGACCATTTCATTCATCATGCGGTCCCAGCCGTAATTGAACATACTGCCGGACGTGTCGATGATGAACAGGATGTACTCGCTGTCGACCGGGATACCACCAATGACGTTGTTCTTGCGCTGGTAGTTTTCCCCCAGCAGGCGGCGCATTTCATCCGTCATGCTCTGCAGGGCGATGGTGAGTTCGCCCTTGAGCTTGCCTTCCTCGGTTTCACCCTCGGTCTTGCTTGCATACTGTGCCTGCAGGACCGACAGGCGGCCGCGCAGGTTGGCAATTTTCTCACGCTCGATATCCAGTTGCTCGCGCTTGGCATTCAGGTCCCGGTTGAGCACCGTGGTTTCGCCGCGGATTTGTGCCAGCTGCTCCTGCAATTGCCTGACCTGGCCATCCAGGTCGAGCTCTGCCTCTTCCAGAACAATGGGCTCGACGGTCTTGGCGATCATTAACAACAGTACAATGGCGCCGAACCCGCAGCAGATGACATCCAGGAAGGAAATGCTGAACTCTTCCTGCTGGCGCTTCAGGCGGTTGCGTCTCATGGCCAGTCCCTCGACGGTGCCAGGAAGGAGCCATCGGTCTCCATGGCCAACTTCCAGAATTCACTGGCGGCAAACGGATCGCCGTCCATCGGCGCCAGGATTACATTCACCGGGATGCCCCCGGGGAGGGCTTTTACCGCCCGGTCAAATAGTTTGCGGCGCTCCTTGCCGGTGACGACATTGCGTCGTGGTCTCTTCATGCCCTGGGTGGGGAGCCCGTCGGTAATCAGGATAATATTATCCGGCAGCGGGGACATGGCGCTGACTGCATTAAACACCCGCTCAAGGCTGGTGCCGCCATCGGGCACCACTTCATCCAGGGCCTTGAAGGCGTCGTCAAGCTGGTCGCGGTCGTCAACGTTCAGCCAGCGGTCCTCGGTACCGGCAATAGCGGCCTGGAACCCGGTGTTGAAAGTGTAGATCTGGTACTGGCTGTCCTGGGGGAACTGCGCGGTGAGCCACGACACGGTATTGATCGCACGGCGCCATTTTCCCGCTTCACGCTTGGTGCGGGATGACATGTTGCGGGTGCGGATCACCTTGATCAGTTCGTCCCCCAGCATACTGGCCGAGGAATCCAGCAGGATCAGGATGCGATTGCCACCCAGGCGCAGGCCTGTGAGGTACTGTCGATCGCCATCGCCGACGAACTTGCGCACATTGTCGCCAAGCTTCTTGTTTTCCGCCTCGAGTTGTTTCTTGGCGTCCTGAAGCTTCTTGAGCTTGTCCTGCAGACGCTTGATGTCGTCTTCTTCGGTGTTGCTGTCGATTTCGGCGATATTGCCCTTTACTTCCTCGATCTGTTCGATAATACGGCGCGCCAGGCCCTGCGCGTCGGCCAGTTCATCGCTGGTGGCATCGAGTGTGTTGCGGGCGAGCACCAGGTGTTCACGCCCGAACTGGACTTCCTCCTTCAGCAGCTCAACCTCGGCCGAGAGATCCTGGTTTTTCACCTCGATATCGTGATCGGAACCGTGTTTAATGATCAGGAAGATCAATGCCACAGCACCGAATCCACAGGACATGATGTCGAGGAACGACAGGCTGAAAGTGGTAAACCGCCGATTCTTACGCGCCATATTGCTCCACACTGATTGCGGTAATGACTTCGTCAAAATCTGCCGCGCCGATCCTGTCACCGGCCGTGAGGTTTACCGGCGCCGCGATCTCCTCACCATTCAGCATCAACTGCGCGCCGGCGTCGACTCGCAGTGCCAGGCGACCGGCGTGGTTGGTGATAGTGGCAGCGGGGTGTTCGGGTGGGGTGGGCGTGATTTTGAGTGCGCCTTCCTGCCAGCTGACAAAAAGTGGTTGCTGCGCCGCCAGGGCACGGTGCCCGAACAGCAGGTGGGTGGCAGCCGCCTCGGCGGCGGCATTGACCTGTACGGCGACTTCGTTGGCGGGTGCCGCGGACATGGCGGTGACAAGGCGCAGTGCAGCGGTCTCGCTGTGTACTTCATGCCAGCGCTTTTCCACCGCCTGCGCAATGCTGTTGTGTGGCAGGAGGTGGATTCGCTCTGCCAGTTGCGCGCCGGCGGGTACATCGGCCCAGCGGTGCGATACGAATACCACGCTGGAGGGGTCGGCGAGGTTGTCGAGCAGTGCACGGATGCGGGACAGGATCGGTGTGCTGGCATCCTGCAGCTGGCGCAGGCTGACTTTGGCCGTGCGATCCTCGAGTTCCGCCATGACTTCACCCTGGCGCATGGCGCGGCCGACCCATTGCGGCATCAGGTCGTACAGTTGCTGCTCCGCCTCGGCGGAGTGCTGTGGGTCGAAACGGCATTGCATGACAAAGGCATCGGTAAATACCCTTGCCCAGGAATCCTGGAAGTGTTGCAGGCCCGCGTCGCTGACAGTTTCGACATGGTCGAGCTGGGCCTGTTCATGTACGGCCACGCGGCTTACCAGTGTCTGGTGACGCTGTAATTCAACGTGCAGGTGTACCCCGCGGGGTGCGCAGTTGCCGACACAGGCAGTGGCCGCATCCACCAGGCCCACGGCGTTGACCGGACTCTCATTGACAATACCGAGTAGCAGGGCCAGTTGTTCACGGGTGAAATTGCCCGGTACAGCGAGAATCAACTCGTCGGGCATGTCGCAGTGTTCCGCCATGTCCTGCAGCTGACTGTAGGCCAGGTCCGCGTGGTGGCGGCAGCGAGCGTTGTCGGAGTTGAGTGACTCAAGGCTCAGCCGGCGCCAGAATTGGGTGTTGACCCGCGTCGGGTTGCTGCGGGCACGCATCAGTGCCGCGGTGCCCAGCAGAATCTTGTGGCTGTCCACCACTGCCACGCCAGGGCTGTCGAGTATTTCGTCGGTGCCACTGAAGACCCGCAGGCCGCAGTCGTTGATTTCCAGTACGCCTTGTTGCGCCATTGGCTAGCTCCTTCTTCCCGTGCCCCGTCCCGGTGGGGCGGTGGCAGGCGGCTTACCTGTTATCGGCGGTCACTCGCCACAGTTTTGTGCATGCATCTTTGGCCGTGTTTCCAGGTCAGCTGACCTTGAGGAATCGCAGCAGGTTGTTGTCACAGTAATTCTGGGTATCCAGTACCAGTCGCTCCTGCATCAATTGCAGCTGGTGGGTGAAGAACATGATCACGATACTGATCACCAGGGCGATGAAGGTGGAGTTGAAAGCCACGCCCAGGCTGACGGTGACGCCGGCAATGTCTCCCTCCACGGCCCGGTGTGCCTGGGATAGTGCTTCACCGATACCGCGGACCGTACCGATAAAGCCAATCGAGGGGATGGCCCAGGTGATATAACGCACCATGGCCAGCTCGGAGTCGAGCCGGTCGCCCTCGGTATCGCAGACCTCCTTTACCGAGTTGGAGACGGCGGCCACATTCCTGGTGGAACTGAATCGCTGCAAGGCTGTGAGCAGGGCGCGCGGCAACAGGTAGTTGCGTTCTTCCTCGGGCAGGGCCTGGATCGGTCGCGACAGGTCCCGCGCATCCTCGGGCAGGATCGGGGTGCCCTCACGTACGTTGAGGAGGGCGCGGTCAAGCAGTTTGCGCTCGCGCATGCTGCGTTGTGCCTTGAGTCCCATGATGGCCATGGCCCATAGCATCAGTACAAAGCAGGCTTCCTGTTCATAGTCGCGCATGACGATATAAAGCGACCGCTGCTGGATGTAGGTTTCACCGGCGGCTTCCCGTGCGAGCTGTTCCTCAATAAGGGCATCCGCATTGGGACGGATCACCGATACGTAAATAGCGTGCACCAGGATGATTGCGCCCAGCAGCGCAAACAGCTGGAATATAAAATCGGAGGATTTGAATTTCATAATGGTTCTCGCTCTGCTCCGCAACCTTTTCCCGGCAGTTTGATGGTTTCTCAGATATCAATCGGGTAGGAGACTGACAGGTCCTCGGAAATTTCTTCCGATGCCTCGTAATTGTCGACGCCACCTTCGTTGTCGTTACTCTCAGGAGCCCGCGCCTGCACATTGCCGGCATCCTGCTCCTGGCTTACCTCCTCTTTCTCCTCTTCACCCTGTGTTTCCTGTTGCTGGGCGAGCGCTGCCAGTGGCAACAGGGCAAGAGTCAGGACCAGGCATAAACTTTTCATTGCTTCTCTCCGTTTGCCAGCACCGATTGCCAGCTCCAGGGGTATCGTCAGTCAATCCAGCGGGCTACGCGGAAGCCCACGTCACTGCGCGGTTCTGCGCCATAATCCCGGAATGAAAGGCGCAATTCGGTGAGTCCAGCGTGGCGCCAGCTGGAGCCGCGGATTACGTGATAATCACCATCCTGGGGGCCCACGGGGTTTTCTTCCCGCCGCATGGAGAGCCCGGTGCCGATGGTGTACAGGTCATGAATCCATTCGGATACGTTGCCGCCCAGGTCATACAGCCCGTGCGGGTTGGCGCTATAGCTGGCAACAGGTGCGGTGGCAGCGTAACGGTCGGTATAGGAGCGGAGCACTGCGGGTACGAGCTGTGCCGCATTGTTGTCGGCAAAGTTGCCGGAGTTCTTTCCTACCGGTAATTCATTACCCCAGGGGAACTTCAGCATGCCACCGTTGCGGAAGCGGGCGGCCCAGGCCCACTCGGCCTCTGTAGGCAGGCGATAGCCATTGGCACTGGCATCGAAACCTGTGACACGACTGCCCTCGGTGCGGTAAACCTGTTTCAGCCCGTCCCGCTGGCTGAGCCAGTTGCAGAACAGGGCGGCATCGCTCCAGCTGACATTCACCACCGGCAGGTTGTCGTTGTCCAGGCTGACCCCGTTCACATGGCTGGAACTGTGCATACGCTTGAAGCGCCGGAACTGGCGATTGGTGACCTCGGTGGCACCGAGGTAAAAGGGGCGCGTCAGGGCAATCTTGCGCATAACCTCATTGGCGCGGCGGCCCTGTTCACGGCGTGAAGAGCCCATGGTGAATTCTGCGTTGGGACGCATCAGTAGCATGCGGCCGCCGGCACCGTGGGTTATCTCGGCGGGGATATTGCTCCAGCGTGCCTGTTCCTGGGTGAGTAGCACGGCGCGAACTGTCTGTTCCAGTTTGGCACTGGGCGTGACGCTCGTCTGGTAATCCTCATAGCCTTCCTTGCGCACCAGGATGCTGTGGCTGCGGGCGGGCAGGGTGAAAATCTCGCCGGTATTGCCGGCCAGCTCACCGTCGATAAAGACTCGCGCGTTTTCCGGGCTGCTGGTGACTTTGACCCGTCCGAACACCGCGGACAAATCCACCTTGATTTCCCGCTCACTGCCAGACGCGATTTCCACGCGCCGCTCCACCGAGCCGAAGCCATCCTTGAAGAAGCGGATCTGGTGCACGCTGTCGGGCGCCAGGTCCAGCTCCAGCGGTGTCTGCCCTCGAAACTCCCCATTGACGGTTACGCTGGCACCGGACGGGCTGCTGGCAAGGCGCAGCAGGCCATCGGCTGCGGCCAGTTCCACCGGAGCCAGGGCCTGGTCGACACCGGCGGTGACAGCCACGGGGACTTCCGCGGTCTTGTGGTCGGGGAGGGATATCTCGACTATGCGGTCCCCCTGGATCAGCTGCGCCGTGAGGGGCGTAGTCCCGATTACCTCGCCCTCGACTGTTACCGTGGCGCCGGGCGGGTGGCTGCTGATCTGCACATCGGCCCATGCGGGGCGCAGGCGGGCCTGCAGCTGCTGGGTATTGTCCAGGCCCTCGATATCGATTTCACGGGTAAAGGGCAGGTAGCGCTCGGTCTCGATGGTGATGCGCTTGGTGCCTGCCGGGATATTCCTGGCCAGGCCCTCCTCGCTCGCCACTTCCTCTCCGTTGACCAGGATTCGCACCGGCACGGGGGGATCGGTGACTACCTGCAGGTGGCCGGGCAGGCGCTCGAGCTTGATTGCGCGGCGGCTGTTCTGGTCACTACTGACGTCTACTGAGCCACTCTGGGGCAGGTACCCGGTGGCGGTAATTTCGTAGCGATAGGTGCCCGGCAGTACCAGGTGACCATCGCCCAGGGGCAGGGCAAGCCCGCTGACACTGACATTGGCATCGGCGGGCTGGGTTTCAAAAATCAATGAGCGCGCCACCAGCAGGTAGACCAGTACCAGCATTCCCAGCAGCAGGGCAAAGGCAACGATCAGGGCCCGAGGGGAAAACAACAGTTTGCGGCTGCCAGCCTCCTCTGCCACCGGGGTAAACCCGGCGGGCTGGATGATTGAGAAGTCTTCATCTGCGCGATCGTTATCGCGAACGGGTACCGCTTCCTTCGCTGTCATTAGTGAATCCCTGTTACTGCGTAATTATCGCTTTATCGCAATTGGGCAGCGGCCGTTGCCCGTGCACCGAGGGGAATTGGTCGATTCCCGCGCTTCTCGCTGCCTGTTTTCTCCGGTGACATAAAGCTTAGCTTGCCCGCGCTTGCGCCATGTCCCTCGTGCCACTGTTTGTCGCGATATTCCTTTTATCGCCAGCACCCGGCAGGCGATCCTGTCCGGCTTGTTCAAGCCGGAGCCGTAACGTATTGGATCGGCAGAGCGAGGGGCGGTTCAGCCGTTGGTAGCTGTCTCAGCTATTATTGGCACCGTTTATTTTTTCTGCGCACTGGATGACAACTGTCGGTGTTTCGGCGCCGGGCTCGACGGTAAATTCTCGGCGGACATCGCGATAGCCATCCCGCCGGCCCACCGCCGTGTAGCGGCCGGGTTTCAGCGTGATCTGGCGCTCGGTAAAGTTGCCCAGGGTGCCTACCCGGTATATCGATACCCGTGTGCTGCTGTCCGACTGGAATCGCACCGGTACGGGGATCAGCGCCTGGGTCAGGGCAGTTTCCAGTTCCTCGATCTGCGACTGCAGTCGTGGTCCGTCTGCATCTATCTGGCGTGCATCCGCGAGTACTCTGCGGGCGTGTGTATTGCGTTTACTGCCACCCAGGGACAGCGGGTCCTCCAGTAACTCCTGTAACTGGTCGTCAAGCGTAGCGCGTGCCTGGGCGCGGGCTTTGCCGGTGATTGCGGACACCAGGCTGCTATCTGTTTTCAACAGTGCACTGTAGCTCTCTACGGCCGCGTGCCACTGCTCGGATGCTTCCTGCTGGTGTGCCTGGCTGAACAGCCGCTCGACGCGTGTTTGCTCGAGCCCGTTGGCAGCCTGCTGCAGGCCCACCGCCGGGTCGCGGGCTTCCGGTTTGAGCTTTTGTGCCCGCTCGAAAGCTGACCTGGCAGTGGCGTAGTCGTTTGCGGCGATGGCGGCATAGCCAGCCGACATGGCCTCGCTATAGTCGCGCTCGGTAATTGCCGCGACCACTTCCGGCAGTAACTCCTGCGCGGGCCGGGTCTCGCTGTCGAGCGCCAGGGCCTGCTGCAGGGCCGCTTTTGCAGTGTCCAGGTCGTTGGCGGCAAATGCGTCGCGGCCCCGGGTCACCTCTTCCCAGACCTCGGGCAGTTTTTCCGCCCGGGCCTTGCCGCGTGTGCCTCGCGGATGCTCTTCGGAAATGGTCAGCACCAGGTCAAAGGCGCTGTGGGCGGCCTCGGCATCACCGCGATTCAGTGCGTCATTACCCTCGGCGAGGTGCTGTTCGATACGCTCAGGTACACTGTCCCGGATCGACTGCATCGCAGCCAGGGCCTGCTCATACTGATCGAGCGCCTGCTTGAACTGGCGCTGGCGATATATCGCATCCGCTTCCTCGGCCAGGCCGCGTGCTGCGGAAAAATCCTCGGGCGCCCAGATTTCGACCCGGCGTTCCTGCAATTCTTCCTGTAAAACGAAGATTTCCTGGAGGATCTCCTGGACACGACGGCGCTGGCGCGCGATTTCGGCGTCGGTATAGGGGGATGCCTGGACTTTCGCGGGCCGTTGCATCGCACTGTCTTTGGCGGAGGCAGGGCCCTGGCCTGCAGCGATTTTGACTTCCGGCCTTTCCACGGTTTGCGGCAGGATCCAGAAGACCCCGATAACGCCTATCACCAGTGCCGAGCCCACCAGGATGGCGGGCAGGTTGCCGCGGCGGGGGGGATTTTCACCCTGCGGTACTTCACGGGTGGCAGCCCCGTCATCCGGCTGCGGGGAGTCAGCGCCGAAGCGAAAATCAGCGGGTTCGATATAGCCGTTATCTTCCGGGGACTGGTCGCGGTGTTGCATAGTCATTCCGCATAGCTGGGATTATTTTCCGGCGCCCGCCATGCTCGGTACATGCGGGCGCGCCGTTATCAGATATTGGTTTCCAGGGCGCCGGTTTCCGCCTCGTAAATCTCCTTGAGGATTTCACGCCACTGGCGGTACTGGTTTTCCACGCTGCCGGAGAGGGTGACGGTACGGTCTTCCAGCTCCACAATCTGCGGCTCTACCTCTGCCTGCATGGAGTCGCCCAGTTCCTGCAATGCCTCGATATGCATTTTCGCTTCGCTGCGGCGGTCGAACCCGCTTTTCACCAGGTAGCCCCCGCCGGCAACGGCAACGTGGCCCGCCTGTCGCGCGGCACCACCGCCGGCGCCGGCGGCGGCAATGCCGCCGATAATCGCAGCCGCACCCATGATTGTGTGGTTGCGCGCCTTGCGTTTGAGTTCACGCATCTGCTGCACTTCCTCAAAGCTGAGGGAGCGCCACTCCTGGTAGGGGGTTTCCATGGATTTGACGAAAGTGCCGTAGTAACCCTGCAGGGTGTCAACAAACAGATAATCACGCTCGCGGATACGTCTTACCCGCTGGAGCATTGGATCGTCCTGCGCCGGCAGTGCCTTCAGTTCGTAAATTCCGTCCTCATTCTGGGCCAGGTAGCGGGAAAAGGCGTCAGGTGAAAAGCTGCGGGCGAAGCGCATTTCGGAAATCGTGCGAAGTTCCGCGATATATTCATCAGACAGGCCCTGGCGGTATTTGAGCATGTCGTTGGCGATCTGGTTATAAATGCCCTGGAATGCATCGCCACTGGTGGGGTGCTTACGGTCGTAGGCATACTGCGAGGCGCGCTCGGAATATTCCCTGGTGAACCACTGTTGGCCACGCGAGTCGGTAACCCACACTTCCACTGTAAGCGTTTCGCCATCTGACTGGACTATCCGTCCCTGCACGGTTACATCGATATTGGTGCGCGTGCTGGGGATTACCCGCACCGGGCCCCAGCCCTGGCTCTGCTGGAGTGACTCTGCCAGGGTCACGGCAATGTAGCGGGATTCCGCCTGGCGCAATTCGGGGAACACCAGTTCCTCTTCGTCCACTTCCGCCGTGGCGAGGCCGGGGTCAAACTGCACTACACCCACATCCAGCAGGCGATCCTCAGGAATGGTGGCGTCCTCCACTGTCAGCGGGGTAAACGCGGTAGTGCGCACCTCGGTGGTGGCACAGGCACCCAGTAGCAACAGGCTGCCAAGCAGCAGGCCACGGCCGATAACAGGTGTGGCGGACAACAGTCTGGGCAAATGCATGGTAATTCCCTCCGCTGTTACTTCTTCGCGTTTTTATATTTCCGGTATTCTTCCCAAAGCCGCTCGCGCAGCTCGGGATCCTTTTCGCGCGTGGCGGCCTCACGAATCTGGCGGGCCACCACGTCGTCGTCATCCCCTTCGGGGATATCGGCAGGTACCACGCTGCCGCTGCCGCTGTGGTCATATTCCCCTTTGCGACCGGCGGTGGGCATGCCGGGGCCGGTAGCCTGTCCACTGGAGTTGTTCTGCTCCGGACCACTACCTTCCTCGCTGCCGGCACCACCGCCCCCGGGGGGAGCGGGTATTTCGGCCTCTGCGGACTCGATCAGGTCCTCGAGGGACTCACCGGGCGGTGGTTCGTCCATGGACTCCTCACTCTCGTCCTCGGAGGCAGGGCGATTGCGCACGTAATCCCGCTCGCGCAGGATCATGCCGTCATAGCTCGCCATGGTGGAGTCGAACTCTCCCTCCAGTTCCGATACCCGCTCGGCTGCGGTGGCGGGTGCCTCGTTCGGTGCACTGCTACCGCTGGACGGGCTTCCGGCACTTGCCGAGGCACTGGGGCTGCTGGACGATGCGCTGCTGGACTGGTTGCTCGCCGATGCTTCGCTCGCAGAGCTGCTGGCGCTCGCGGCACTGCTACTGGAAGAGCTGGAGGATGATGAACTGCTGCTGGACGACGATGCGCTCTGTTCCTCTTCGGAAAAATCGATTTCCTCAGGGGGCTGGCCCTCGCTGTTACTTGAGGGATCGGGGGGCATGCGCCGTTCTTCCGGTTGCGCTTCGGATTCGCTGTATACCGGGCTGGAGGGTGAGTCCCGTCGCGCGGTCGGATCTGGCATGCTGTCCCCGGCGGAACTGCGTCGCCGGGCTTCCTCGCTGCCCGAATCAGAGGCGGTACTGGCCTGCTGGCTGGACCGCTCACCCGACTCGATGCTTGGCATCGAAGTGTTGGGCTGGGCAGAGCTGCTACTGGGCATAGAGGAGGAGCTGCTACGACTGCTCGGCGGGCTGCTCTGGGGCATGTTGCTGGCTGTCTGCGGGCTCGACTGGCTCTGGGAGCGGCTCGATGAGCTGCTTGACGACTGCGATGATGAGCTGCTGGATGACGGTTGGGACTGGGATTGCGACTGTGAGGGCTGTGCCGGGGGTTGCTGCTGGGTCTGCTGGCTCTTGCAGCCGGCAATAACCGCACTCAGCACCACAATCGAGGCGAGGGTGTGCCAGCCAGGGGGTTTGCTCTGCTGTGAAAATACCGCTTTCCGTAGTGTCATTTTCTCTCTCCTGGTACGCCGATCGGCGCCTTTCGGACTCGAGCGATCTGTGCGGTGAAAGCCGGGTCATCCAGCTTTCCATTGCGGCTCCGGTGTAATTCCACACCCGGAACTCTGGTTTTTGTCGTTGATTTTTCCTTTACTGCCCGCCTGTCGCGATGGTCTGCTGCATTGGACCCCTGGCGACGCCCCGGGTTTGGTTGTCTGTGTTCCCGGGGCGGGACTCTCTGCCTGAATTAACCTGGCCGTCGTGTAAAGCTTTTTGCAGGTTAGTCAAAGACAAACCGCTGCACGATGCCCACAGTATCCACTGGTTCTCCATTTTCGAACCGGGGACGGAATTTGGCGCGTTTGAGAACATTGCGCACCCGGGAGCGAATAACGACGCTGTCATCCGCGCTGGAGTTCAGGATCTCTATATTGCGCGCCTTGCCGTAGGCGGTGACATCGTAGGAAACGGTGACATAAGACTGGGCCAGGCCGCCGCGGTCCTCGTCCAGCATCGGCAGGTCGGGCAGGGCGGCCGGGCGCCCGAAGATATCGTCTATCTCCCGGTTGGTGGCGCCGTTGTCCCAGAGCGCATGATAAGCCTCACCATAGGTTTCCCTGGCCGAATGCCATTTGTTGAACATCATGTACCAGTCTCCCAGCTCTACCTTGGCCTTGGCCGAGGCGGCGGGGGGGGATTGGGGGTTTTTCTGGTAGACATCGACAATCCGCGCGATCGCTTTCTTGCCGGTGCTGAAGCTGTTCATGCGAAAATGATCAAGCTGCGCCTGGCGATGATTGTTGTCGAACCCCCCGCCGGCGAAATTGGTGTTCACCACCACAGCCTGCTGCGGTTCCCCGGCATAAGTGGCGAGGTAGTAATTGGTGGCCTTCAGGCCACGCAACGCCTCGACCAGGCGCAGGTCATTGGCACCAAAGTTTTGCGTGATGATATCGACAGCCAACTGGTAGAGGTTGGTGGCACTGATCAGGTGCTCGAACAGGGTTTCGCCTTTTTCCTCGACGTAGGCCCGCAGGTGCCAGCTGCTCAGGCGCTCTATAACGGGCAACATGCGCGGGTCGCTGTTGCCGTAATTCTGCTCGTGTAACCAGTAGAGATACTCCTGGTTGTCGTTCGCCTCGTCCCACTGGTTGAGCGCAATCTGGCTGTCGATCATGCGCTCGATCATCGGTATCTGGTTCAGAGAATAGAGACCCTCGTTGACACGGTTGATCAGCATTGCCCGGCGAAACTCCTTGATTGCCTCCTCGTGGGCACCGGAATTTTGCAGGGCGGTTGCCAGGCCAACCAGCTGTTCATCGATGCCAGTGCCGTAGGCTCCGTATTCAGCCTCCATTTCCTCGATGCGCTGGCGATAACGCCGCGCAGCCTCGGAAGGGCGCAATTGCCGGCGGGTAGGCTCGGCCTCAAGTGGCTGGGAAGCCGCCTCGATAAAAGCGGGCGGTGGGGCGCCGGTATCCTCCGGCACGGGCTCAACTTCCGCCCACGCGTTGCTGCACAGCAGAGCTGTGGCTGTAAACATCAAGCCGGTAGCAAACGAACTGCTGAAATCTGTCTGTGTCACGGTTGAACCACTTCTATTCCATGTTTTGCCTCACCCGGCCGCAAGCCGGGGCTCGCGATTGGTCGGGCACGATTTCCGCGCGGTACATGCCGGCGGAATTTCTCTCCCTGAAGTGTGGTTCGATTCTCAGTTCCTGACTGTGCCCGGAGGTTTTCAGTTCCGGTCGGCGCGATTTTTTGGCGGTGCAGTAAACCACAGCGCTGTTCGCGCAAGGCCCCTGCCACCTGTTGGCCGGTGTCACCGGGGCGTACTGATGAGTATAGTCAAGCGTCTCAAATCACCCGGTGAGGATGGTAGAAGAAACTGCCGAGTCCTTTTACAGGCTATTACGCACAGTAGCACCGGGCCGGTTCAGTCGTCGTCGTATGGGATTTGCTGTGCGCCACAATTTCAAGTTGATACCGGCGTCACTTCTGCAGCGAAGTGACCGCGGTTCTCAGCGTGGTCAGCTTGCGATGGTCGATCCTTTCCGGAAGACAGCTCTCCTATTAAATGACCGTTAACGCTCAAAGTTTTGCGCAGGTTGCTTGTTGGCAGCAAAGAGGGTTTGGATTCAATCTCGGCAGGGGCCATAATCGGCACAGCATTGATACAGGAGGTCTCCCAGTGAGCATTTATATTGACCCGGCAGTGGCCAGCAGTCTGCGGGGGTTTGAAATGCCCGAGCGGCTCGGGTTTGGCACGGTGATGGCGCCGGTAATGTTTCGTGCCGTCTGCCAGGACGGGTGCTGGAGCAGCGGTGAGCTGGTGCCCTATGCGCCGCTGGCGCTGGATCCGGCGGCCAAGGTGCTGCACTACGCCCAGTCCTGTTTTGAAGGGATGAAAGCCTATCGCACCGGCAACGGCGGGGTGAGCCTCTTCCGCCCCGGGCGCAATGCTGAGCGGATGGCGCACTCAGCGGAACGACTGTGCATGCCGCCGGTACCGGAGGCCCTTTTCATGGATGGTGTCCGTACTGTTGCCGCCTACTGCGCGAACCTGGTGCCGGCCAATAGCGGCGAGTCGCTGTACCTGCGCCCCTTCCTGATCGGTACGCAGCCCGACCTGAGCGTGTCGGCGAGCACCTCCTATGAATTTTATGTGATTGCCAGTCCCTCGGCGGCCTATCATGCCGGGCATATGCGCCTGTGGGTTGAGCGGGAGGATTCCCGCGCTGCCGTGGGTGGCACCGGCGATGCCAAGGTCGGGGGCAATTACGCCGCATCGCTACTGAGTATCTCGCGGCTGAAAGCCCGCGGGTACGACCAGTCCCTGTGGCTCAACCCGGGCAACCGCCATACGGTGGACGAGCTGTCAGGCATGAACTTCTTTGCCGTCATGGAGGGAGAGCTGCACACACCGAAGCTCAATGGCTCGATTCTCGAGGGTGTTACCCGGGACTCCCTGATTGACCTGGCGCGATCCCAGGGCTACACCGTGCACGAGCGCGACATCGATATCGACGACCTGCTGGCGCTGGTCAGGTCCGGTACCTGCAGTGAGGCCTTCGCCTGTGGCACTGCAGCCATTATCAGCCCCATCAGCGTCTTCGGCGACGGTGACCAGCAGTATGAACTGGCGCAGGTACCGGGGCCTGTGTCCGAGCACCTGCGCCAGGCTTTGCTGGATATCCAGGAGGGCAGGGCGGATGACCGCTTTGGCTGGATGCAGCCGGTGTCCCCGGTTGAAGTCTGAAGCACGCGGCTGTCACCGCTGACAGTCCGCCCCCCATGGCATGGCCCCGGTGGTGGAAGCTCCGGGGCTTCTCCTTCCTGCGCCAGTTTCCCTGTCGGCCCCCTGCCACATTCCACTACCGACGGGGCCGGGTTGATCGGTAGCACAGTTGTCCGGGGCTGTTTCCTGAAGAAACGTCATCACAGCCGATTGCGCTTAATCCAGCACAGCCGTTGACTTGTATGCCGGTAGTGATACAACTGGACGTGAGAATAAAAACAAGCTGGAACTTAGGGAATGACCGCTGGTGGTATTCCTCACTTTGACAAGACGTATCCAGAGCAAATTGAGATCGGTCATCCCCGGCCGTCTTGTGTCCCGCGAAGCGGTCCCCCGGGGACCGCTGGCGGGGCGGCGCAATATGCCTTAAACACGCATAGATCAGAGGAAGTAAAAGCAGTACTGAAGCAGTAGCGCCTTGACGGACAGTTCCTTACGTTGAGTGAGGAGAAACGGGATGTTGAGCTACATGTTCGGAATGCTGGTACACCCCCGGCAACAGTGGCAGCAAATCGGGAGCCTGTCTGAGAAAGGCCTGCGCCGGCATATTCCCTATGCCATTGTCCTGGCGCTGTTGCCGGCCCTGGCCTGGTTTTACGGCACCACCGAGATCGGCTGGAGTGTGGGCGGTGGCGAGCCGGTGCGGGTCACCAGCCAGAGCGCCCTGT
The DNA here is from genome assembly GCF_044383805.1 of Microbulbifer sp. JSM ZJ756. NCBI lineage: Bacteria > Pseudomonadati > Pseudomonadota > Gammaproteobacteria > Cellvibrionales > Microbulbiferaceae > Microbulbifer > Microbulbifer sp. JSM ZJ756. The sequence continues at coordinate 216,314 of NZ_JBISER010000008.1, read as the reverse complement.
CACTGGTAGGCGCCTTCTACCTGGCCATGGTACTGGGAGTGATCGGCGTCGGTTACTTCATTCACTGGATGGCCAAAACCTACGGTGCTGACACCTACCCCATGAAAGGGATGGTCATTGCCGGGTTTACTGCCACTCCCATCTTCATTGCCGGCCTGGCAGGTTTTTACCCCGTGCTGTGGCTGGATATCCTGATTGCGATGCTCGCGGTTGCCTATGCCGTGTACCTGCTCTATACCGGTCTCCCGATTGTCCTGGGGTTATCTGAAGAGCGCGGCTTCCTGTTTGCCAGCGCGGTGGTTACCGTATCGCTGGTGATGGCGGTGGTAGTGATGGTGGGGACGGTGCTGTTCTGGAGTTTCGTTTCCGCGCCGGTATTCCACTGAGTGGGACTGGCCCGGCTCCAAGTCGGGGGAGAAAAAGAAAACGGCGCCCCAGGGCGCCGTTTTTGGTTACTCGACTGCGTCCGGCAGATAGCTGTACTCGATACGGTAGCCGTTGGGCAGCAGCAGTTCCCGGGCTTCGGCGCTGTAGCGGTCCAGCTGGATTTCAACGAGGGACTTGATCACCGCGCGGGGTTCTGTATCCCGGCAGTGGATTTTCATAGCCTCGATATTGCGGTTCTCGCTGACCACCCCGTGCTCCACGATCCGCAACAGGATCGTGTCCCGCCCCAGCTCCAGTTGGTAGCCGGGGCCGCTGGGCAGGGCCATGCGGTACCTGACTGCCCCCCAGGGGCCATCGCACTTGATTGCCTGGTATTCCCGTACGGGGGCTTCCCGATCCAGAATTCCCGAAGCAAACTCCTGCTCCTTGCCGGTAACTTCCTGCTCAACCTCGAACGCATCCCCGGTTTCGGTCAGCAGCTTCAGTTGCAGTGTGCCGCTGGCATGGGCCTGGGTGCAGAGCAGCGTGAGAAGCAGGGTCAGGCGAATGGGGAAAGGGCTGTGCCCCACAGGGCTCACGGGACCGGGATCTGGTGGTGCGCCTGAAAGTAGTCGCAGTTTCATGGTGGCCGGCTCTTTCCGAGTGACTGTGCAGACGATACACAGCCCTTGATTGGGCGGCAAGGTCAGGGCCCGGACCTTATTGCCGTGATGTCCGCGAATGGGCTAGGATTGGCCTGTTTGTAGCCCCGCCAGTTACTGCGGTTGTTAGTTGGTACATGTGTACCAATTGCAGTGTGGCCGGGCTGGGGCCAGGCAGGAGCGCGGGCCCGGCATGCAGATAACTCGAATAACAGAAGAACCTGAATAAAAGGAAATTCACATGAAGACCACTGCCTACATGGGGCTGGCGCTGGCCGCAGTGCTGGCTGCTGCCTGTTCCCAGGACAAGAATCCCGCCGGGAATAACCCGGAAACAGCCGCGGCGTCAGCGAGCGCGGACTTCCAGAAGCAATTACTGAAACAACTGATCTCAGCCAAGCCGGGGGATGTGATCGAGCTTCCGGCCGGGAACTTCGCCCTGAATCGCAGCCTGTCCCTGAATGTGGATGGCGTGACCATCCGTGGCGCCGGTATGGAGAAAACCGTCCTTTCCTTCAAGGACCAGATCCAGGGCGCCGAGGGCCTGCTGGTGAATGCCAGTGATTTCACCATCGAGGACCTGGCGATCGAGGACACCATCGGTGACGCACTGAAGGTCAATGAGGGTGAGAATATCGTTATCCGCAATGTCCGGGTGGAGTGGACCAATGGCCCCGCGACGGAAAACGGTGCCTATGGTATTTACCCGGTGCAGACTGAAAATACCCTGCTCGAGGGCAATGTGGCTATTGGTGCATCGGACGCTGGAATCTATGTGGGCCAGTCGCGCAATGTGATCGTGCGTAACAACCGCGCCGAGTTCAATGTTGCCGGAATCGAAATTGAAAACACCATCGGTGCCGATGTCTACGACAATATCGCCACCAACAATACCGGCGGCATCCTGGTGTTCAACATGCCCAACCTGCCGCAGCCGGGACACAGCACCCGTGTCTACGACAACCGTGTGTTTGAGAACAATACCGGAAACTTCGGCCACGAGGGCACCCCGGTAGCGGCAGTGCCGGCCGGATCCGGTATCGTGATCAACTCCAATGACAATGTGGAGATCTTCAACAACGAGATCGCGGATAACGATACGGCGAATATTATCGTCAGCAGCTATTACACAGCCGGTTACTACTCCGATAAATCCACCCAGGAAGCGTTTGATCCCTATCCCGAGGGTATCTTTATTTATGACAACCAGTTTACCGGTGGTGGCACCTCGCCTGACCACATCGAGCTGAAGGCCCTGAAGCTGGCCAAGTTCGGCCTGGGTGGCAGCCTGCCGGATATCCTCTGGGATGGCGTGGTGAACAGTGACAAGCTGGTGGATGGCACATTGCCGGAATCCCTGAAGCTATGCATTGACAACGGTGATGCCGGCATTATCAATATCGATGCCTCCAACGACTTTAAAAATATCTCCACTGATATTGCGCCGCACAAGTGTGCCCTGCAGAAGCTGCCCCAGGTGGTCCTGGAATTTGACCAGGCCGAGCCGGAAAAAACCGATATGGCAAAACTAGAGGCGGAAGATGCGTAAGCTGTTGTGGGGCGCGGTGCTGGCCCCGATTTTTGCAGCCGCCCTGGGCGGCTGTGAAGCACCGAGAGAGCCGGTGGCGGTTTTCGAGCGCGATGCAGTTCCGGACAAGCTCAGTGACTGGCATATTGTGGAAGCCATCGACGGTGAGTTACTGCCGAACGATGGCGTGCTTCCCTATGACCTGAATACTGCGCTCTTCACCGACTATGCCCACAAATTGCGTACGGTCTGGATGCCCCCGGGCAGCTCGGCGGAGTACGCGGACGAGCGTTTCGAATACCCGGTGGGGACGGTTCTGAGCAAGACCTTTTACTACCCACGGGATACCAGCGGCATCCAGGACGCTGTGCTGCGCACCGATGACTACAGCCGTGATTACGTCGCCGGCCGGACCGGTGAGGCCCTGAACCTGGACAATGTGCGGCTGATGGAAACCCGCCTGCTGGTAAAGCGCGCGGACGGCTGGCAGGCGCTGCCCTACGTATGGAACGCAGAGCAGACCGAAGCGGTGCTGGAAATAGCCGGAGACGCCAGTCGCCTGCAGCTGGTAAGCGGGGAAATCGAGGATGCGGGTTTTACTTATGTGGTGCCGGATGCGAACCAGTGTGCCGGCTGCCATGCGGACAACCATACCGACAAGGCCATCATGCCGCTGGGGCCGCGCGCGCGTCACCTGAACAAGGACTACGCCTACGCGGACGGCGCGCGCAACCAGCTGCTGCACTGGCAGCAGGTGGGTTACCTTAGTGGTTTGCCGGAGATTACCGCGGTACCGCGCAACGTGGATTTCACGGATAGCAGCGAGCCGCTCGAGGCACGCGCCCGTTCCTACCTGGATATCAACTGTGGCCACTGCCACAACCCGGCGGGCGCCGCCGATACATCGGGGCTGATGCTGGATCACCAGGAGTCCGACCGGCGCAAGCTGGGCCTGTGCAAACCACCGGTGGCGGCGGGCACCGGCAGTGGCAACCGCCGGTTTGCCATCGTCCCGGGTGAGCCGGAGGAATCCATCCTCAACTTCCGGGTGGAGACCACCAACCCCGGTGCCATGATGCCGGAACTGGGTCGAAGCCTGGAGCACGAGGAAGGTACGGCATTGCTGCGGGAGTGGGTGGCCTCGATGGGGGGCAGCTGCAGCTGACAACCCCTGCCGGACCCATGTCGGGTGCCAACAATGAAGCCGGCGGTCATTCCGCCGGCTTTTTTACTGGGCGGGAACCTGTGCCACGCCTTCGCCTTTCGGCTCGCGACATTCGGCGATATGTGCCAGCCCGCCCAGGTGCGTGGTTAGCCAGAGTGGGAGAGCAGTGCAGCTAAGGGCCCCCACCTGCTGCTGCCGCTCGAATGCCTCCAGCAGGGCGGCATAGGTCCGGAATCGGGCGGCAATCTTGCGCACATAATCATAGGGTTCCCGGCCCCGGGCATAGCCATATCGCGCCTTCTTGTAATACTTCTCCTGCGAGAGGAGCAGCATGGCTTTCTCGACGTTGTTGAACCACTCCTTGCGCTCCCAGCCTTTTTCCTCAGCCAGGTCCTGGGCATCATAGACATGGCCCAGGCCGGCGTTATAGGAGGCCAGGGTAAACCACATCTTGTTCTCGGGACTGATACCCTTGCCCTCGAACTTGCGGTACAGCCACTGCAGGTATTTCAGGCCCGCACGCACACTGGTTTCCGGATCGAACAGTTTGGTCTCGCCTACCTGCTTGCCGGTATCCGGCATCACCTGCATCAGGCCGCGCGCGCCTACCCAGGACTTGGCCCCGGGGTTGAAACTACTTTCCTGGAACATCTGTGCGACCACCAGGCGCCAGTCAAAGTCATACTCCTTGGCGTACCTCTTGACGATATTGTCGAACGGGGAGATTTCGCCCTTCTCGCTCAGCCCCTTGATTTCGTCACGGGTGCGCTTGGGCTCGTCGAAGTACTTGTGAAACAGGGTTTTTCGCAGCTTGGTAATTTCTTCATCGTTAAAGAACTGGTGTATCGTCTCCAGCAATTGCGGGTTGCTCTCCCGTACCGCCCAGGCGTAAACATTATCCTCCACGCGCAAGTCGATCAGGTTGTCCACATCGTCGCGCCAGTGGTGTTCCAGGCGCACCGTTATATCATCAGCAATTGTGAGGTCGTAATCGCCCTCGGCAACCCGGTCGAGAATCTGGGGGATGGTGAGCTCCTCCGGGACCAGCTCCACCTCGATGTCCGGGTACTGGTCCAGGATTTCCACCAGGACTTCATACTGGCTGCTGGATTCCAGAACATGGATAGTGCGCCCCTCCAGTTCACTAATATCCTCGATGGTTTCCCCTGACCGGCCGACGACACTGACTTTCTCTTCCATATAGGCGGGGCCAAAATCAACCCCGCTCTGCCGGCGTGCATCGGTAGCAGTCAGCAGGCTGGCTGTTAGATCGGCTTTACCTTCTTTCAGGTAATCCAGCAGGTCACTGTGCTTCGGCGCCACGATAATCTCGAGGCGCACGTCGAGATCCTTGGCAAATCTCTGCAGCATCTCGTATTCATAACCCATCACCCGGCCTTTCCACATAAAGTAGGTGCCGGGATGGTTGCGGGTGACAGCCCGCAGTACACCGCGCTCCCTGATCTGGTCCAGGTCACCGACAAAGCGCTGGTCGGGGGTGGTCAGTTTGATATTACGGATGGCATCGTTGATAAACTTTTTAAGCTGCGGAGAGTTCTTGCGGATGCCCGCTGACAGCTGGTCTTCCCGCTCGAAGACAATATTTTTCTTGAGGTTGTCACGGAACTGGCTTACCAGGCCAAATATCAATTCGTCGATAATGGTGAAATCGATATGCCCCATGGACACCTCCAGGGCCAGTTCGACGTAGTTGGTGTCGACAACTTCAACCTTGAGACCGGGATGCTTCTTTGCCAGTTCCCGGGCCCGCTGCTCAAATACTGTGCCCCTGGTTACCTGTAGGGTTTTGCCTTTTAGTGACTCACCTGCCTTGATATCAGGCATATCGGTCCGGGAGACCAGGGTGTCATGGGTGGACGCTATTGGAATGCTGAAATCAATCAGCTCGCGACGCTCGGAGGTTGGAACCATGTTGTTGGCGATAATGTCCCCCTTGCCCTCTATCAGCATGGGTATCAGCTGGTCGAAGCTTTCCGCGTAAAGCACAACCGGCTCCAGGCCCAGTATTTCCGCCTTTCGCTTGGCTCGCTCGATCTCAATGTCTTGTGGTGTGGCCGCCCGGTGGAGGGAGTCGGTATTGGTGATATCAACAAGGATACGCAGCTTGCCGCGCTTCCTGATGGCATCCAGGTCCCCGGTCTCTATGTAGTTGTCATAGGCGCCGATGGGGTATTCGCCGGTAGTCTCGGGTGACCAGGCGGCTTCCGGCCGCAGGTCGCCCTTGCCGGCCACCCGCTTTGCAAAGCGGTCCCACAGGCCTGCGACTTTCCCCTTTTTGCCGGCTTTTTTTTCACTCTCGCCAGATACAGCGTTTTCTGCAGGCTCTGGTGACTCCTCTACTGGTGGCGCCGTTCCCCCTTCCGCTTCGTCTGCTGTCGCCAACTCGCTCCCACTTTCCGCGGACTCCTGTCCGGTAGCCGGTTCTGTGGCTTCACCGGGCTGAGAGTGCTCGCGGTCGCCTCCACAGCCAACGGCGAGCAGGAATGTTATGAAAAGAACACTGAACGAGAACCAGGGAAGAGTGAACCGCATTAAGTTTTATACCGGTCGATGCTTGCTTCGTTGATTACAGTCTAGTCAGGGGCAGCGCCGGGGCATTGTTGGCGCGATAGCGGACCCGGCTGGTGAAGAGGTATGTCCGTGGGTTTAACCGGGTGCCCTGTTTATTGCGGCGCTCCTGTGCCTCAAGGAGGGCGACGAATGAGCGAAAGCGCGCCTCGATCTTGCGCACGTAATCCACCGGCTCCTGTCCCCGGGCATAACCGTAACGGGCTTGTTTGAAATATTTTTCTTCCGACAACAGCAACATGGCGTTTTCCACACTGTCGAACCAGACCCTGCGATCCCAGCCTTTCTGCTCGGCCAGGTCCTGGGCGTCGTAGACATGACCCAGGCCGGCGTTGTAGGAGGCGAGGGTGAACCAGACCTGGTTCTCCTGGTTGATGCCCTTGTCGTCAAACTTGTCATGGAGCCAGCGCATATACCTGGTGCCGGCCCGGATACTGTTTTCAGGGGTGAAAAGGTCGGTCACGCCCACCTGCTTGCCGGTATTCGGCATCACCTGCATCAACCCCCTGGCACCCACCCAGGACCTGGCGTCGGGGTCGAAATTGCTTTCCTGGTACATCTGCGCAACGATCAGTCGCCAGTCGAAGTCGAACTGCTCCGCGTAGCGGCGCACAATATCGTCAAAAGGGGATATCTGGCCGCTGCGATTGAGTTCCTCGATCTCTACCCGCGTGCGCTTGGGGGAATTGAAGTAGCGCTCATAGAGTTCCGGGATCCTGTCATCGGTGCTGGGCTCGGCGAAAAACTCGTTAATGGCCCGAAGTAACTGGGGGTTGGACTCCCGCACCATCCAGGCGTAGCGGTTTTCTTCCCGCGGCAGCCGCAGGGCGAATACGATATCCTCCCGCCAGGCCTGCTCGAGCCGTACGGAGATTTCATCCGCGATAGCCAGGTCGCATTCCCGGTCGACCACCTTGTCGATGACCTGCTGGATATCCAGCTCACCAGGGACCTCCTCGACTTTCATGTCCGGCACCTGCTGCTTGAGCTCTTCTGCCACCTGGTACTGGCTGCTGGCCCGGCGCACACACACCGTCTGACCGGCGAGGTCCTTGACTGCGGCCAGCTTTGCGCCGCTGCGGGCAGCGATACCGGTGGGGCTTGTCAGGTAGGGGTCGGAAAATGCCATGCCCTCCGCTTGCCGGCGCCTGGTGATGGCAAGCAGGCTGGCCGAGATATCCACATCGCCATTACGGAGCAGGCGCACAAAATCCTCGTGGTTCTCGGCCACGGTAATATCCAGCCGCACGCCGAGCGTTTTGGCGAAGTTCTCCAGCAGGCTGAATTCAAAACCCAGGATCTGCCCTTTCCACATAAAGTAAGTGCCCGGGTGGTTGCGGGTGACGGCACGGATCACCCCGCGCTCCCGGATCGCCTCCAGGTCACCGACAGAGCGCTCGCCGGGCCGGGTCAGGCGCACCAGCCGCACCTGCTCATTGATGGCCTCCAGCAGTCGCGGGGAGTCCTTGCGAATGGCCCAGGCAAGCTGGCGCTGGCCGGGAAATACACGATTGGCTTTCAGGTTATCGCGAAACTGTTGCACCAGGCCCAGCGCCTGGCGGTCGACAATGGTGAAGTCCGCGTCGCCGCTGGCCACCTCCACCAGCAGGTCGATGTAATTGTCATCGCGTACCTGTACTTCCACCCGGGGGTGCTGTTGCGCGAAATCCTGCGCCTGGCGCTCGAATTCGGTGCCGGCGGTGACGACCAGGACTTTGCCCCTGAGGCTACTCTGCCCATCAACATCCGCCGTGTCTGTTGCCGACACCAGGACGACCTCGGTCTCGGCGGTGGGGCTGGAAAAGTCGACTTGCTCTTGTCGGGCATCGGTGACCAGCAGGTTGTTGGCGATCAGGTCACCCTTGCCGGCATTGAGCATGGGGATCAGGTCACTGAACTGTGGCACCTCGAGAATCACCAGTTCCAGGCCCAGTCGACGTGCCATCAGGCGGGCCTGCTCGATTTCCACATCCTGTTGCGTCGCCTCCCGGTGCAGCGCGGCGGAACGACTGGGATCCACCAGCAGGCGGAGCTGGCCGCGCTTCTCAATCGCGGCCAGGTCGCCGGTCTCGGTGTAGTTGTCGTACAGGTCGATGGGGATGGTATCGAGATTGCCGGGCACAGGCGCCGCGGGGCCGCTGCCGGACCCGGGAGGCTGGTCAGTGTCCTGGCCGCTGCGCTCACAGCCGCTGTTCAGCAGCAGGGCGATGGCTATTGCGATCAGTAAGCGCCAGCTGGGTGTCATGGCTAAATGGCACGTTTACAGAGTGTTACCTTGAGCCTAGCCGGCTGCGACGGTGGTGGGGGGAAGTCAGGTGAGCGGCCCCGCCGGGGCGGGGCGCCTTCAGGAAACTGGCTGGTCAGGTGGCCGCGGGGTGCTCAGTCGAGGGCGACCGGCTGGCTGGCGGTGGCCATGGCCGGGATCAGTCCCTTGATCATCATGGTGACGGTGCGCTCGAGCAGTGGCGACTCGATATCCACCGCGCCGCAGAGGATCTGGTATTCCAGGTTGAGGATAGTGCCCATGGTGATCTGGGCTGCGGCCTCGGAGTCGGCAACGTCGAGCAGCTGGAAGAACTCCTCGATCAGTGCCTGGTTGGCCTGGTTGGCCATGCGGATGGCCCGTGTCAGCTGCTCATTGCGCAGGGCCTCGTTGCGGAATGCCAGCTCGATCAGGCGGAAGTCGCGCTGGCTGGCCTGGGAGCGCACGTGGGTGAGGATAAAGCGGGTGAGCTGTTGGGTCAGCAGTTTTCGCCCGCCAGCAGAGGCGCGCTCCTCTTCCGACAGGGCCCGGGCGGCGGCGAAGCTGTCTTCCTGCAGCTGGCGCGTGTGCTCCAGCCCCTGTTCCACGAAATAGGTAAAGGCGTCGCTGATCAGGTCATTGAGGTCTTTGAAGTAGTAGGTGGTGGCGGCGAGCGGCACGGAGGCCTCGCGGGCAACGGCGCGGTGGCGAATACCGCGGATGCCCTCTTTGACGATCAGGCGCAGGGTCGCTTCCAGAATCGCCTTGCGACGCTGGCGGCTGTCGGCGCGCTGGGCGCGGCGGCCGTGATATACGAGTTCAGACTTTCCACTGTCCATTGTCATGGCTGTAATCCCTTTTTATTGTGTACATATCCGATCATTCCCCTGATCGGGCGTACCATTCTAGCCAAATTGGGCCCCGTGACTAGCGCCATTTGGACGAATGTGGTGCCAACCAGCTTACAGTGTCTTACACCCCATGTGGCCGATGCTCGCTGCTGGTGCATCTCAGGAAATCTTGCCGGTAACGCGCACCCGTTTGGCTCCGGGGACGATCCTTACCTGCTGGCTGCGGCGGCGCTCGATGCCCGCGTCGATGGCATTCTTCGCCGCGATCAGCAGCCCGGCCACCAGGAAAGCGCCCGGCGGCAGTACCGCCACCAGGAAGCCCGGGTAGTCACTGCCCAGTACCGGGATGGCCCAGTCCCTGGCGACCGGTCCCAGTAACAGGTCCATGTCCGCGAACAGGGTACCCTGGCCCAGTATTTCGCGGATGGCCCCAATCGCAATCAGCACCGCCATAAAGCCCAGCCCCATCATGAAGCCGTCCACCACCGACGGCAGGACCGGGTTCTTGCTGGCGAAAGCATCGGCGCGGCCGAGAATTGCGCAGTTGGTGACAATCAGCGGGATAAAAATGCCCAGCACCAGGTAGAGCTCATAAGTGAACGCCTTCATCAGCAGTTCAGCACAGGTCACAAAGGTGGCAATGATCATCACCGACACTGGCAGCCGCACGGTCTCCGGCATCTGCCGGCGCACGATGGACACTGCCAGGTTGGAGCAGGTCAGTACACCGATGGTGGCCAGGCCCAGGCCGATCGCATTGACCACCGTACCGGTAACCGCCAGCAGCGGGCACAGGCCCAGCAGTTGTACCAGGGCCGGGTTATTGTTCCACAGGCCGTTGCGGCTGATCTCGCTATAGCCGGGTGTTGCCATCTTACTGCTCCTCCTGGCCGGACTCGGTGGGCTGCTCAACTTCCACCGCACGCTCGGAAACGGGCGCGGAGAAAATTTCCTTGCGGTGTTCGGCGACGAAATCCAGCACCTCGCGCACCTGTGTCACCACGGCCCGCGGGGTGATGGTGGCGCCGGAGAACTGGTCGAAGGCTCCGCCGTCCTTCTGTACCTTCCACTGGCCCCGCGGTGGGTTACCCAGCGACTTGCCATTGAAGCCCAGGATCCAGTCGCTTTTCTTGACCTCGATCTTGTCGCCCAGGCCCGGGGTTTCGCTGTGGCTGGTTACCCGTACCCCTGCAACAGTACCGTCCCGGTTGACGCCCACCAGCAGGTTGATGGGGCCGCCGTAACCATCCGGCGCGACTGTGGGAATAATGACTGCACTGATACGGCCTTCCTCGCGCGCCAGGTTGATATCGCCACCGTCCTTCAGGCCCAGGCGCGACCAGTACTGGCGCGGGATGGGATAGGTGTCCACCAGCATGTCGTTGCTGTGACGGTCCAGCGGGATGATTTCCAGCAGTGCCTTGGCCGAGGCTTCGCGAATGGCCCGCTCGATGGGCTCGCGGGTGGTGATCTGGGTTATTGCCAGGGTGCCCGCGGTCACCAGGGCGAACAGTGCCAGGATAACCGCATTGCTGGCCATGGAGCGTTTCAGCATTACTGCTCCTCCTCGCCTTCGGTGGCCTTGCGTGGAGCCTTGTGGCCGTAGGTGCGTGGCAGCGTGTAGTTGTCGATGGTGGGCGCGGCAAAGTTCATCAGTAGCACGGCAAATGCCACGGCGTCGGGGTAACTGCCCCAGGCCCGGATGATAAAGGTTATCAGGCCCACGCCCGCGCCGAACACCAGCCGGCCCTTGTTGCTGGTGGCGCCGCTCACGGGGTCGGTGATGATGAAGAAAGCGCCCAGCATGGTGGCACCAGAGAACAGGTGCAGCGCGGGGGAGCCCTCGCTCAGCGAGCTGCCGCTGTCATAGAACAGCAGCGACAGCAGGGTCAGGGTGGCCAGCATCGCCACCGGGGCGTGCCAGTTAATCACGCCGCGGTAAAGCAGGAACAGGCCCCCGAGCAGGAATCCCAGGTTGACGGTTTCCCAGCCAAGACCGGCCACCGTGCCCAGGTTCAGCATGGGCTCCATCTGGTAGAGCTGCTCGAGAAGGATCGAGTCGTTCAGCCGCACGATTTCCAGTGGGGTCGCACGGGTGAAGCCGTCGACATTGTAATTGCCGAACACCAGTGAAAAGGCCTCGCCGAGACCGGGGGTGCCCTGAATCAGCTCACCCGGCGCCACCCAGCGGGTCATCGCCAGCGGGAAGCTGATCAGCAGCACCACATAACCCACCATTGCCGGGTTAAACGGGTTGTAGCCCATGCCGCCATAGAGTTGTTTCGATAGCACGATCGCTACGGCACTGCCCACCACCGGCAGCCACCAGGCGCAGTAGGGTGGCAGGGCAATGCCCAGCAGCAGCGCGGTGACAAACGCGGTGTAATCCTTGAGGTAAAAGGCCACCGGGCGATTGCGCAGTTTCATGATCGCCGCCTCGCACGCGAGAGCCGTGACGGTGCACAGGGCGATATTAATCAGTACGCCGATACCGAAATACAGCACCAGGGCCAGCACGCCGGGGATGGTGGCTGCGGCGACCTGCAGCATCACACCGGCGGTACGGTCACCGGAGCGGGCATGGGGTGAGGACATGCGCATCAGTGACATTATTGATCCCCGCCCTGTTCCTGTTGTTGGCGCATTTTCTGGTCCAGTTTGTCCTGTAGTTTCTCCAGTGCGGTAGCAAAGGCATCGACGTTCTGGTCGTCTTCTTCCCGCGCCTTCTGTAATCGCGCCTCGGCTTTGGCCACGCGGGCCTTCAGGGCCTCGACCTCTGCGGCAAGCTTCTCTGCCGGATCCATGTTGGCCCGCGCCGCGGCGGCTGCCCTGGCCTTTTCAATTGCTTCCTGTGCCCTGGACCTTTCTCCCGGGGACGCATCCTTGTTGCTGTCACCGCTGCCCTTTGTCCCCGCCGCGGCGCTGCCGGCCTGCGCCTCTGCAGCGTCGGTGGCCGCCGAGGGGCTGGACTTGGCCTGGGCTTCGGCAAACTTGCGCCGGGCTTCCTGCAACTTGAGCTGTGCTTCCTTCAGCTGCGCCGCCAGCTGGTCGCGCTGGCCCTCGTCGGCGGCGTCGAGCTTTTTCTGCATGCGCTCGACACGGCTTTCGGCACTGGTCAGTGAGCGCCTGGCCCGGGCCAGCTGTTGCTCCGGCGACGATTGTTTCGCCTTCACCCGGGCCAGCGCCGCGGCCACCACATCGGCCTCCTCGTCGGCGGCCTTGTCCCCGCTGGATGCCGCTTCCTGCTCGCGCTGCTTGCGCGCCAGTTCTGCGGCTTCCCGGCGGGCCTTGCGCTTGGCTTCCTTTTCCCTCTCGGCTTTTTCCAGTCGCAGTTTGCGGAACTCGAAGCGCTCGCGGGCGCGATCGGACTTTTCCTTTTCCTCTTCGGCGATGCGGATATCGCCCTTGGCGGCGCGGTAATACTGCACCAGCGGTATCGTGCTGGGGCAGACATAGGAACAGGCGCCGCACTCGATGCAGTCGAACAGGTTATATGCCTGCAGTTTTTCGCGATCGTCCGCGCGCGCGTACCAGTACAGCTGCTGTGGCAGCAGAGAGGCCGGGCAGGCCTCGGCACAGAAGCCGCAGCGAATGCAGGCCTGGGCCGGAGGGGGGGGCGGCAATTCACTGTCGGTGGGTACCAGCAGGCAGGTGGTGGTCTTGATCACCGGCGTGCTGTCGTCCTCGATGGTGAAGCCCATCATGGGGCCGCCGTGGATGATCCGCTGCATCAGGCCGCGGTGCACACCGTGGTGCTTGAGAATATGGCGGATGGGGGTGCCCAGCGGCACCTCGATATTGCGGCTGCGCTCCAGGGCTTCGCCCACCACCGTCGTGACACGACTGACCATGGGTTCGCCGAAGCGCACCGCGCGGTAGACGGCCCTGGCAGTTCCGGTGTTCTGGCAGATGACCCCCACGTTGGCCGGCAGGCCCCGGTTGGGGACCTCGCGGCCGGTAAGTATCTGGATCAGCTGCTTCTCGCCACCGGAGGGATACTTGGTGGGATAGACGACGATATCGAAACGGGTGCCCTCGGCAGCCGCGCGCATGGCCTCGATTGCCTCGGGCTTGTTGTCCTCGATGCCGATCAGGACCTGGTCCGGCTCGTCGAGGATATACGCCATCATCTCCACGCCGGCGATGATCTCCCCGGCGCGTTCGCGCATCTGCATGTCATCGGCGGTAATGTAGGGCTCGCACTCGGTGCCGTTGATGATCAGGGTGTCGATCCCGGTGCCGCCGTGGGGATCCAGCTTTACCGCGGTGGGAAAGCCCGCACCTCCGAGGCCGGCAACGCCGCAGTCGCGAATTTTCTCCAGCAGTTCCACCGGTGCCAGCTTGCGGAAATCCTCGCAGGGATGCAGCTCGCACCAGCGGTCCTCGCCATCGGTGCGGATGGTAATCGTATCCACCGTCATCCCGGATGGGTGCGGCATGGGGCCGGGCTCGATGGCCTCTACGGTGCCGGAGCTGGGGGCGTGGATATTGCCGCTGATCAGTCCGTCGGCCTCGGCGATCAGCTGGCCCTTCAGTACCCTGTCGCCCAGTTTCACCAGGGGGATGGCGGCGGCGCCGGTATGCTGGATCAGTGGGACCACCAGCTTTTCTGCCAGCGGAATCGTGCCGATGGGCTCGCCGGTGGACTGGTGCTTGTTCTCCGGCGGGTGGATGCCGCCGGGAAAGTCGTTTGGTTCCAGCGCGCGCTTTTCCTCGCGCGCGATCAGGCGTGCCTCGCGGGCGGCGCGACGTTCGTCGGCGGATTCGCGTGATGACTTCAACTGCTCTGGGCTCACGCCACATCCCTCCTGTCGCTGGCAATCAGCTCCACACCATCAGCCGGCTTGGGCGGGTGCCAGTCCTGCAACGGGGTTTCCACCGGCACCATATCGATACAATCCACAGGGCACGGCTCGACGCACAGGTCGCAGCCGGTGCACTCATCCTCGATAACGGTGTGCATGTACTTGGCCGCGCCGACAATGGCATCTACCGGACAGGCCTGGATGCACTTGGTGCAACCGATGCACTCCGCTTCGCGGATAAACGCCACTTTCTTGACGTCCTCAACGCCGTGCTCGGCGTCCAGGGGCAGGGGCTCCACATCCAGCAGGTTGGCCAGTTCGTTGATGGTGCCCTGGCCACCCGGCGGGCACTTGTTGATGCTGTCGCCGTGGACGATGGCCTCGGCATAGGGCCGGCAGCCAGGGTAGCCGCACTGGCCACACTGGGTCTGTGGCAACAGGGCGTCCACCTGCTCCACCAGCGGGTCGCCCTCGACCCGGAAGCGCACGGCGGCGAAGCCCAGCAGGGCGCCGAATACCAGCGACATGCCGCCAAGCACGAGCAGGGGAGTGGAAATTTCGGGTAACCAGTCCAGCATGCTGCCCCCCTATACCAGGCCGCTGAAGCCCATAAAGGCCAGCGACATAAGCCCGGCGGTGATCATGCCAATGGCAGCACCGCGGAACGGGGTGGGGACGTCCGCCGCGAACAGGCGTTCGCGCATGGCGGAAAATAGGATCAGTACCAGCGAGAAGCCCACCGCGGCACCGAAGCCATAAAGGGTGGATTGCACGAAGTTGTGCGCTTTCATGGTGTTCTGCAGTGCCACGCCGAGCACTGCGCAGTTGGTGGTGATCAGGGGCAGGAAGACCCCCAGCACCCGGTGCATCAGCGGGCTGGTTTTCTCGATAAACATGCGCGCGAACTGCACCACCACCGCGATAACCAGGATAAAGGAGATGGTACGCAGGTAGCCGATATCAAACGGCTCCAGCAGGTAGGTATTGACCAGGTAGGAGCAGATGGACGCCAGCGTAAGCACAAAGGTGGTGGCGCCCGCCATGCCTACGGCGGTCTCCAGCTTGTTGGAGACGCCCATAAAAGGACACAGGCCGAGAAACTGCACCAACACGTAGTTGTTGACCAGAATGGTGCTCAGCAGGATGACAGCAAATTCGGTCATGGTTCTCCGGGATTGGCCTGGTGCTGGTTGTCGAAGCCCGGTGGTCCAATCGGAAAGTTCGGTAACAAAGGAGCATAGCCAAAGCGTCCAGGTCAAGGCGAGGAAGCGCAGGAATAGTGGTTCTATTTCAGGCTTTCTCAACGCAGAGCTGGGCGTTCTGGCGAAGCGAACTGTTACATGACGTTCCGCCTGGGCCACTCGCACTGGTTTACCCCACTCCCGCGCACGGGGCCGCGTCGCGACGAGGGCCGGGGGAGAGGGGTGCGGTGGCATACCGCGCAGGGGCGGTATTATGGGTGAGTCCTATGGGGGGTTCAACACGGGCTTGTCGACAGGCCCCGCGGCTGCTGGCTTTTGTCTCCACCACTGGCTTATTCTCACTCTGTATAACAATAACCTGCAAGGAGCACCCCATGGATTTCCTCTCGCGCCGGTCCCCCGCCGGTGAAGTACTCGAAAGTCTTGGCCTGGATAAAGAGGTGGAGTTGCTGTTGGCCCTGGATGGCCTGCAACGCCACTGGCCGGACCTGCAGAGCGGCACTGCCGCCAGCTCCCCCCTGGATTACCTGTTTACCCTGGAGGATGAGCTGGACTCCCAGCGCCCGCGGCTGGAACAGCTGGATATCGATCCGGCGCCCCTGGCGCAGCTGGCTGCCAGCCTGCGGGGCGCCTATGCCGACAGTGTGCCGGCACCGCTGCGCCGGCTATTGCGGCGGGTGGACAGTTTTGCCGATAGCGCAGGTGATGATCCGGGCCTGGTGCAACTGCAGCTGTTGGATAGCTCTGCCGCCACAGAAGCCGCGTTGCCGGCCGGCAGCCCAACACTGGCCGTGGGTGGAGAGGGCGGGGCGCAACTCGAGCTCGAGGCCTGCGACCGGCCGGAATTCATGCCGGTAGCTGCTGTCGGCGCGGGCGCCGGCCTGGAACCACTGCGGATCGGCCTGGCGGGCCAGTTGCACGCTCGGGGGCAGTTGGGCGGTGATGTGTCGGGTGGCGGTCCGTCGGGCGGCATCGTGGCCCATGCCGACGGTGAAGCCCATGGCCGGCTCGATTACTGGTTCCATGTGCCCGCGGGCGCGCGCTTCGCTGCCGCCGCCGCCACCTGCCTGCGGCAGCTGCCATCCCCCTTCGATATAGAAGCAATTGCCGCCGCCGACGACCTGGCCGCACTGCACTGGCAGTCCGCCGGCCGCCTGGACGCCGGGCTGGAGCTGGAGTACAGCCTGCTGTCGGCCACCGGGGCGGTTGTGGCGGATGCGGGCCTGACTCTGTCTGCCAGTTACCGGGCAGAGCGGGAATTGCAACTTACCGCCTGGCCGGAAGGTGGGCGACTGGCGCTGCGGATCCGGCGCATCCGCGGCAGTGAAAGGAGTGGCAGTGCCGGGCTGGGTATCCAACTGGATATTTCCGGGCTGGTGGACCAGGTACGTGAGCGCCTGGTAGAGCCCTGTCTTCGCGACTACGAGTCGCTCTACCAGCGCTTTGGTGCGTACCTGAAGCCGGGCGACCTGCTGCAGACAGAGTACCGCGAGCTGCTGGATGCTGTGGTGGCCAACGTGACGACGGACCCGGACCTGCAGACCCTGTTGCGCCTGGCCGGCGGTGCCGAAACGGACCAGGATAGCCTGCGGCAATCGGTGGCGGAGCAACTGGTGCGCTGGCTGGACAGTGGCCCGGGGGTTTTCAGTCGCGCCACGGAACCGGCGCTGGCCCGCGAGGGGGCGGCCGCCGTTATCGAGGCCCTGCCTGCCGGGGTACCCCCGCATTTGCGCGGGCGTATTGCCGACGAGGTTCATGGATTGCTGGATTCGCTGCAGGGCAAGCTGGCGGAAACGGTTGAGGAGCAGGCGGCGGATGCCGCCGGGGCCCTGGTGGATGAGCTGGCCGGACTGGGCGGCAGTGTCGCCAGCGCAGTAGAGTCCGCCTCCGGTCAGCTGGACGCGGCACTGGCCGGTGTCCGCGCGGCACTGGAGAAAATCGACGCGCGTATTCGCGCACTGGCCGCGAAGATCGAGGCCGTGGCACGGCGCAGGATCGAATTAACAGTCCTCGGGCGGGAACAGCGATTGCGCCGGCAGGAAGCGGAAATCGAGCTGCGCCTGGAACCGGGCTCTGCAGCCGGTTCCGAGCTCTATCGCCGGCTGCTCTCTGGTGACCTGGAGGCGCTGGCCGCGCTGGTGGACGGGACTGCGGAGTCCCTGCCGGGCCTGGAACTGGTTGCCGGCAGTGCCAGCGACCTGCTGGAGCGCCGGGAAACCCGCGGCAGTGAGATGGCGTTGCTGGGGTTGTCCCTCGGTAGCCTGTCGATCGTCGACAGTCGTGTGCAGGTGGAGCAGGACCTGGCGGGTAATGTTGCCATCCAGTCGCGGCTGGAAGTGCAGCGGGCACTGGACGGTATCCGTGAACAGCAATCAGCGGGCTTCCTGTCCCTGCTCAATATACGTCGCGGTGGGCAGCGAAGCCTGCCCCTTAATCTCACCGTCACCCAGCGTGATGAGCGACTGCAGCTCGATGAGCTGGAAATGTTTGTCGATACCCTGGTAACGGGCGGCCTGCTGTCGCCGGAAGCGGGCCGGCTTGCCGTACAGGGCTACTGCCAGTGGCAGGAACGTGCGGGTAGCGGGTTTATCAATGCACGGATTGAGGCCCGGCTTGCGCTGGAGGGAGAGGCGCTGGAATCCCTGCTGAACTATGCGGATCCGGGAAATACCTCTGATACCCAGCTGCTATCTGATGTATTACAGGCGCTGCGGGACTTTGACGTGATCAGTGAAAACCGCCAGGCAATTGCCTGCCGGGCAGTGCGGCAATTGCACCGACGCTATCGCCGTTATGAGGGGGCCATCGGCCTCTTCACTGAATTCAATGCCGGCCCGCGGAGTGAGGACCGGCCCCTGTCGGGCCGCGATGATTTCTTTGCCGCGCCGTTTGCCAATTGCCTGGAAAACCCCCAGGTGCGGAGCCTGGACTCCCGTGGCCTGCGGGATGCCCGCCGCATGCATCTGTTTGCCAAGAGCTGGGCATTGATACTGCGCAAACTGCACCAGCACTACCACGCTGGTAATGGCATCGGGGACGGGACGGGGCTTGACCGGGACAACCGCCTGCTGGCGTTCTGCCTGCACCGCTGGTTGCGGGTAAAACAGCATTTCCTGTTCCACCCTGCCGACAGTATGTCAAAACAGACCATGGCATTTGTCGGCCTGCTGGCGCGGGCTGCGGGAATGGATGGCGATCCACCCCTCGCGATTGTGATGGAACTGGAGGGAGAGCCACAGTCCCTGCGGCTCTATAGCTGAACATTGCCCGATTGGCTGGGAGCGGAATTGCCGGTGATTAAGCGGTAGTTCCGGCTCAGTCCTCGGTCTCGCTTTCAGTCTCCTTACTTCGCGCCGGTTGCTTGCGCGGTGCCGGCGACTTGCCGGAGGTTGCAGTCCTGCGTTTACGCGTGGTTGTGGCCTTCTTCGCCGGTGCCTTGCCTGCGGTGGTCTTTTTCCGGGCGCTGTCCGCCGGGCCAGAATCTACCGGGGCGGCGGTTTCCCGGGTGGCTTCCTCCACCGGCACGGTTTCCGGTGAACTTGTGGGCACGGCTGCGGACCGCAGCAGGTTGAGGTTGCGGCGCAGCATATGGGCCTGCAGCATATCGCTGTAAAGCCGGATGGAGTGGAAACCGGCCACACCCTTTACGTCGGGCAGGGTGCTGAGCCAGGCGCGCCAGATACTCTGCATGCGCCAGAAGATATTCGCCGAGAAATCCACACGCATTTTGCGGAAACCGAAATTGTTCTCATCGGGATCGTTGGGCGCATGCTTGATAAACACCCGGAATCCCGTGTGGTAATAGCCCAGCACCTTCTGGCGCAGCCAGCGGGCCAGGTGCAAGGTACCGTTCAGTGGGATAAGGCGCAGCAGGGCGAGCACAGCACCAAACCCGTAACCGAACGGAACCATCGGCACAGGGTCGCCGCCCATCTCGAGTCGGTAGATGGGGGTTTTCACCCGGCGAAAGTAAGGCTGGTCACCGGTGCGGGGGCAGCCGTAGACATAGGTGGCACCGTCACCGTCCGGGTTCAGCTCCCTGGTGCAGATAAGCGCCAGCGCGCCGCCGAGGCTGTGGCCGAAAATGTACAGGGGCAACTGCGCTCTTTTCAGCAGGTCATTTTCAATCTGGGCGCGGACATTCTCGAAAGCCCGCTTGAAACCGGTATGAACCCGCCCCTGGTTGCCGGCCGGCATCAGTGGGAAACGCAGGTCGGTGATGATGTCCCAGGCATTCAATTCTGTGCCGCGGAAGCACAGCACCAGTACTTTATGGCCTCCGCCGCCATCCATTTGTGCCAGCAGTGCCTGGGTCTCTGACACATCATAAAAATTGATCGGCTCAAAGTTGTTGTCCTGCAGAATATGGCGGATATCCGGTTCGAGCCCACAGCTATTGCTGTGCAGGTGGCTGCTCCAGGCGGCCAGGACTTCCCGGCGCTCGGTATCATTGCTGCATTTGCCCAGCTTGTGCAGCAGGCCAGTCAGGTCAGCATCGGGTGTAAAAGGCTCGTAGACCAGCCTGGACAGCTCGGCACCGATATAGGCCATGCGATCGCTGTAGGCGGCGCGGCCCATGGGCAGGCCCGGCAGGCGTTTCATTCCCTCGAAGTAATCCACGGCTATTCTCCTTGATTATCATCTGCTCCCGGCACGGGGGCTGCAGTGGCAGCACGTATTATTGTGGCAGTGGCCAGCAGGTTAGCTGAGTTTAACCGGTTTACGTCGTGGTTAAAGTGCCGCCTGGCTGGTTATCGCCACAGAACATTAT
Organism: Microbulbifer sp. JSM ZJ756; assembly: GCF_044383805.1. Lineage (NCBI taxonomy): Bacteria > Pseudomonadati > Pseudomonadota > Gammaproteobacteria > Cellvibrionales > Microbulbiferaceae > Microbulbifer > Microbulbifer sp. JSM ZJ756. The sequence continues at coordinate 196,133 of NZ_JBISER010000008.1, read as the reverse complement.
CCAGCCCTTCAGGAAAGCAGGGTAAGTTGTTGAATTCTTTTAGGCATGCATACTTGCCAAGCTGGAAAAAATTATTGAATGGCCTGCCGCTTACAGGGACAGCAATCCATGATCCGAAACGTCGATAATGCCGATGCCCGGCCAATTGCAGATATCTATAACCACTACATCTCCAGTAGCTTTGCCACATTCGAAGAGAAGCCAGTTTCGGAGCAGGCGATGCGGGAGCGGTTCGCCGGCACCGCCGCACAGGACCTCCCCTGGCTGGTGGCCGAGAACGACAGTGATGATTTGGTTGGCTACGCCTATGCCACCGGCTGGAGAGCCCGTTCCGCCTACCGCCACTCGGTGGAGATTACCGTTTATGTTGCGCACACCGAGCTGTCCTGTGGCTGGGGCAGGCGCCTCTACGATGCCCTGTTCAGGAGGCTGGAGATTCTCCCGGTACATTGTGTAATCGCTGGCATCACGCTGCCCAATCCGGCCAGTGTGTCCCTGCATGAGCACTTTGGTATGAAAAAGGTGGCCCACTTCGAGCAGGTGGGCAGGAAATTCGGCCAGTGGGTCGATGTGGGATACTGGCAGCGGTTACTGGATATCGCTGGAATCGAGAGCCCGCAGCCTTCGCATGGGTTGCCAGATCCTGCTGGTTGATTGCGGGTTTCCGTAAAGAAGCGTCATTTCGGTTGCCCGCTTGCCGTTGGCCCTTGAAGGTCTGTTTGCCGACCCGCACCGTAGATATCCCGGCCAGCTTTCGACAACCGGCGAGGCGGCTAACCGGACTGTCGAATCCGTCCGCAATCCATTCACAGGAGTAAAGAGTATGTCCGACACCACCTACACCCCGCCCAGAGTCTGGAAATGGGATGCCGGTAGCGGGGGCAGGTTTGCCAATATCAATCGCCCCGTGGCCGGCCCCACGCACGAGCGCGAGTTGCCGGTGGGTGAGCATCCCCTGCAGCTCTATTCACTTGCGACACCAAACGGCGTCAAGGTAACCGTGATGCTGGAGGAACTGCTGGCCGCGGGTTTCGAGGGGGCCGAGTACGACGCCCACCTGGTCAATATCCTTGAGGGCGACCAGTTCGGCAGCGGCTTCGTGGACATCAACCCGAACTCCAAGATCCCCGCCCTGGTGGATCACAGCAGCGACCCGGCAATCCGGGTATTCGAGTCCGGCTCTATCCTTCTCTACCTGGCGGAGAAGTTCGATGCTTTCCTGCCCGCGGACACGGCGGGACGCACGGAGACCCTCAACTGGTTGTTCTGGCAGATGGGCACCGCCCCGCTGTTGGGCGGCGGCTTCGGGCACTTCTACGCGTATGCGCCGGAAAAGTATGAGTACCCGATCAATCGCTACACCATGGAAGTGAAGCGGCAGTTGGATGTGCTCGACCGGCGCCTGGCCGATCACCGCTATGTGGCCGGTAGTGGCTACACCATTGCCGATATGGCCATCTGGCCGTGGTTTGCAGCGGTGGTGCGCAACGAGGCCTACGACGCTGCTGAGTTCCTCGAGGCGCACACCTATAGCAACGTAAATCGCTGGGTAGATGAGATTGGCGAGCGCCCGGCAGTGCAGCGGGGCAAGATGGTCAACCGCACCTGGGGCGAACCCAGTGGGCAATTGCGGGAACGGCACGATGCCGCTGATTTTGCCACCCGCACCCAGGACAAGCTGGCCGAAGAAGAGGCCTGACTCCTGCCCCAACCGGCGGCGCGGCCACCCCGGCCCGCCGCCTTTGCCAGGGCAAGCTCCTACCGCTTTTTCCTGGTCCCAATTCTGCCCCGGCCTCGATGGCCGCTTTATTCTCCCGCCGGCGAGACTACAGTTAGGACACAAGTAACCGGACATTGAACTGGCTGGAGAGGGGCTTGTGAGCGACTTTACAATCCGCAATATGCACCCGTCAGAACTCTGCCTCGCACTGGACTGGGCCCAGCGGGAGGGCTGGAACCCGGGGCTACATGACGCTGCCTGTTTTTATGCGGCCGACCCGCGCGGCTTCTTTATCGGCCTTGAGGACGACAAGCCGGTGGGCTGCATCTCAGCGGTGCGCTATGGCGAGGACTTCGGTTTTCTCGGGCTGTATATCGTTGATCCGGCGCGCCGCGGCTGCGGCTACGGCGAGCGCCTGGCTGCGGCCGGGATGGACTACCTTGCGGGTCGTACCATGGGCCTGGACGGCGTGGTGGCCCAGCAGGAAAACTATCGCCAGGCCGGGTTTGGCCTGGCCCACCGCAATATGCGCTACCTGGGCCTGACCGGACAGGGGACCGCTGGAGCGCAGGATACTCACGCCGTGGTGCCTCTCTCCTGGGTCCCGTTCGCGGAGGTCGCCACCTATGACCACCAGTTATTCCCCGCCCCGCGTGAGCATTTCCTGCATGCCTGGATCTCCCAGCCGGACTCGGTGGCACTGGGAGCGGTGGAAAATGACGAATTACACGGATACGGCGTGATGCGGACCTGTCGCGAGGGCTACAAGATAGGCCCGTTATTCGCCGACGACGCGGACCTGGCCGAACGCCTTTTTTTGGCCCTGACGGCCAGTGTGCCCACCGGGCGCCCCGTCTACCTGGATATTCCCGAGGTGAACCCCCAGGCGCAGAAACTGGTAGAGCGTCACAGGATGGAGATGGTGTTTGAGACTGCCCGTATGTACTCCGGGCCACCGCCGCAGTTGCCCCTGGAGCGGGTTTTCGGAATAACCTCCTTTGAACTGGGATAGACCGCCCGGGCTGGCTGGCCGGCGCCATTTCCGACGTCAATGCCGCGTGAGCCCCACTTTAGTGGTCTTTGCTGGCAGTGCGGCATTGCAATACCCGCGGCACCTGTGATGTTATCAGTTAATCAAAATTATTAAGTTTCTGCGGGTGCGTGGGCCTACGTTGCGTACTTACCCCGCTGACATAAATCATAAAACGATAAGAACTATGCCCCGCAGTCAGGGGCCTTGTGTCCCGACCATCCTCTTGCACACGGCAGTATCAGCCAGCGTAAAACGCTGCAAATCGTTGCAATAAGAGAGTATTGCCAGGAGGCATGATTAATGAAATTTCCCAGAGTCCCCTTGTTTGTAATTTTTCTGGCATTCGTTGCCGTCGGCTGCGAAGCACCTGAAGAAAACGATAATGGCACTGTCCGTGCCGGCATTGAGGCCGCCAACGCAAAATGGATGCATGCCCTTGAACAGGGCGATGCCGAAGAGCTGGCAGCCATCTATACCACGGACACCCAGCTGTTGCCGCCCAATAGCGGGATGCTGAGTGGTCGCGACGCCGTCCGTAAAGTATTCCAGGGCATGATGGATGCCGGCATCCAGATAAAGCTGCAGACCGTCGAGGTGGAAAGCCTCGGGGGCACGGCAGTAGAGATTGGCAATGCGACGGTGATCGGGCCAGACGGCCAGACCCTGGACAGTGGTAAGTACCTGGTAACCTGGAAGAAGGTCGGGAAAGACTGGAAAATGCACCGGGACATCTGGAACAGTAGCCTGCCACAGCCGGGAGCAGGCAGTTAAGGGCGACTGACGGCTGCGGTCGCGATTCGGGATCTGCACACTATCCTTCCTGCAGAATGCAGCCCTGTTAACCAAGTGCCGGGCCTGTCTTATCGCCGCACGGCATAAGCCGTGAATCCGGGGCCAGCTGCCGATCATAATAAGATTGGGGTGGTCCTGTTTCGCAGTCCCTGTGGCGCTTTTTCCCGACAGGCTCCGGCGGGAGTCGCACAGATGGCCGACGATACCTACACCCCGCCGAAGGTCTGGAAATGGGATCAGGACAGCGGCGGCAAGTTTGCCAATATCAACCGTCCCGTCGCCGGTCCCACCCACGAGAAAGCCCTGCCCCGGGGCGAGCATCCCCTGCAGCTGTACTCGCTGGCCACACCCAATGGAGTCAAGGTCACTATCATGCTGGAGGAACTGCTGGCGCTGGGCTTTGATGGGGCGGAATACGATGCCTTCCTGATCGATATAACCGAGGGCGACCAGTTCAGCAGTGGTTTTGTCGACGTAAATCCCAACTCCAAGATACCGGCCCTGCTTGACCAGAGCATGCATCCACCGATCCGGGTATTCGAGAGCGGATCCATCCTGCTCTACCTGGCGGAAAAATTCAGTGCCTTCCTGCCGCATACCCCGGCGCAGCGCACCGAGGCCCTGAACTGGCTGTTCTGGCAGATGGGTGCCGGCCCGCTGCTGGGGGGGGGCTTCGGGCACTTCTATGCCTACGCGCCCGAGCCCTACGAATACCCGATCAACCGCTACACGATGGAAGTGAAACGCCAGCTGGATGTGCTCGACCGCCAGCTGGCGGAACACCCGTATATCGCCGGAAGTGAATACACCATTGCCGACATGGCGATCTGGCCCTGGTATGGCGCGCTGGTGAAGGGCAGGGTATACGATGCCGCGGAATTCCTGCAGGCGCACACCTATCGCAATGTGCTCCGCTGGACCGATGAAATTGCCCGGCGGCCCGCGGTGCAGCGAGGACGTATGGTTAACCGCACCTGGGGCGAGCCGGAGGAACAGCTGCACGAGCGGCATGATGCAAGCGATTTCGAAAACCGGACCCAGGACAAGATCGGTGATGGTAACGGCGACGAGTGACGGCTCGGGAGGTTGCAGATGTTCAGGGCAGGCGTGCTAGCGGCTTTTCTTATCGCGTTGTCAGTTTCCAGCGGCAGCCTGGCGCAGGATTTTACCTGTGTACTCGGGGATCGTGAGCGCCGGATCGATGTGGTTTTTGCCGATCCGCCACGCAAGGTGCCCTGTGAGGTGCGTTACACCAAGGCGGGTCAGGTGCAGTCCCTGTGGAGCGCGCAGCACCGCGCCGGCTATTGCGAGTCCCGGGCGCGGGAATTTGCCGACCGCCATCGCAGCTGGGGCTGGGAATGCCGCGAGGACACCGCTGATGGCGCTGACGCGGGCGGGAAGCTGGACAACCCTGTGCAATGACAGTGCCGGTTTTCAGAGCTGTGCCAGCGTGGCATCCAGGGTTTCGCCGATACGCGCACTGAGTTTGAGGTCGATGATATCGTCTGCCCGGGTGCGGCCCAGGTTCAGGGAGGCGATGGGCTTGTTCCACTCCCGCGCATAGCGGCAGAAGCGGAACCCGGAATACACCATCAGTGACGAGCCCACCACCAGCAACCCGTCGCTGGCCTGCAGGGCATCCAGTGCAGACCGGACCCGGTTACGCGGCACATTATCCCCAAAAAACACCACGTCCGGCTTGAGGATGCCACCGCAGTCCGGGCAGTCGGCAATGCGAAAGCCACTGAAATCCACCTCCAGGTCCGCATCGCCATCCGGCGCGGTGTTGGCCTGGTACTGGTGGAATCCCGGATTGAGCGCAAAGCAGCGATCGTGCACCAGCTGCCGGTCACAGCGGTAGCCGCAGTCCATGCAGATGATCTGGTCGGCCCGCCCGTGCAGGTCGATTACATTCCGGCTACCCGCCCGCTGGTGCAGCCGGTCCACATTCTGCGTAACCAGTAGCTCACTGCAGTTCCGCAGCTCCAGCTCCGCCAGGTGCCGGTGGGCGGGATTTGGCTGCGACTGCCGGATGACCGGCCAGCCGATCAGGCTGCGGCCCCAGTAGCGCTGGCGGGTCTCGAAACTGCGCATGAAATCCTGGTGCTGCACCGGCTGCTTGCGCTTCCAGGCGCCGTCTTCATCGCGGTAGTCGGGAATGCCGGAATCCGTGCTGACGCCGGCACCGGTAAGGACCAGCAGGCGCGGGTTGCGACGGATAAAAGCTGCCAGTTTACGGCCGGCTTCTTCAACCTCGATCGGAGGGATGGGCGTTACTGGCCGCGGATCTGGGGGCACTGTCTGCTTGGTCGTAGTCATTTTATATCTGGGTAAAAACTTCCTCAGTTAACTCTAATTGAATGGCCCCGCAGCGGGAAGGATAGAAAGACAATTCTGCCAACATGCGGATAGTAGAGAGGAGCGCTTTTGAATTGGTGCGCCGGGCAAGCCCGTGAGCTGGCGGCGGGCCGCCGCTGCCGGGTGCCCCCCTCGAACCGGGCCTGGCTGCTCCCGAGGATGTCGCTCCCCGGGCTGGAAAGCCGGCACCCTGCGAGATTTCACAATACTCGAAATTATTTGTATAACGTTTTGGCATAAAAAAAGAGGTCCAGGCGTCATTTATTACAGGACCTTACATCAGGTTTCCCGCGGGTGGTTTGGCCTATTTATGCCCTGTAGCATCGGGTATCGAGAAGTGCTCACACTTATCAAATTACAGGGAGTTGTGATGACTATGATCAGGAAAATGGGTTTTTCCCTTGCGCTTATCGCAAGCACTGCAGTGTTCGCCGGGGAAAAAAACGATGAAAAATCCTTCCCCGACAGCCTTTTCGAGCCCATGGAGCCGTTCACCGGTGAGGAAATAATTGGTGACTGGTTTTACGATGCGTCTGTCGCTGACGTGTTCGAAATAACCGGAAAGGTCGACGAGGAAAAGATCATCATTCGGTCCGGGGATGCTACACCCGGCGACGTTGGACTGATGAAGAAAAAGATTGAAGCGGCCCCCTATCATGACAAGCGCATCATGCTTGTGGTTGATTACAAGCCGACAGGTGTCGAGGAATCGGTAGCCATTTATTTTGGGGCCGTCGATCAGCAGGATGACCAGGCGAAGTACCTCACCTGGGATAGCACGTTTTATTCACCAATCCGTGGAAGCAGTGACTGGAAGGCCAAAAAAATGGTCCTGCAAATCCCGGATGAGGCTGATTATATTGCCTATGGTGTCGGTATTGCGGGCAAGGGAATGGTCGAGGTCGGCGAGGTGAGGATTGAGGAGGTCGATGCCTCGGTGGCGGTGACGGATACCGAGGATATGATCCGCCTGTTCCGTGAGAGGAAATTTGAGGAATTCCTGGCCGAGCAGGGAAAGATCGATTTCGGCGGCAAGGAATCCCCTCGCTTCGTCAGCCTCAGCCTGACGAGGTATAAAGCACTTAAAGAGCTTGACCGGGATGAGGAAGCCGGTGAACTCCTGGCACAGCTGGTGTCACTGGTGGAGTCTGGCAGCTGGCAGGACGCCAATAGTTCGCTGTGGGCGGAGTTGCTGACCGCGGATGTACAATATCTTGCCGACCGGATCACCAAAAAATCCTACCTGGAAAAGATGCGCTCGACGGAGTTCCCCAAAGAAGACGGTCACAAGGAGAATATGAAGTCAACTTACACAAATATCGGTTTCAAGGAGCGGGTAAACGGTAACTATGTCGCAGCCAGGGATGCCTACGAAAAGGCAGCTTCACGGGAGTGGGGCACCGATCGGGACTATCAACTGGTTGACCGTTACGTGAAAGAAATGAAGCAGGCTGTGCTGGCAATGGATGATTGAGATTCTCACCTGTCCAGGCAGCTGCAAGGGGCCGTTATCCGGCCCCTTTTTTATTGTCCCGGGGGTGCGGCGGTTGTTCCCCTGGCTGCTATCCGGCGTCCGCTGGCCTGCAGTACCAGGCCAGGCTGCGCCTAAAAGGCCCGCCAGGTCAGGTAAAGCCGCAGAAGCTGGTTGGAGGTGGGGGAATGAAAGAACCGCTGGGCAATAAAGCCCGCTACAGCTGCCGCGCCCATTGCCAGTGGCAAGGGAATGCGTCTGGCCCGTTGGTCAATAGCGCCTTTTTGGGCGTCAACCAGGGATACAATGGCGTCACGCTGGCGATCCATTTCCCGGCAGCATTCCGCAACGCGGTTATTTAAGTGTTTCAAGGACATTGTCCATAGCCTCCCGGGCCTGCTTGCGCGTCTCGCTGAAGCCGAGCAGGCCGCGGAGTTTTTTCATGTACAGCATCATTGCCGTGAGCAGTACCAGCTGGGCCAGCACAAAAGCGGTGAAGCCGATATACACCGACTGTGAGAAGTAATAGGCAAGTAGGCCGACGCCGGCACAGAGACTCAGTAGGAAGGCGATGCCCAGTGGCAGCAGTACGAGCTGTATGGCCAGCATGCGCCGACCGGCCTCTATCGTACGGTCAAGTTCCAGCCTGAACAGTGTCTGCAGATTGTTGAGCCACGCGGACACCAGTGTCATTGTTGCTTCAACCTGTGCCAGTGGGCTGGGCTCCCGGGGCTCCGGCTTCTCCTGTGATGAATCAAAAGAAGTCCGGCCGCGTTCCTGCGCGGCCGGTTCGGAATCTCTGTTGTCCGGTGCTGGATCTTGATCTTTCTGCATCAGTATCGGGTTCCCGGAACCTTGTATCAGTTGCCTGGAAAGAGTGAACGGGCGAGCGGGGCTCGCGCGGTATCACTTCAGTAGTTTTGCAATAACCCAGCCGACGGCGAATGCACAACCCACGCTGGCCACCGGATGCTTCCTGATTGAGGACTCGAAGCGCTGCTCCAGGTCGGTGGCGCGGCGCTTGCTGTTCTCGACCGAGGAGCGTGCGCGTTCACGCAGGTGTGCAGCCTGGTCAGAAGCTGCCTCACCGGCAAGGTGGTAGGCCTGCCTCAGTTTTTCCTGGCTGGAACTGTTGGGGGCTTTTGCAGTAGCCATAAGAAATTTCCTCACGTCAGGGTTCTGTCTATGAATCGTAGAGTCGCCATCGGAAATTGGTATGCGGGACCGCGAATTAGGCTGACCGCTAATCCACAGCTTTGCAGCGCTGTTACTGCACCGGCCCTCCGGGACGCACGGCAGCGGGAAGGCGGTCCGGTAACCGGATGCCGGAACCTGGCACTGAGTGAGGTGACTGTGTGCAGGCCCCTGGTCGCAGTGGGCCACGCCGCCTGTGCGGCAGGCGATGGTCAGCGGGAAGTGATCGCCGGGCGCGTGCCGCCCGGGTGGTGACTCAGGCGGATCGGCGCCATTCCTCAATGTTGGCTACCACACCATCCAGCAGCCGCTGGCGGCTCTCGCGGCTGATCCAGGCGCTGTGCGGAGTGATGATGAGGTTGGGGATATCGCCCGCCAGCAGCGGGTGATCGGCCGGTGGTGGTTCCACGCTCAGCACATCCAGTGCTGCGCCGCCGAGATGGCCGTTCTCAAGGGCTTCTGCCAGCGCCGCTTCGTCCACCAGCCCGCCGCGGGCGGTGTTTACCAGCAGGGCGCCGGCCCTCATGGCGGCAAGGAATTCCCTGTCGACCAGTTTGTCGGTCTCGTCTGTCAGCGGGCAGTGCAGGCTGATGACATCGGCCTCCGCCAGCAGTTGCCCGAGAGGAGTGCGTCCGGCCTTCTTTTCGCCGGTAAAGGACTCGGCCACCAGGATTTCCATACCCAGCGCGCGACCCAGTTCGGCGGTTTTCCGGCCGAGGTCACCGTAGCCGATGATGCCCAGTTTCTTGCCGGCCAGTTCCATCACCGGGTAATCCAGCATGGTGAACACGGGGGATTCACTCCAGTGCCCGGCCACAACGTCACTGTGGTATTGATGCCAGCGAGTGGCGAGGGCCAGGATCAAGGCCAGGGCATGCTGTGGTACTGATGCCTGGGCATAGCCGGCCACATTGCGCACCGGGATGCCCCGTTCTTCCGCAGCTTCGTGGTCGATATTGTTGGTGCCGGTGGCACAGACACAGATCAGTTTCAGGCGGGCGGCGTTTTCGATCAGCTCGCGATCCAGTACCACCTTGTTGGTGATGACCACGTCGGCGCCGGCGATGCGATCCGCTACCTGTTCGGGGGCGGTGGATTCATACAGGTCCCAGTGCTCGAGGCTCGCTTCCAGGCCGGAGGTGTCCAGCTCTTCGAGTTTCATGGTGAGGGTGTCGAGGAAGACGCCGCGCATTCTGGCCATCCCTGTAAGTTGAAGAGTTTTCGTAGGAGCGGCCGCTGGCCACGATCGAGGGCGAAATATAATCTCAACCCGGATCGCGGCCAGCGGCCGCTCCTACAGGGTTTACATCACACGCATGCCCGGCTGGGCGCCCGCGTGGGGCTCGAGGATCCACAGGTCCTTGCCGCCGGGCCCGGCGGCCAGCACCATGCCCTCGCTCACACCGAAGCGCATCTTGCGCGGGGCCAGGTTGGCTACCATCACGGTGTGCTTGCCCACCAGGTCCTCGGGCTTGTAGGCGCTCTTGATGCCGGCGAACACCTGCCGGGTCTCGCCGCCCAGGTCCAGGGTCAGCTTGAGCAGTTTGCCCGCGCCTTCCACATGCTCGGCATTGGCAATCAGGGCAATGCGCAGGTCCACTTTGGCGAAGTCATCGAACTGGATCTCGTCGGCGATGGGATCGTCCGCCAGCGGGCCGCTGAGCGGTTTTGTTTCCGCCTGTAGCTGGGCCAGGGACTCCTTCGCCGCTTCCAGTACCGCATCCACCTGCTTCTGCTCGATCCGCTGCATCAGCGGCTTGAACTTGTTGATGGTATGACCGGACAGCGGTGTGGTGGCGGCGTGCCAGTCCAGCTCCGCGCCCAGGAAAGCCTCGGCCTTTTTCGCGGTTTCCGGCAGCACCGGCGCCAGCCAGGTGATCAGTGCGCGGAACATGTTGACGCCCTGGGAGCAGATGGCCAGTACCTCGGCTTCCCTGCCTTCCTCTTTCGCCAGTGACCAGGGCGCCTTGTCGGCAATCCAGGCATTGGCGGCATCCGCCAGCGCCATGATCTCGCGCATGGCGCGGGCGTATTCGCGGCTTTCGTAAAATTCGGCGATACGGGGCGCCGCCTCCACAAACTGGTTCCAGAGCGCCTCGTCCGCCAGCTGGTCGGCCAGCACGCCGCCGGACTTGCTCACAAACTTGGCGGTGCGCGAGGCAATGTTGACCACCTTGCCCACCAGGTCGGAATTCACCCGGGCAATAAAGTCTTCCAGGTTCAGGTCCAGGTCGTCGACACCGCCAGTCAGCTTGGCGGCAAAGTAGTACCGCAGGTATTCCGGGTGCAGGTGGTCCAGGTAATTGCGCGCATTGATAAAGGTGCCGCGGGACTTGGACATCTTCTTGCCGTTTACGGTCAGGAAACCGTGTACGCAGACCTTGGTCGGGGTGCGGAAATCGGCGGAGTCGAGCATGGAGGGCCAGAACAGCGCGTGGAAATTGACGATATCCTTGCCGATAAAATGGTACACCTCGGCATCGCTGTCTTTTTTCCAGTAGTCCTGCCAGTCCAGGCCCTTTGTGTCGCAATAGTTTTTCAGGCTGGCCATGTAGCCGATGGGGGCGTCGAGCCAGACATAAAAATACTTGCCGGGGGCGTCGGGGATCTCGAAGCCGAAGTAGGGTGCGTCGCGGGAGATATCCCATTGCTGCAGGCCTTCATCGAGCCACTCGGACAGTTTGTTGGCCACCTCGTCCTGCAGGGTGCCGGAGCGGGTCCACTGCTTCAGGAAGTCGGTGAACTCCGGCAGGGTGAAGAAGAAGTGCTCGGACTCCTTCTCCACCGGCGTTGCGCCTGAAATGGCGGATACCGGGTCGATCAGTTCGGTGGGGCTGTAGGTGGCACCACAGGCCTCGCAGTTGTCACCATACTGGTCCGGCGTCTTGCAGCGCGGGCAGGTGCCCTTGATGTAGCGGTCGGCCAGGAACAGGTTTTTTTCCGGGTCGAACGCCTGGGTAATGGTGCGGGTAGCGATATGGCCGTTGTCGCGCAGCCGCTTGTAGATCATCGCTGACAGCTCGCGGTTCTCGTCCGAGTGGGTGGAATGGTAGTTGTCCACGCCGATCAGGAAGTCGGCGAAATCCCTCTCGTGCTCCGCCTGCATATTGGCGATGTGCTGTTCCGGGGTCAGGCCCAGTTGCTCGGCTTTCAGCATGATGGCGGTGCCGTGGGCATCGTCGGCGCACATGTACAGGCAGTCGTGGCCACGCGCGCGCTGGAAACGCGCCCAGATGTCGGTCTGGATGTATTCCAGGATATGGCCCAGGTGCAGGGAGCCATTGGCGTAGGGCAGGGCGCTGGTAACAAGGATGTTGCGCTTGTCGGACATCGGTTCTTCCATCTGCTGGTTCGCTGGTTCGCTGGTTCGCTGATTCGCGCCGATTCCCTGGTGAAATCGGCGGATTCCGGCCACAGGGTTGCGGCCACGGTAAAAAGACCGGCGAATATAGCAGATCTGCGGCCTTGCTGGGAGGGCGGCGGGGCCTGCTGCCCCCGGGGCGGCTAGAATTGGGCGGACCCATCGGACACAATGCACGCACCGAACGATACCCACCGGAAAGAGGGATGATGGTGAGCGAACACGACCACGAACACGAAGACCTGCCGGCCGATGTACAGGCAGAGCTGGAGCGGCTGGCGGAGTGCCTGGGCAGCCTGCATGATCCGGGCACCGGGCGGATACTGGATGAGCTGGAGGCGGATATCGAGGTGGGCTACGAGGACGGTACCGTCTTTGTGGGCATTACCCTGGGATACCCCTGCTCCAGCCAGGAAGGCGAGTGGCGTGAGCGGATCCGGGAGGCCTGTATGCCCTCGCTGCGTGGCGGGCCGCTGGGGGACGCGGGGCTGCAGTTCGAGCTGTTCACCGATATCCCCACCACCGATGCCGGGGAGGTGCCCGTGCACATGCGTGGTGTGAAGAACATTATCGCCGTGGCCTCCGGCAAGGGCGGGGTGGGCAAGTCCACCACTGCCGTCAACCTGGCGCTGGCACTGGTGGCAGAAGGCGCCAGCGTGGGCCTGCTGGATGCCGATATCTACGGCCCCAGCCTGCCTACCATGCTGGGCACCGAGGACGCCCGGCCGGAAGTGCGGGAACAGAAGTTCTTCCTGCCGGTGGAGGCCCTGGGCCTCAAGACCATGTCTATCGGCTACCTCCTGACCGAGGATACCCCGGCCGTCTGGCGCGGACCCATGGCCAGCGGTGCCCTCAACCAGATCCTGACCCAGACCCTCTGGTGCCAGGGGGATGAGGAACTCGACTACCTGGTGGTCGATATGCCCCCGGGCACCGGCGACATCCAGCTGACCCTGGCCCAGAAAGCCACCCTGGCGGGCGCGGTGATCGTTACCACGCCCCAGGACCTGGCCCTCAAGGATGCCATCAAGGGGGTGGAGATGTTCCGCAAGGTCGATGTGCCGGTGCTCGGGATAGTCGAGAACATGTCACTGCACACCTGCTCCAACTGCGGCCATACCGAACCGGTATTCGGTGCCGGTGGCGGCGAGCGCATCGCGGCCGACTACGACACCGGCCTGCTGGGCAAGCTGCCACTGGCCATGTCGATCCGCGAGGGCACCGACAGCGGCCGGCCCAGTGTGGTGGCGGAGCCGGACGGCGAGGTGGCGCGCCACTACCGCGAGATCGCCCGGCGTGCGGGAGCGGAGCTGTGGTTGCGCAGTGGCGAGGGGGAAGGAATGCCGGAGATAGAAATCGACTGACGATCCTGCGGGGTGGTTAACCAAAAAGGCCGGCCCGGATGCACCGGGCCGGCCTTTTTTGTCCCGGCGGAACCTGGGAGCTTCCCGCTCAGGCGCGCTGGCTGCGCAGTTCTTCCTGCTTTGCCTGCTCCGCCTGCTGCCGGCGCAATGCCTGCTTGCGGCGGCGGCGCTCGGCGGTGGTCTCGCGGGCATCGTGGCCGATATGCTCCTCGCCGCGCTGTTTGGCCAGCTGGATTTGCTTCTCCCGTTCGCGGAAACGCGCGCGATCGGCGTCCGAGACCTTGTCAAAACAGTGCGGGCAGCTGACGCCCTGCTCGAACTGCGGTGACTGCATTTCCTCTTCTGTGACCGGCATGCGGCAGGCATTGCACTGCTGGTACTCGCCGCGCTCGAGGTCGTGGTTCACGGTCACGCGGTCATCGAAGACGAAGCACTCGCCATGCCACTTGGTTTCTTCCTTGGGGACTTCCTCCAGGTACTTCAGGATGCCCCCCTGCAGGTGGTACACCTCCTCGAAACCCTGCTCCTTCAGGTACGCAGTGGACTTCTCACAGCGGATACCGCCGGTGCAGAACATGGCCACTTTCTTGTGCTTCTGTGGGTCCAGGTTGTCTTTCACATACTGGGGGAATTCCCGGAAGCTTTCGGTATTGGGGTTGACCGCCTTCTCGAAGGTGCCCACCTGGTACTCGTAGTCGTTGCGGGTATCGATCAGCACCACCTCGGGGTCGCTGATCAGCGCATTCCAGTCTGCCGGCTTTACATAGGTGCCCACGGTCTGGCGCGGGTCGATACCCTCGACGCCCATGGTGACAATCTCGCGCTTGAGCTTCACCTTGCTGCGCCGGAAGGGGGCGGAATCGGTGTAGGACTCCTTGTAATCCAGTTCCGCCAGCCGCGGGTCGCTTTTCAGGTAGGCGAGCAGGGTGTCGATGGCCTCGCGGGAGCCGGCGACAGTGCCATTGATGCCCTCCCGGGCGAGCAGCAGGGTGCCGCGCACGCGGTGTTCCAGCATGACTTCAAGGAGGGGCTCGCGGAGGGATTCGAAGTCGTCCAGGGTGACGAACTTGTAGAGCGCACAGACTACGTACTGGTGGGACATGGGTTTTCCTCGTTGCGGGCCGGAGCGTAAATCCGGGGCAAAACATTCCCGGCCTGGACCTGGCCAGGGCGGGGCTAAAAATCGCCGCGCATTTTAACGCACACCGGGACGTTTGTCGTACATTTAATGGGCAGTTTCGCAGCCCTGGCTCGCGATCCCGCGACAGATTTTGATTGACCGGCCGGCCGCATCTTGTCACAGTGCTGCGACCCCAGTGACCGGCCCGAAGTGAGGCACCCCATGGAAGATGAATTTGAACCCCGCGAATCCGAGCTGAGCCAGGCCTACAGCGAGGATGGGCTGAACGTCCATATCGATATTTACGAGGATGGCGAGGGTGGCTGGTTGCTGGAAATTGTCGACGAGAATGACAATTCCACCGTCTGGGAGGATGCCTTCGAAACGGAGCGTGAGGCCCTCGAGGAGGCCCTGGATGCCCTGCGCGAGGAGGGTATAGCCACCTTTGTCGGACCGGTGGAAGAACAGGAGAGCTGAAACCAGCCTTTCCTCCCGCCCGCTCCCCAACCACCACTTCCCGAATTCCCTGCTATCGTTTTAATTGGCAGGGATTCGCGACAGTGTGACAGCGCACTACCCAATCACGGGGCACCGCGAAGCTCTACGGAAAGAATGCTTCCGGTGACCCACCCGGTGACTGAGAGCGGTGCCCCTGTCGATGTCCGCAATAAAACCCCTGCTTGTATTGCTTTCCCCCCTCCTGTTGTCCCTGGCTTGCGGGTCAGTGTATGCAGTGGACGTGCGCCTGCCCGGTGACCGCCTGCTTGAGACTCACCTGGCGGAGGCCCGGCTGGTAGCCGAGCTCGATGGTTATGCGGTGATTGCGGGACGCAGCTGTATCGACTGCGATGAAAACACCTCAATCTATATCCAGCGGGTACCCCGCGGCAGGCCGGGAGAGGGCCACGGCGACAACCGTGAAACAGAGGTATCGATTTCCAGTGACCGCTTTACTTACCCGGGTCAGTACCGCGATTACCTCAGTAAGGAACTGGTGGAGAGAACCCGGCTTTTTTACGGTCGCTGCTACGAGGGCGAGCAGGCACTGCTCTGGCTGACCGAGTTCCGCACAGGTGGTCAGTGGAAAAAGGAGGAGTACCTGATTGTGTTCCGTGAGGATGGCCCACGATTCCGCTATAACCGGGATCGCCAGCCGGGTCGCTTCCATACCAGCCACGAAAAATGCCGAGAGCTTCCGGGAATCGACGCGGAAACCGAACCCTGAAATCCGGGTTCCGGGTTCCGGGTTGAAGTGCCGGCTATTTTTTCGCAGGCAAAAAAAAGCCCCGCGGGGCGGGGCGTTTGAGGCCGCGGTGATAGCCGCGGTCAGTTACTGTTGTTAGTTAGTGTGAATTGTTGGCTTACTTGACCGGTTGATACACGATCTTCAGCTTTTTCTTGCCCCACTTGCGGGCTTTCTTGATGTCTTTCTCCATCCACACATCGATACGGTTCTTGAAGCGCTTGTTCATCCGGTCGCGCACGGTATAGGTGCCGGGCAGGCCCTCGATCTTCACCTTGGCGCCGTTGGTCAGTCCATGCTTCTCGAGGTCACGGGACACTGCGATCACTTTCTGGCCGGGACGCAGGCGGTTGTTCCACGCCGCTACCCAGGGATCGTCGTCCGTCTGGCCGGGCACCGAGTTGTAAGCGGTGGCGTCTACAACCATGGTTTTTTCTTTCTTAACGGCGGCAGATGCATTCAGGCTCACAGAGGCCGCAAGGACGGCGGTCATAAGAAATACAAAATTGCGCAGAGTCTGTTTCAGCATTTTCCCGTTACCTCCAGGAATCAGTTGGTCACCGGCCCGGGGGCCCAGTGACATTTCCAAGTTAGTTTGGAAATAACTGATTAATAATTAATCAGTGGTGGCTATATTACGGGTTGGGTCCGGTTAATCAAATCCTTCTGTGCATTTTTTAAACAGCGTCCGCCGGTATCAATGTCAGCGCTGCCATTGATGCATTAATTCCAGAAATCATGTTTTTTGAGAACTTCATTCTTTCAAATGAATTTCTGGTGAATATGTGACTGAAAAAAATAGTTTGTACTAGCACATGGTTGCAGTGCTTTGTCGGCGCGGTGACAGCGATGTCATCTTCGGGTGTGGTTAAAAACCGAACGAAACACTCCTCCTAATCGGGAATCCGCCGGAGAAAATTCTGCAGTAAATTATTTGTGACCGCTGGTCCGAAGCGGCCGAAAACCGTCGGATTGGCGGGGCGGTGGGGTGTTGATGGGTGCTGGCCGCCTGGTCACAGGGCGGTTGCGCTGGCCCGGGCCGGGGGATTGACCTGTTCACGCAGGGCATAGAGGTAGGCGCGGTCCTCTTCCAGGTCCGGGAATCCGTGGCGTGCGTCCAGCGCCACGGCCTTTTCCAGCCACTCGATGGCTTCCTCCAGGTTGCCCTGCCATTCGCATACCTGGCCCAGGTTGAAGTAGGTAATGGCCAGATTGTGCCACTCCTGTTCCCGGGCCAGGCCCGAAGCCGCGTCGTTGTACAGGAGGTAGGCCCGGCGCAGCATCTGCGACTGGTGCAGGGGGCTGCGGGCATAGGGGGCCTGCTGGTGGAGGGTGTGCGCCAGGGCAGAGCTGACGCGGGCCGCCGAATGCTCCAGCTCGCCGCCCTCACCAAGGTAGTCGAGTACGGCGGAGAACTGGGCCCGCGCCAGTGGATAAAAGGTATCGGGATCCTCCCGTGCCCCCAGGGCATTGAGCACGATGCCGTAGCGATAGCGCAACGCGTGCTGCCGGGCCGGTTCATCGCCCAGGCCTGCAATGGCGCGCTCATACAGCGGCAGGGCGGCGTCGAAGTCCCCTTCCAGCGCCCGGGCCTCGGCGGATTCCACCAGGCTGGTGACCGGCGGGGTGGCCTCCGCCAGGGCATTGCCTGCCAACAGGCCGGCCAGCAACAGGGGTGTCAGCAGTCGATACATCGCGGTCGCTTCCCGGTTCTTGGAGTAACTGGGCCCGATTCCCGGGCTCATCTCCCCCCTAGTAAACGCTTAATTTTGTAATTGTGCCAGCAGTCCCTGCAGTGGGTGGCGCAGGCTTACTCCCGCAAAGCGCTTGGCCTGGCAGCGGCAGGAATAGCCACTGGCCAGCAGCTGGCCGGTCTCGCCGGTCAGGCGCGGCGCCCAGGACTGCTGGAAAATTACCCGCGAAGTCTCCTTGTGGGCGGTTTCGTGGCCATAGGTACCGGCCATCCCACAGCAGCCCAGGCTTTCGCTCTCCAGCTGCAGGCCCAGTGCAGCAAATACATCCTTCCAGTCCTGCAGTGAAGCGGCTGCATTGGTCTGCTCGCTGCAGTGGGGCAGCAGCTGGAAAGTGGCAGGGCGGAGGCGGGAGCGCTGCTGCTCCAGGTGTTCGCGCTGGCTCGCCATCCACTCCTGCAGCAACTTTACCTGCGGCGCACGATCCCCCAGCAGTTTGCGGTATTCGGCGCGGTAGGTCAGGGTCATGGACGGGTCCACACCCACCAGCGGCACGCCGCTATCCGCCAGTTCTTCGAGCATCTCGCTGTTGGCCACCGCCACCCGGCGGAACTGGCGCAGGAAACCATGTACATGCATGGGCTTGCCATTGGCCCTGAACGGCGCCACCAGCGGGAAGAAATCCAGCTGGCGCAGCAGCCGCAGCGCATCGGCCACCATATCGGCGTCGAAGTAGCTGGTGAAGGCGTCTTGCACAATGATCACGGCGCGCTTGCGCTGGGCCGGCCCCAGCGCCTCCAGGGTGGCGCGGCTGGCGTAGGGCACGCCCAGTTCCGCCATGGATTTCTCCAGGCCCTTGCGGGACAGCGCGGGGCTGTCGGACAGGCCCAGGCCCCGTTCCAGCAGCCAGCGCACGGGTGCCAGTTGCAGCGGCCGGTTGTACAGTCCCGGTACCCGGGCCAGGTGCGGCATCACGAACTCAAGGCTGCCGACAAAATAGTCTTTCAGCGGCCGCAGGTAGCGGCTGTAATAGAGCTCCAGGAACTTGGAGCGGAACTCCGGCACATCCACCTTGATCGGACACTGGCCCACGCAGGATTTGCACCCCAGGCATCCCTGCATGGCCTCGTTGACCTCGTGGTTGAAGTCATACTCTCCCCGGGCCCTGGCCAGGCTGTTCTTGATCCGCCCCGGCAGCCCGACAAAAAAGGACTGTTCGCGGAATTTCTGCGCCGCTTCCACCGCATCCACATCCCGTGCACTGAGCAGCCGCAGCCATTCCCGCATCAGCGATGCGCGGCCCTTGGGGGAGTGAATACGCTCGCGGGTGGCCTTGTAAGACGGGCACATGGCGGAGTCCGGGTCCCAGTTGAAGCAGGCCCCATTGCCGTTGCAGTGGACGCCCTCGCTGTAGCCCTCCCATACCTGCACCGGGATCTGCCGGTCGCGCTCGCCGCGGGTTTGCACCGCATCGATTTTCAGCAGGCCTGACGCGCGGCTGGGGGTGGCAATCTTGCCCGGGTTGAGCTGGTTGCGGGGGTCGAACGCGGCCTTGATATGTTGCAGTTCGCCGTAGAGTTCACCGAAGAACTCCGGTGCGTATTCGGAGCGCACCCCCTTGCCGTGCTCGCCCCACAGCAGGCCGTGGTACTTCTGCGTCAGTGCCACCACCCGGTCGGTGATGGGGCGGATCTGCGCGGCCTGCTGCGGGTCTTTCATATCGATGGCCGGGCGCACGTGCAGTACCCCGGCATCCACGTGGCCGAACATGCCGTAATCCAGGCCGGCCTCATCCAGCACGGCGCGGAACTCGGCGATAAAGTCCGCCAGGTGTTCCGGCGGCACGCAGGTGTCCTCCACAAACGGGATGGGCCGTTTTTCCCCGCTGACATTGCCCAGCAGGCCCACGGCCCGCTTGCGCATGGCCCAGATCCGGTTGACCTCGCTGTGTCCGCGGGCAATGGAGTAGCCAAAACTCTTGCCGGTCTCACCGATGGCGTTGTCTACCTGGGCGGTAAAGCGCGCCAGGGCCCGCTCCAGTTCCTCTTCCGAGTCGGCGGTGTACTCCACCAGGTTGATGCCCTGCACCGGGCGATCATCGCTGGGGAAAAACTCGCTGACGCTGTGCCAGACAATATCCTCCATCGCCAGCTGCAGTACCTTGCTGTCCACGGTCTCGATCGAGGTGGGGCCGGCGCCCATCAGGTCGCCGGCATCGCGCAGGGCGTCCTGGAAGTTGTCGTACTTGAGGTTGACCAGTGCCACACAGCGGGGGATTGGCAGGACATTGAGCTTTGCCTCGGCGATAAAGCCCAGGGTGCCCTCGGAACCACAGAGGACGCTGTTGATATTGAAGTCGCCGCTGTCACCGTCGCGCAGGTGGGCCAGGTCATAGCCGGTAAGGCAGCGGTTGAGCCGGGGAAACTTTTCCTCGATCAGCGCGGCCTTGTCCCGGGCGATATCGTCGCAGGTGCGGTGCACCGTCCCGATGCGGTCGTCCCGCTCGCGCAGCTGTCCCAGCCCGTCGCTGTCCACCGGCGCGGAGTGCAGCAACTCGCCGCCCATCAAAACGGTCGACAGTTCCAGCACATGGTCGCGGGTCTTGCCGTACACGCAGGAGCCCTGGCCGGATGCGTCGGTATTGATCATGCCGCCGATAGTGGCGCGGTTGCTGGTGGAGAGTTCCGGGGCAAAGAACAGGCCGTGGGGGGCCAGGGCGGCGTTGAGCTGGTCCTTGACCACGCCGGCCTGCACCCGCACCCAGCCCTCGTCCGGGTTGATCTCCAGGATGCGGTTCATATGCCGCGAAATATCCACCACGATGCCGTCAGTGAGTGACTGGCCATTGGTACCGGTACCGCCGCCACGGGGTGACAGCACCACCTGGTGGAACTCTTCGCGGTCCGCCAGCCGGGCCAGCAATTGCAGGTCGTGGGTGTCGCGGGGATACACCACTGCCTGTGGCAGCACCTGGTAAATGGAGTTATCGGTGGCCAGTACCGTGCGGCTGGCATAACTGGGGCTGGAATCGCCGCGGAAGCCGGCCTCCGCCAGTGCTTGCAGGAATTGCAGGTAGAGCGACTGTACCTCGTCGATTTCGCGCAGTGCTGGGATCATCACTTCATCCGTGGCTCTCGGCAGGGTCTGGCATTGTAGCTGTGACACCTGACAGCGCAAGCGTCTGCCGGACCCTGTTGTACAAAAAATATTGTTGTACAGGCTGGGTTTTCACGCTATAAACCTTGTACACATTTAAAAAGTGTATAGGTAGATATGAATATCCAGCTGCTGACCCAGAAGATTCCCGTTGGCATCAGCCAGTGCGTGATGGGTGACCCGGTGCGGTATAACGCCGGGCACAAGCACAGCCGAGTCTGCACCCAGTTGCTGGGGCACTGTTTCGACTATGTGCCCCTGTGTCCCGAGGTGGCCATTGGGCTGGGGGTGCCGCGGGACCCCATCCGCCTGGTCAAGAGCGATCCCGCGCCGGATGCCGAAGTCCGCGTTATCGGGGTAGTGGACCCGGACCTGGATGTGACACAGCCCCTGCGGGACTATGCGGACAGTGTGGCGCCGGAGCTGCAGCGGGTGCGCGGCTATATCTTTATGCAGAACTCACCCAGCTGTGGCCTGAAAGGGGTGCGCCGCTACCTGCCCAACGGCCACGGGCACGATAGTGACGGCGTGGGGATGTTTGCCGCGCGAATACGCGAGCACTTCCCGCACCTGCCGATGGAGGAGACCGGGCGCCTCAACAACAGCGAGATACGCGAGAACTTCCTGACCCGGGTGTTCGCCTATGACGCCTGGTTCCGCTATGTGGAGGAAGACCCGCGGCCCGCCCGGATCATCGAGTTCTATACCGCCTACAAATACCTGCTGCTCGCCCACCACCAGGTGAAGACCCGCGAGCTGGGACGCTTCATCGCCGACGCCAGGTCCCATGACGCCGAAACCTTTGCCTTCGAGGTGCGCGGCCGATTGATGGAAATCCTCGCCCACATGGCTACCCGCAAGGACCGCACCAACGCCCTGATGCACGTGCAGGGGCACCTGAAGGAATTCCTCAGCAGGGAAGAGAAGGCCGAGCTGACCCAGTTGATCGAGGATTACCGGCTGGGCCTGAAGCCGGTGTCGGCGGTGCTGACCCTGCTGCGCCACTACCTGCCGCGCAGCCCGCACCACTTTATCCACAGCCAGCTGCTGCTGGCGACCGAACCGGCCGAGATGGGCCTGTGTGATTTTCACTGAGGGCCCGGGCCCCAATGACCGAGAGCGGTACCAAGCCGATGAGTGTGACTGACGCCAATAAAACAGAAGTCCCCGGGACTGAATCCGGCGCACCGGCCGGCCAGCACGCGATGCTACCGATCCGCGATATCGCCCAGCGCACCGGGGTCAACCCGGTCACCCTGCGCGCCTGGGAGCGGCGCTACGGCCTGCTGGTACCCGCGCGCACCGGCAAGGGCCACAGGTTATACAGCGAGGCGGACGTGCAGCGGGTGCGGGAAATCCAGGCGTGGCTGGCACGCGGTGTTCCCATCGGCAAGGTGCGGCCATTACTGGAGCGGGGCGATGACGGCGAGCGAACCGCTGGCGAACAGGGGGATACCTGGGCGCGTTCGGTGCAGGAAACTATCGATGTGGCATTGCGGTTCCAGCCCGCCGCCCTGCAGCAGCACCTGGAGCAGCTGCTGTCGGCTTATCCTCCGGCACTTTTACTGGATTGCTGGCTGGCGCCACTGCACCGCGACCTGAGCCGCCGTACCCGGTTCGGCAGCAGCGTGCTGCGGTCTTATTTCTGGGAGCAATTGAACGGGCAGCTTGCGTTGATGCTGCGCAGCGGCCAGCGCAACCTGTCCGGCCAGGCGGGGAGCGGGCGGCTGTTACTGGTGAGTTTTCCCGGTGCCGAGCAGCAGGCTTTTGCCGCCCTGTTCGGGGCCGGCCTGCTGGCGGCGGGCATCGACATATTACACCTGGGGCCGGTAGACGAGATGCCGGAATTGCCTTACGCCGTGGAGAAGTTACAGGCGCGGGGCGTGATCTGTTTCAGCCATAACGCCCTGCCCATGGCGGCGTTTGGCAGTGGCGCGGAGCGCGCCCTGCGCAACATGCGCGCGCCGGTATGGTTTGCCGGCGGGATCGTCGAATTACAGAAGCGCGACCTCGTGCGGCTGGCGGAGGCGGGCAGGGGGCGCCTGTTGCCCGCCAGCGGCGCGCAGGCTATCGAAGAACTCCGGGAGGACCTGTCATGAGTGGCAAGGCAGCCTTCGAACGCGGCCTGGTGTGGCTGCGCAACGATCTCCGCGTGCACGACAATACCGCCCTGCATCGCGCGGCCGGGAGTTGCAGCGAAGTTGCGGCGATTTTTATCGCCTGCCCGAAAACCTGGCAGGGCCAGGATGAGGGCGATCCACTGGTTTCGTTTCGCATGGCCTGCCTGCGGGAAGTGCAGGAGGGCCTGGCCCAGCGCAATATACCGCTGTACTTCCTCGAGTTGCGGGAGTTTGGGCAGGTGCCGGCGGCATTGTCCCAGGTAGTGGAAAAACTGGGTGCCGATGCCCTGTTCGCCAATGCAGAGTACCCGCTCAACGAGCAGCGGCGTGACAATGCAGTGCGGGAGGCACTGAAGAAAATTAATGTGCCAGTGGAATACTGCACCGACCGCACCCTGGTGCCGCCGGGCTCGGTAACCACTGGCAGCGGCGAGGCCTACAAGGTCTTCACGCCGTTCAAGCGGGCGTTTATCAGCCAGTTCGGCGGCGACAGCTACCAGCCCCTGCCGGCGCCCCGCAAGCGCAGTGCGGATGTGGACTGGCCCGCCTGGCTCGAAGTGGAGGGCAGTAACAACCTGGTGCAGACGATTCCCGGGTCCCTGGAGGGATACCCGCTGGAAGTGGATAAACGCGGTACCGTAAAGGGCTGGCAACCGGGGGAGAAGGCGGCGATGCGCCGCCTGAAGTCGTTCAGTGAGATCATTGACGGCTATGAGGACGAGCGGGATTTCCCCGCGATTGACGCCACGTCGCGACTGTCCCCTTACCTGAACAGTGGTGCCATCTCGGTGCGCCAGTGTGCGCACATGGCGCTGGAGTGCAACAGGGATCGCTGGAGCGGCGGCAGCGATGGCATCGCCTGCTGGCTGGGGGAGTTGATCTGGCGCGAGTTCTACACCCACCTGGTGGCGGCCCATCCCCGCCTGTGCAAGCACAAGCCGTTCAAGCCCGAGACCGAGGGAGTCGAGTGGTCCGGGGATGAAGTGTCGTTCCGCCGCTGGACCCTCGGCAAGACCGGTGTGCCGATTGTGGATGCGGCCATGCGCCAGCTGGAGCAGACCGGCTGGATGCACAATCGCCTGCGCATGGTGGTGGCGTCCTTCCTGACCAAGAACCTGCTGATCGACTGGCGCTGGGGCGAGCGCTATTTCATGAACAAGCTGGTGGATGCGGATTTTGCCTCGAATAACGGGGGCTGGCAGTGGGCGGCCTCCACGGGTACCGACGCCGCTCCTTACTTCCGTGTGTTCAATCCATATAGCCAGTCAAAGAAATTTGATCGGGACGGGGACTTTATCCGCCGTTTTGTGCCGGAATTGCAGAGTGTGCGCGGCGATGAAATCCATTGCCCGCCACGTATGTCGGACTACCCGCCGCCGATCTGCGATGTAAAGGAAACCCGCAAGCGGGCGATCGAGGCCTTTGCAGACCTGAAATGAACCACCGGCGGCGAACGGCCGGCAAACTGCCGTGGATTAACAGGAATTGATCGCGCCGTCCCGGGATTGTGGCGAGGCGTGTCTATACTTGGCCCATCGCGACCACCGCCAACATAACAGCGCAAAGGCGTGCGGCACATGTAAGCCCGCGTACAAGCAAAGGAGTGCGACATGGGATTCACCGCGAAATCCATCAGCCTGGCCGTGGCACTGGCAGCAGCATCGGCCAGCTTTGCCGACGAGAATGTCACCGAGGACCTCTACAGTAATTTTTATGTCTTCGGTGACAGCCTGTCCGACAGCGGCAATGCCGGCATATTTACCAGCCCCGACCCGGGTGGGGAAACTCCGCGCCAGCCGGCCATCAGCTTTACCGCCCAGCGCTTCGGCCTCCCCATGCTGACGCCCTCCTGTTTCGGCCTGGGGCCGGATTTCGGTGGCGCCATTCCCTGTGCGCCGGCCCCGGGCACGCCGGCAGAGCAGGTGGCACAGATCTCGCAATCTCTGCTGGCCAACGGTAATAACTGGGCAGTGGGCGGTAACCGGGCCGCCGATGTGTTGCTCGACGTGGTGGGTCCGCAGCGCTTTCTCGAGCTGTTTCCCGATACCACCGTCGCCGACCACAACAGCCTGACTACCATCCTGCCGGATTCCACCCGCTGCGGCCCCGACGGCATCTGCGATCCTGCCGCCGGTGAGAGCCCCTACCTGCCTCCGGCGGAGGTGGCAGCCGCCGTGGCCGCGTTTGGTGACCCGGTGGCACTACAGGCGCTGGTAAACGATCCCGGCAATGGTATCGGGCTGACCGGTGTCCCCAACGCCAGTGGGCAGGGGTTCCTGCAGCGCAACAGTATCGATTCCCATGCGCTCTATTACCTGAACGGGGGTGGCAACGACATCATTGCCGGCACCCTGGCCGGAACCATCAGCCCGGAAAGTATGGAGCGGGCGGCCGGGTTTCTCACTTTCGCGGTCGCCGAGCTGAGCACGGCGGGAGCGGACTATGTGGTGGTATCGAACGTACCGCGGGTGGGTAATACGCCGCTGATGAATGATATCGGCCCGGGTGCGGTGAGTACTGCCAATATCGGCACGTCGCTGTATAACGAGGCGCTGCGTTCGCAGTTGGTGCTGCTGGGGGCCAATGTGCTGATCCTCGATTCTGCTGGGCTTGCCGCGCTGGCACTGGACAGGCCGGGATTGTTTGGCTTTGCCGATATCGACCAGGCTGCCACCTGTTATATGGCGGGTGCCTGTGCCAACCCGGACCCGGTGTTCAGTGAAAACGGCAGTGCGCCCAATGCGGACCGCCTGTATTTCAACGATGGCGTGCACCCGACCCTGGCAGCGCAGGAAGTGCTCGGTGATTATTATTATTCGGTACTGAGCGCACCGGTGGGCTTCGGCTTACTGCCCGACCTGGGTTACCAGAATTACCGCACGCACCAGACCAATATCGACCATCACCTGGTGGCCCAGCGTTTCCGCGAGCCCACCACCACCATTTTCTTCGGCGGTGCGTGGCAGCGGACCGAGCTGGGCGGCGGACCGGCCCAGTATTACGACGACAGCGCCTGGAATGGCCTGTTTGGCTTCAGCTTCAATGCCGCCGAGAATTTCGAGTGGTCCCTGTCGCTTTCCTATGGCAGCACCGAGTACACGCCGGACAACCTGTGGCTGGAGGCGGACAACCTGAATTTCAGCTGGTTTGCCCGCTGGAACGACGAGCGCTGGTTTGTTGATGGTGGCTTTACCTACAGTGATATCGATTATGACGAAGTGGATCGCCGTATCCACCTGGGCCAGGCGTTCCGGACCCGGGTCCAGGCGGGCACCGAGGGTGATGCCTCCGGTGTGTTCCTGCGCGGCGGTTACGATACCGCTCCGGCACTGCCCTGCCAGCTGGGCCCGTTCGTATCGGTGGAGTGGACCGAGGTAGAGGTCGACCGCTTCCGCGAGCGCACCGATCCAGATCTCCGCTATGTCAGCAGTGTCACCGGCGAGACCCTCGACCCGATCGGGCTCAAGGTGAAGGGCCAGGACCGGGAATACCTGCGCTACCGTGCTGGCTTTTTCTACAACGCGCCGGAAAATGCCGAATGGCGCTGGTTCGGGGAAGTCTGGGTGGAAGGCAATGACGGTGACGATACCGCCGATGTCCGCGTCGGTCTCAAGTCGATTCGTGGCAACAGTGCGTACCTGAGGGCCTATGACAGCGACGGGCGCGGTTTCTTCCAGAACGGCGCCGGTGCCATGGTGGGGCTGAATGTCACCGAAAAACTGCAGGTGAGCGGCAATATCATGCTGCGCCCGGAGGATGAGATCGGTGGCCTGAACATCAATTACCGCTTCTGAGGCTGCAGTCAGAGGGTGGGCATCCGCTTGACCAGGAACGGAGTACGGTCACCGAATTTTCTGCGGCAAAGGCGCCCAAAATGGCGCGGGAATGCGAAAAGCACCGCGCTTTAGCGCCATCGATTACCCGCCCGGTTGTTAACGTAGAAGTATCGATAACAACCGGACAGGAACGATGTACAAGCCACATTTCAGTAACGCCAGCGAGCGACTCAACCAGGCGGATGCCAATGTCTGGGCGGTCAGTGACCGGGCCCACGAACTGGCCGACAAAGGCGAGGACGTGATATTCCTGTGTGTGGGCGACCCCAACTTCGATACCCCGGAGCCGATCCTCGATTACACCCGCGCGCGCCTGGGTGTCGGCCGTACCCACTATTCCCCCGATGCCGGCGAGCCGATGCTGCGAAGTGCCATCGCCGCGATCGAGAGCAAGGTGTCGCCGCACCCGTGCAGCCCGGACGATGTAGTGGTGTTCCCCGGTGGTACCAACGCCATTTACGCCGTGCTCGCCTGCCTGCTGAACCCCGGCGAGAAAGTGCTGATCCCGGAGCCGATGTATATCGGCTATGTGCCCATCTGCAACGCACTGGGCCTGGAGATGCAGAAAGTCGCCTGCCCGGCGGAGGACAACTTCGCCTTTGACGTGGAGGCGATCAAGGCGGCGATCACCGACGACATCCGCGTGGTGATGATCAATACCCCGGTGAATCCCACCGGCGCCATGGCCACCCCGGAGCAGCTGCGCGAGCTGGCCGCCTACTGCCGCGAGCGCGATATCTGGCTGATCAGCGACGAGATGTACTCGATGATCACCTTTGCCCGCCGTCATACCTCCCTGCGCACCGCCGCCGAGGAGCTGGACAACGTGGTAGTGATTGACGGCCTGAGCAAGTCCCACGCCATGAGTGGCTGGCGCCTGGGCTGGGCGGTGGCCAGGGGCGAGCTGACCGAGCGGCTGGCCCAGTTCGCCGGCGCCACCATCTTCGGTTGCCCCCAGTTTATCCAGGAGGCGGCGGCCTTTGCGCTGGAGTTCGACTCCTATTTCGTCAGCCAGATGCGCGATGCCTACCAGCAGCGCCGTGACCTGATTGTCGAGCGGATTGCCGGGATCCCGGGGCTCAGCTGTGCCACGCCGGACGCCGGCATGTTCGTGATGGTGGATGTGTCGAAGGTGGCGGAATCCGGCGAGGCCTTTGCCGAGGCGCTGCTGGACGCGGAGCACGTGTCGGTCCTGCCGGGTGCGCCGTTCGGCGCCAGTGCGGTGAACCACGTGCGCCTGACCCTGGCCGCCGATGACGGGGACCTGCGCCGCGCGCTGGACCGTATCGAGCGCTTCGTCACCAGTGGTAACCGCCAGGCGGGTTGATTGAGGCGGCGGGCCAGTGGCCCGCCCGACCCGATGTTTCGGCCCGGCACGAATGCCGGTATCCTTGGCCCCTCCGTGGTAGAAGATCAACAACACCGTGAAAATCGACCGGCATAACCTGAAAATCCTGCAGGCACTGCAGACCAACGCGCGTATCAGCAACCTGAACCTGAGTGAAGAGATCGGCCTGTCCGAGAGCGCCTGCCTGGCGCGGGTCAAGCGGCTCACCAGTGAGCGCTACATCCGCGAGTTCCTCGCGGAGGTCAACCTGGACAAGGTCCGCCACGCAGAGTTCTACGTCAATGTGGCCCTGAAACGCCAGGATGCCCGCACCAGCGAGAGCTTCCGGCGCGCCATCAACGATATCCCGCAGATCGTTTCCTGCGTGAAGATGTCGGGAGAGTTCGATTACATGCTGCGCTTTATCTGCCCGGACGCGGCGGACTTCAACCGGGTGTCCGAGCAGTTGCTGGCCAACGAGGATGCGGCCATTTCGCGCATGACCTCGCACCTGGTGATCGAGAAGACCAAGCCGTTCAAGGGTTACCCCCTGGAACTGTTGTTCCAGGACTGATCTGTCCCTTTCCGGGCCGGCGATGGCCGGCCCCCGCCCCGGTTCAGACCAGCATCATTGCCAGGGTGCGATCCACCAGCCACCAGGCTGCCAGGCCGCCCACCACATAGGAAACCGGGGTCGCCACCAGTGCGCTGGCGGGCGCACTGGTCCGGGCCTCCCACAGTTGCACCGATGGCAACCGCCGGCCCAGCCAGTACAACGCGGCCAGCGCGCCAATAAAGGCCAGTTGCCCCGCCTCCACGCCGATATTGAACACTGCCAGCGACAGCGGGATCGCGTGCCCGGGTACGCCAATTTCCGCCAGCGCCCCGGCGAATCCCAGCCCGTGTAGCAGCCCGAAGGCAAAAGCCACCAGCCAGGGTTGCTGGATCGCGATGGTCGAGCGGCCGCGCTGTTTCTGCAGAATCTCGCTGGCGACAAACACGATGCTGAGGGCAATGATCGCCTCCACCGGCGCCTGCGGCACGGCGACCCAGCCGAGCACTGCGGCGGCCAGGGTCAGGCTGTGGGCAAGGGTGAAAGCTGTGATGGTGATCACCAGTTGCCGCCAGCCACTGACCAGCAGCACCAGTGCCAGCACAAACAGCAGGTGGTCGATACCCAGCAGGATATGCTCCACACCCAGCACGAAATAGGTCGCGGCAACCTGGGCGCCACTGGCCCTGGTATCCACCACCATTCCGGTTTTGTCCGGTAACAGGCGCGCCACCTGTTCGCGCCCGTCCTGCCACTGGATGCGCACCAGTGCGTCGGTCATGGTCTGGCTCAGCCCATCAATGGATACCTGTGCACCGGCCAGTTTTTCCGGGTGGCGGATATCCCAGGACTCGGTGTAGAAGCCATTGGCGAAGCTGGCGCGCGGTGTGCCGGTGGGCACCACGCTGTCGTCGAAGCGCGCGTTGATGGCCAGCCGCAGGTCGCCGCGGGCCGGTACCCGCCAGGTTACCCTGAAGGACTCTTCCGCGGTCTGCCGGACCTGCAGGTAGGCCGGGCGCAGTTCGTGGGAGCTGGCCTGGAATGACAGCAGCAGGGCCAGGAGGGCAAAGATCATTGTAATCTGGAGCAGCGACAGGCGATTCATTGCATGGCCACCCCGTCAGTTTCGCGCCCCGGGAAATCGTCGATACGCACCCTGTAGGCCGTGCGATAATTTTCGTACTGCGCTTCGAGTACCTGTTGCTTTTCGCTGCGCTGCCAGTCGCGCAGAACCTCTGCACGCACCTCGTCAAAACCTGCCACCCGCCGGGGCTGGCGGGCCTCGATAAAAACCAGGTGGAGCCCGTACGCTGACTCCACCGGACCGCTCCACTGCCCCCGGGGCAGGTCGAGCAGCTTCGCGGCAAATCCCCCGCCGAAAACCCGCTCCAGCCGCTCGCTACTCTCGTCACGGTAGTGGGCCTGCAGCAGGCTGCTGTCACCCAGCTCCGCCTCCGGTACCCCTTCCCCGAGCAGTGCCCGGGCGGTCTCGACAGCCGATTCCGGGTTGTCGTGGGCCGCGCGGTCGAAATAGACCTGCCGGAAACTCATGCGTGCCGGCCTCCGGTATTGTTCGGCATTGGCGGCGTGGAAATCCCGCAGGGTTTTTTCGCCGGGATCGACGGCATCGACCAGGTCCCGGGCCAGGAACTCCATCTTCATGCGCAGGCGCCGCCTGATGACCGTGTCATCCCTGTCCAGGCCCAGGTTCATTGCCTCGCGGTAAAGCACTTCCTCGCGGATAAAGTTTTCCACGAGGTCATGTAGTTCCTGCTCAGAGGGCGGGCGCTGCCAGCGCCGCTCGAACACGGCGGCGAGATGATCGATACGGTCGCGGCTTACGACGATTTCATCCAAACTTTCATCTCTATCCGTAAATACAGCGTTGATGCCGAACAGCAGCGCCCCGATCAGGGCAAAGTGCACCAGCGGTTCACGCAAGTACGAATTACGCATACTGACGTCCTTTCCATTATTGTTGGGCCTGTAGTTCCCGGGGCTGTTAGAGCCGGGGTCATGCCAGTCGGGGGGAGGAGATGCGGGGCGCCTGCCACGGCTCCCCCACGGCGATTGCAATGACGCTCGATCGGATAGTAGTCCGGAGTGCTTCCGGTCGTGGCCGCCTGGCAGGTAAAACCGCATCCGGTACGCAAATTTCATCGACAGGGGCGGAAAGCTGGCCCGTCGGGGAGTGTGGGGCCAGACTTCAAGGGTCTTATGGGCGAACCGCTTGTAAAGGAGGCAGGCAGTGAGAAACAGCGGAACGATTTACCTGATTCTGAATGCGTTGGTGTTCGCGATCATCGGTGTGATGGCCTTTGCCAATCCAGCGGCTTTTGCCAAGACGATCGACTTTGCGTTGCTGGCACCCTCGGCCATGCCGGAGTTCCTGGCCACATTTGGCGGGCTGATGCTGGCGATCGCCGCAGCGATCGCGTTGGCCCTGGTGTTCCGGCGCCATCGACCCACCGCATTCCTCCTGCTGGCAATGGCCTATGCCGGGTTTGGTGGCGGGCGCCTGGTGGGCATGCTGGCCCACAGTGGTTTTGACTGGCGCAATGGGTTGTTCTTTGCCACCGAGGTGCTGCTAATACTGTGGGGCGTTGCCTGTTACCTTCACGGGCGTGACAAGCGCCCCCAGGCTTCCTGAAACAAAAATGCGTGGCACCGGACGCCCTGTAACGGGTGCCGGGCCACGCGAGCTTGCGGACTTCATTGCCGATCAGCCGCAATCCGGTGTCAGGCGGTCACCTGCAAATCTTCTCTCCCGTCGTCATCGCCGTTATTCCCGGCAGCGGCACGGCGGAACTCGTCCTTGTAGTTCTTAAACTCGGTGCCCATCCAGCGGTCCCACCAGGTGAAGTAGAAGCCGTAGTTGCCCTGGAATTTCTGGTGATGCAGGTCGTGATGCGTAGTGGTGGTCATAAAGTCCAGCGGGCCATCGACCCAGCTGCGCGGATGGAATTCGCAGCCGGCGTGCAGCATCGCGTTGCGAAAGATCATTACGAAAATAAACGCCAGCCACACCAGCACATGCAGGGGCATCAGGGTCAGGATCAGGGGGGAGAAGACCGCCATCAGCACACCCTCGCCCACCGAAAAACTGTAGGCCGCCCATGGCGTGGGGGTGCGGGACAGGTGGTGTACCCGATGGAAGTGCCGGAACAGGCGGGGATGATGCATGGCCCGGTGGGTCCAGTAGAAGTAGGCATCGTGGACCAGGATGACCACCGGCAGGCTCAGGACAGCCCACCACAATGGATAGTCCCCCCACTCCCAGTAGAGCTTCACCAGTCCCCAGTCGCGCAGCACGCTGGTGATGATACCCACGGTGGCAAAAATCCCCAGGGTCAGCATGGAGAAGCTGACTTCCCGGCGGATATCCCGCCAGCGGGCACGGCGCTTCTGGATCCGCCGGCGCTCCATCCAGCCCCGGAACAGCCAGCTGACGGACAGGCTCACTGCGGTAGCAGCCATCAGGTAGCGAAACAGGTCAGTCCTGAAATGCGACAGCCATGCCTGGGCCATCTCCGCGAGAAACGCCACTTCCATAGGTTCACCTGCTTATTCTTCTTCCGATGTTTTTTATGGTGGCCGCAGGGCCGGACACAAGGTCCGCCCCCACAGTGAATCAGGGAAGAGTCTGGCGGAAAGTGCGGGTGGACGCTTACGGAAAACGAAAAAACAGCTGACGGATTCCGGAATTATGCCGATTCAGGCGGGCAGCCTTTCGCGTCGGTACTCGGTGGGTGTCTGCTGGTGGCGGCGCTTGAAAGCGGCATTGAAGGGGCTCAGGGAGCGATAGCCAATATCCAGCGCGATGGTCAGCACCGGCAGGTGGGCCTGCCCCGGATCCGCCAGCCGGGTGCTGGCCTCGTCGATACGGTACTGGTTCAGGAATTCGTTGAAGTTGCGGTAGCCCAGGTGGCGGTTGATCAGGGCGCGCAGGATATGTTCGCGGGCCCCCAGTTCCTCCGCCAGTTCGCGGATGGTGAGGCCGGTGCGGCGGTAGCCGCCGGCCTGCATGTGGGCCTCGAGCTTTCCTGCCAGTTGCCGCTGGCTGTCATCCATGGGCGACGGGGGGCGGGGCGTGGCCTCGGTGGTAACCGCTTCCTCATTGTCCCTGGGCAGGGATTCCGCCAGTGCACCGGGGGCCGGGGCCAGCAGCCAGAGGCATGCTGACAGCGACAGCAGGCTGGCCAGCACTGCATGCAGGGCCGGGATGCCGGCGGGGGCGGGCCGGTAGGTGAACAGGAATTCGGCCATGACAACCAGCAGCATATAGCCGCCGACAGCGATCATCAGGACCAGCCGCAGGTTGCGGCGGGCTTCCACCAGGTCCGACTGGTAGTGGCGCAGCAGCGTAATCACCCCGGCGGACAGCAGCCCCAGCTTGAGCGGCTGGGCAAGGATATAGGTGGCATTATCCAGCGCCTGCCAGTTGTCGCGGAGCAGGCTGCTACTGGACAGGCTGTTGATCACCACGTCGAGGCCGATGAGCGCCCAGCCCCAGCGCGGGAAAGGGTCACAGTCGTGGCAGAGGGTGTGGGCGAACAGCCAGAAAGCACCGGGTACCAGGATCGACGGGAATACCACCAGGAAATCCAGTGGCGGCGGTGCTTCGGGAAGGGCGTGGCGCAGCAGGTAGAAAAATACGCCGGTGATCACCAGCAGCAGCCAGCGTGCGGCGTCGAGTCCCCGGTAATGGGTTGCCAGCTTGGCGGCGGCCAGTAGCAGCAGGCTGCAGGCGGCGCCGGTGAAGAAGATGAACGCGGTACTCACTGCCTGTCCCCTGTACCCGTGCCGCAGACTGCCATCAGCGCCAGCGCTCCGCCCAGGCGTCCAGTACCTTGCTGCTGTAGGTGTGTCGGCCGTAACTGCCGTTGTAGTAGGCCAGGGCGTTGGCCAGGTTGCCCCTGGCCTTGCCGATATAGTGCTTGAGGATGGTACAGCCGTAGCGCAGGTTGGTGTCCATATCGATCAGGTTGTCCGTGGGGCTGCCGATTTCGTTCTTCCAGAACGGCATCACCTGCATCATGCCCTGGGCACCCACGCGGGACACCGCGTAGGGGTTGAAGGCGCTCTCGATCTGGATCACCGCCAGGACGATCTCGGGGCTGAGCCCGGCCAGGGTGGCTTCCCGGTGGATCGCCTTGAGCACGTGCATACGTTCATCCGGGTCCTTGATGTAGCGCGCCAGCGGCTGGGACTTGGCCATCAGCCATACCTCCGCGTCAAAGCGGTCGGCAAAGCTGTCGGCCTGCCCGATGGCATTGCGCAGCGCTGCACGCTCCTCCGGCGCCAGCTCGGGGATGCGCACCTGGGCATTGGCGCCGGCGGTAAACAGCATGAGCAGCAGTGCAATAAGGCTTGTTCTTATCATGGCAACCGATTTTACGAGAAGGTGCGGGGAAAGGGCAGGGGGTAGTTCATGGTGACACGGCCGGGGCCGGTTGTGGGGTCGCGCGATCGGGAGCCAGCCGGCTCCCGACCCCTATCGTAGAGCGGTTAACCGCCCAGTTTTTCCAGCAGGACTTCGACCAGCTGGGACTCGGCGAAGTCCTGGCTCTCCGCGTCGCGGCGGCCCTTGTATTCCACTACGCCTTTCTCCAGGCCGCGGTCACCCACCACAATGCGGTGCGGAATGCCCATCAGTTCGACGTCGGCCAGCATGGCCCCCAGGCGCGCCTTGGGTTCGTCCATCAGCAGTACATCGACGCCGGCCTCGCGCAGGGTCTCGTAGAGGTGGTCGCACTTCTCCCGTACCAGCTCGCTCTTGTGCATGTTGATGGGCACGATGGCCAGCTGGAAGGGTGCGATGGCCTCCGGCCAGATGATGCCGGCATCATCGTGGTTCTGCTCGATGGCGGCAGCGACGATGCGCGAAACGCCGATACCGTAACAGCCCATGGCCATGGTCTGCTCCTTGCCGTTCTCATCCAGCACGGTGGCGTTCATTGCACGGCTGTACTTGTCGCCCAGCTGGAAGATGTGGCCAACCTCGATACCACGCTTGATTTCCAGGGTGCCCTTACCATCAGGGCTGGCATCGCCGGCCACCACGTTGCGCAGGTCCTCGACCCGCGCCAGCTGCACATCCCGTTCCCAGTTGACGCCGGTCAGGTGGTAATCGTCGCGGTTGGCGCCGCAGGTGAAGTCGGCCAGGTGCGCGGCGGTGCGGTCCACGATAACCTCGATTCCCAGGCCCACCGGTCCCAGTGAGCCGATACCGCAGCCCAGCTCGGCGCTGATGCGCTCCTCGGGCGCGAATTGCAGCGGGCTGGCGACTCCGGCCAGCTTTTCCGCCTTGAGCTCGTTCAGTTCGTGGTCGCCGCGCAGTACCAGGGCCACCAGGGGGGCGGTTTCGCCCTCTTCTGCCTCCCCCAGTACGATCAGGGTCTTGACCGATTGGGACGGCTCGCTACCCAGGAACTGGCTCACCGCGTCGATGGTTTTCTGGCCCGGGGTGTGTACCTCGGCCATGTCGGCCGCGGGTGCCGGGCGCTCGCCAGCCGGGGCCACGGCTTCGGCCAGCTCCACGTTGGCGGCGTAGCGACTGTCGGTGGCGAAGGCAATGTCGTCTTCTCCGCTCTCGGCCAGTACGTGGAACTCATGCGAGCTGGAGCCGCCGATGGCGCCGGTGTCCGCCAGTACCGGGCGGTAGTCCAGGCCGATGCGATCAAAGATGCGGCAGTAGGCGCCGTGCATGATGTCGTAGGTCTCCTGCAGCGAGTCGGCACCCAGGTGGAAGGAGTAGGCATCCTTCATGGTGAACTCGCGCGCCCGCATCACGCCGAAGCGCGGGCGGATTTCGTCGCGGAACTTGGTCTGTACCTGGTAGAAGTTGGCCGGCAGCTGCTTGTAGCTGCTGATCTCGTTGCGGATCAGGTCGGTGATCACTTCCTCGTGGGTGGGACCCAGGCAGAAGGGGTTGTGATGGCGGTCCTCGACCCGCAGCAGTTCCGGCCCGTACTGTTGCCAGCGACCGGATTCCTCCCACAGTTCGGCCGGCTGGACCACTGGCATCAGCACCTCCAGGGCGCCGGCGCGGTCCATTTCCTCGCGCACAATACGCTCCACCTTGCGCAGCACGCGCAGTCCGGTGGGCAGCCAGGTATACAGTCCCGAGGACAGGCGACGGATCATGCCCGCGCGCAGCATCAGCTGGTGGCTGATGACCACAGCGTCATTCGGGGTTTCTTTCTGGGTGGCGATCAGGTAGCGGGATGCGCGCATAAATCGAGTCTTGTCCGGTTGGTTTTACTGGTAATTGGGTCTGGCTTTCTGGGCGGGTATTTTACGCCGGGGCGGGCTGGGGATGGTAGGGGCGCGCGGGGGCAGTTTTCCCTGCCGGGCCGGGGCCCCAGACAGAAAACCCCGCCGGGGGCGGGGTCTGGCGTCCGGAATCGGCGGGTATTCTTACTCGGCCATTTCCTTCAGCTTCTTCAGCGGGCGTACCTTGACGGTAGTGCTGGCGGGCTTGGCCTTGAATACGGTCTCTTCGCCTGTGAACGGGTTGATACCCTTGCGGGCCTTCTTGGCCGGCTTCTTCACGGTGGTGATCTTCATCAGGCCGGGCAGGGCGAATTCACCCACCGCGCGCTTCTTGATGTGACCCTCGATGATGTCGGACAACTCGTCCAGTACAGACTGGACCTGCTTGCGGGTCAGCTCGGTGTTCTCGGAGATCTGGTTCAGGATCTGGGTCTTGGTGTACTTTTCCTTGATCGCAGTAACCTTCTTGGCCTTCGGGGCGGCTTTCTTGGCCGGAGCCTTCTTAGCCGCGGTTTTCTTCGCTGCGGTCTTCTTAGCGGGTGCTTTCTTGGCTGATGCTTTGCGTGCGGCCATGAGTAGCTTCCTTTTGAGTTGTGTTTTTCCGATAAAAATGTGTTCGTACAGCGTGGTACTGCCCCGAAGTATATATAGTTTTTTTTCACGCGCACGGGGTTGAGCGGGAAAAATAGTGCTTTTTTTCACGATTTTGGCCCCCGGACTGCTGCGCCGTGCTCATTTTGGTGGGCATTGCACCCTGCGGGGGCGGCTGCGGTGGAGCGGCCTCTGCCTGCTTCTTCCCTCGCGGGGCGTCATGTATAATCTGCGCCCCTTAATGTATCGGGTACTGAATCCATGCCGATCTATGAATATCAGTGCAGTGCCTGCGGTCACCAGATGGAGGCCCTGCAGCGTATCAGTGATGCGCCCCTGACCGACTGCCCCGAGTGCAAACAGGCCGAGCTTCGCAAGAAGATCTCGGCCGCCGGCTTCCGTCTCAAGGGCGGCGGCTGGTACGAGACCGACTTCAAGACCGGGAACAAGAAGAACCTGGCCGGGGATGCGGCCAAGCCCAGGGCGGACAAGCCCGCCGGGGACAAGGCCAAGGCCAGCTGACCGGGGCCTGGCCGGAGCCAATCGGGCGGCACCTGCCGCCCAGCCAATCACTATCGACAACGGGAATTGTATTCATGCGCAGCGACTACTGTGGCGCCCTTCGTTCTGCGGACATCGACCGCGAAGTTACCCTGTGCGGCTGGGTGGACCGCCGCCGCGATCACGGCGGTGTGATCTTCATCGACCTGCGCGACCGCGACGGTATCGCGCAGGTGGTGTTTGACCCGGACGCGGCGGAGTACTTCGAGCTGGCCGACCGGGTGCGCAGTGAGTACGTCCTCAAGGTTACCGGACGTGTTCGCGCCCGTGCGCCCGAGGCGGTTAACCCGAATATGGCCACCGGCGAGATCGAGGTCTACGGCACTGCCCTGGAGATCCTCAATACGGCGGAAACTGTCCCGTTCCAGCTCGACGAGCACACCGATGTCGGTGAAGACGTGCGTCTCAAGTACCGCTACCTGGACCTGCGTCGCCGCGAGATGCAGCACAACCTGCGCTTCCGCTCCAGGCTGACCACGGCCATCCGCAATTACCTCGATGGCGAGGGCTTCCTGGATATCGAGACCCCGATCCTGACCCGCGCGACGCCGGAGGGGGCTCGTGACTACCTGGTGCCGAGCCGCACCCACGACGGCAAGTTCTTCGCCCTGCCGCAGTCGCCGCAGCTGTTCAAGCAGCTGCTGATGGTGTCCGGCTTCGATCGCTATTACCAGATTGCGAAGTGTTTCCGCGATGAAGACCTGCGGGCGGATCGCCAGCCGGAATTTACCCAGATCGATATCGAGACCGCCTTCCTCGACGAAGACGCCATCATGGCGATTACCGAGGCCATGGTGCGCAGCCTGTTCAGCGAACTGAAAGGTGTCGAGCTGGGTGACTTCCCGCGCATGAGCTATTACGAGGCCATGCTGCGCTTCGGTTCCGACAAGCCGGACCTGCGTATCCCGCTGGAGATGGTGGAGATCAAGGACCTGATGA
This sequence comes from Microbulbifer sp. JSM ZJ756, assembly GCF_044383805.1. NCBI lineage: Bacteria > Pseudomonadati > Pseudomonadota > Gammaproteobacteria > Cellvibrionales > Microbulbiferaceae > Microbulbifer > Microbulbifer sp. JSM ZJ756. The sequence continues at coordinate 158,428 of NZ_JBISER010000008.1, read as the reverse complement.
CCGAGGTGGAGTTCAAGGTCTTCTCCGGCCCGGCCAATGACCCCAAGGGTCGCGTGGCGGCGCTGAAGGTTCCGGGCGGCAACGACAAGCTGACCCGTAAGCAGATCGATGATTACGGCAAGTTTGTGGGTATTTACGGGGCCAAGGGCCTGGCCTACATCAAGGTCAACGACAAGGATGACCTCGAGGGCGGCCTCCAGTCACCGATTACCAAGTTCCTGCCCATCGAGACCCGCGCGGCGATCCTGGAGCGCATGCAGGCCGAAAACGGCGACCTGATTTTCTTTGGTGCCGACAAGGCCAAGATCGTCTCCGAGGCACTGGGCGCCCTGCGCTGCAAGCTGGGCGAGGACCTGGACCTGTACACCGCCGAGTGGGCACCGCTCTGGGTAGTGGACTTCCCCATGTTCGAGGAGGAGGACGACGGCAGCCTGACCTCGCTGCACCACCCGTTTACCGCTCCCTCCTGTTCACCGGAAGAGCTGGAAAAGAACCCGCTGGAAGCGCTGTCGCGGGCCTACGACATGGTCCTGAACGGCACCGAGCTGGGTGGTGGCTCGATCCGCATCCACAACCAGGACATGCAGCAGGCGGTGTTCCGTACGCTGGGGATCGACGAGCGCGAGCAGCGCGAGAAGTTCGGCTTCCTGCTCGACGCGCTCAAGTACGGCGCGCCGCCCCACGGTGGCCTGGCCTTCGGCCTCGATCGCCTGGTGATGCTGATGACCGACAGCGACTCAATCCGCGATGTGATCGCCTTCCCGAAAACCCAGAGCGCGGCCTGTGTCATGACCGATGCCCCGGGCACCGTGGATTCGCGGCAGCTGCGCGAGCTGAATATCCGCCTGCGCCAGAAGAAGGAAGAGCAGGTCAGTTAACAGTTGCGTCCCCTGCCGGCGCTGGCCGGCAACCAGTGCCATCCGGGTCCCGGCTGGCACCGGGGTGACGACAGGTTTGCAAAAGCCACGACGGAGAATTACCGGAGAGAGTAATGGCTGGACACAGTAAATGGGCCAATATCAAGCACCGCAAGGCGGCCCAGGATGCCAAGCGCGGCAAAGTTTTCACCAAGATCATTCGCGAGCTGACCGTCGCTGCGAAGAGCGGTCCCAACCCGGATGACAACCCGGCCCTGCGCGCTGCTGTCGACAAGGCGCTGGGTGCCAACATGAAAAAGGACACCATCGACAAGGCGATTGCGCGCGGCGCGGGCAATGCCGAGGGTGATAACTACGAGGCGGTGACCTACGAGGGCTACGGTGTCGGCGGTGTTGCGGTCCTGGTGGAGTGCCTGACCGATAACCGCAACCGCACCGTTGCCGAAGTTCGCCATGCCTTTACCAAGCGCGGCGGTAACCTGGGAACCGATGGTTCGGTAGCCTATCTCTTCACCCGCAAGGGCCAGATGTATTACGAGCCCGGCACCGATGAGGATGCCCTGATGGAGGCGGCCCTGGAGGCCGGGGCCGAGGACATCGAGACCAACGATGACGGCAGTATCGAACTCACCACCGAGTTCCAGGACTACATGCCGGTAAAAGACGCACTGACTGAGGCGGGCTTCAAGCCGGACGGTGCCGAAATAGCCATGATCCCGTCCACCACCATCCCGCTGGAAAAGGATGGTGCGGAAAAGGTGCTGGCACTGGTGGATATGCTGGAAGACCTGGATGACGTGCAGAACGTCTATACCAATGCCGATATCCCCGAAGAGGTCATGGCCGAGCTCGGCTGACCCGGGAGGGTGGGCCGCCCGGCCCGCCCTGCCTCCCTTGACGCCTCCCGCCCGCCTTGGGACACTTCTTACCTTTCGCCATTACTATATAAACATACAGGAAGGCGCCCTTTGACCCGAATCCTGGGGATCGATCCCGGCTCGCGCAAGACCGGATACGGCCTGATCGACGTGGAGCGCGGCAAGGCCCGCTATGTGGCCAGTGGTGTGATCCGCCTGCCCGACGCGGAGCTGCCCGAGCGCCTCAAGCTGATCTTCGATGCCGTGAGTCAGATCGCCGGCCAATACCAGCCGGCGCAGATGGCGATCGAGAACGTATTCATGTCCAAGAGCGCAGGCTCCGCGCTGAAGCTGGGCCAGGCCCGCGGCGCCGCCATCGTGGCGGCCACCCACGCCGACCTGCCGGTGGCGGAATACGAGGCGCGCAAGGTCAAGCAGGCCATCGTCGGCAGTGGCGCGGCGGACAAGCTGCAGGTGCAGCATATGGTGAAGACCCTGTTATCCCTGCCGGCCGCGCCGCAGGAGGACGCCGCCGATGCCCTGGCCGTGGCGCTGTGCCATATGCACACCATGCAGACCCTGGTGCATACCGCGGGCAGTGGCCGGGGCCGCTTCCGACGCGGTCGTCTCACGGTTTCCTAGCGGGCGGTGGCAGCCGGGAAGGTTGCACGGGAACATATATAAAGAAGTAAAACCACACAGAGAACCGGATAACGATGATCGGAAGACTGAGCGGCAGCCTCGCCGCAGTACAGCCGCCGCACCTGCTGGTGGATGTGCAGGGGGTGGGCTATGAAGTGCTGGCCCCGATGACCACCATTTTTGAACTGCCGCCGGCAGGGCAGCCGGTGGTGCTGCATACCCACCTGGCCGTGTCCGAGACTGCGCAGCAGCTGTACGGCTTTATCCGTGAGGCGGACCGCGCACTGTTCCGTACCCTGATCAAGGTCAATGGCGTCGGCCCCAAGATGGCGCTGGCGATCCTGTCCGGCCTCGACGGCGCTGCGCTGTCGCGCTGCGTGTCGGAGGATAACGTGGCGGCGCTGGTGAAGGTGCCCGGGGTGGGCAAGAAAACCGCCGAGCGCCTGATCATCGAGCTGCGCGACAAACTCGCGCCGCAGTTCGGTGACAGCAACGATATCCCGCTGATGGCCACTGCGGCGGAGCCGAAAGTCGACCATGCCGGGGAGGCGGAAAGCGCCCTGGCGGCACTGGGTTACAAGCCCACCGAGGCCACGAAGATGGTGGCGCGGGCGACGAAGGAGCAGCCCGATGCAGACAGTGCCACCCTGATTCGTCTGGCCCTCAAGAGCATGGTGCCGGCATGAACGGTGTCTGGCCAGCTAATGGTGTCGTAGGGGCGGGCATCGTGGCCGCCCGTCCGGAATTGGGCGAGCACGAGGTTCGCCCTTGCGGTTGTGATTATGCTGGCGGAGGAAGCCATGATCGAAGCTGACCGACTGATTGCGCCCGAGCCCATTGGCCCCTCCGGCCAGGAAGATCAGCACGATCGCGCCGTGCGGCCCAAGAGTCTCGCCGATTATGTGGGCCAGCCGGTGGTGCGCGAGCAGATGGAGATCTTTATCCAGGCTGCCCGCCTGCGCGGCGATGCCCTGGACCACACGCTGGTGTTCGGCCCGCCGGGGCTGGGCAAGACCACGCTGGCCAATATCATCGCCACGGAAATGGGTGTCGCCATCAAGACCACCTCGGGACCGGTGCTGGAGAAGGCCGGCGACCTGGCAGCACTAATGACCAATCTGGAGCCGGGTGACGTCCTCTTTATCGATGAAATCCACCGCCTCAGCCCGCACGTGGAGGAGGTGCTATACCCGGCTATGGAGGACTACCAGCTCGATATCATGATCGGTGAGGGGCCGGCCGCGCGCTCCATCAAGCTGGACCTGCCTCCATTTACCCTGGTCGGCGCGACCACCCGTGCGGGCCTGCTGACCTCGCCGCTGCGCGACCGTTTCGGCATTGTGCAGCGGCTGGAGTTCTACAGCGTCGAGGACCTCACCCGCATTGTCAGCCGCTCTGCCCGCCTGATGGGCGTGGAGATGGACGAGGGCGGGGCGCTAGAGGTGGCGCGGCGCGCCCGCGGCACCCCGCGGATTGCCAATCGCCTGCTGCGGCGGGTGCGGGATTTTGCCGAGGTGAAGGGCGATGGTGTGGTGGATGCGGATATTGCCGACCGGGCGCTGAATATGCTCAACGTGGATGTGCGCGGTTTTGACCAGCTGGACCGGCGCGTGCTGCTCACCATGATGGAGAAGTTCGACGGTGGCCCGGTGGGTGTCGACAGTCTCGCCGCGGCTGTCAGCGAGGAGCGTGATACCATCGAGGATGTGCTGGAGCCGTACCTGATCCAGCAGGGGTATCTCACCCGCACCCCGCGCGGCCGGATGGTCACGGCCCTGGCCTACGAGCATTTCGGCATACCCAAACCGGACCGGATGGGCTGACCGGCGGCCGCGGGCCGCCAGCAGAGATAATAAGGACCCACGTGGCAGAAGTTTTCAGTATCCCCCTGCGTGTCTATATCGAGGACACCGACGCGGGTGGAATCGTGTATTACGTCAATTATCTGAAGTATATGGAGCGCGCGCGCACAGAATTCGTGCGTTCGCTCGGTTATGATAAGCCCGCCATGCCGCAGCAGGGGCTCCTGCTGGTGGTGCATTCGGCGGAAATCCAGTACCGGCGCTCGGCGCGGCTGGACGACGCATTGCGGGCAACGGCGGCGATTGGCAAACTTGGGCGCGCGGCAGTGACATTTGAACAAAAAATCTGGCGCGACGATGAAATTATCTGCGAGGGCGTGGTCAAAGTCGCCTGTGTCGCAGATGACAGCCGCAGACCCTGCGCGCTTCCCGAATCTATCTATAAAGCATTGAAGGCAGTGAACTAAGACATGAACGCCGGTGAACAACTTTCCCTGTGGGGGCTGATACAGAACGCCAGTCTGCTGGTGCAGTTGGTGATGTTGCTACTGCTGCTGGCCTCGGTGATTTCCTGGGTGATGATCATCCAGCGCGGCCTCTACCTGACCCGCGCCAAGAAAGGGCTGACCAACTTCGAGCGCCGCTTCTGGTCCGGGGCCGACCTGAACCAGCTGTTCCGCGAGGGCAATGTGCGTGCCGAGAAGGGCAAAGTCGACGGCGTCGAGTCCCTGTTCCGTGCCGGTTTCACCGAATTCACCCGCCTGCGTCAGCAGGGCCGCAGCAGCCCCGAGGCCGTCATGGAGGGCACCGAGCGGGCCATGCGCGTGGCTATGTCCCGTGAGCAGGAGAAAGTGGAGATGAACCTGCCATTCCTGGCATCGGTGGGTTCCGTAAGCCCCTATATCGGCCTGTTCGGTACCGTGTGGGGCATCATGAACTCTTTCCGCGGCCTGGCCACCATGCACCAGGCCACCATCGCCACGGTGGCGCCGGGTATCAGTGAGGCGCTGGTGGCCACCGCCATGGGGCTGTTTGCCGCCATCCCCGCGGTGATGGCCTACAACCGCTACTCTGCCAAGGCGGAATGGCTGCTGTCCAGCTATGAGACTTTCGCCGAAGAGTTCTCCTCGATCCTGCACCGCAAAGTGCACTCCAGCTAACGCGACCGGACGATTGTCATGAGTGTTTTTCGCAAGGGCGGCAAGCGCAAACTGGTGTCTGAAATCAACGTCGTACCCTATATCGACGTGATGCTGGTGCTGCTGATCGTCTTTATGGTCACGGCGCCACTGCTGATGCAGGGCGTCAAGGTTGACCTGCCCGACGCGCCCTCGGCGCCGATCGACGATACCGATGATGAGCCCCTGATTGTTTCCGTGCGCGCCGATGGTACCTATTACCTCAACCTGGGCGACGACGAGAAAGTTGCCAAGCCGATGGACGAGATCCGGGAAACTGTCGGCAAGGTTTTGCGTCAAAAGCCCAAGACGCCGGTACTGGTCTGGGGAGATACCGATGCCAAGTATGGCCTGATTGTCGGCGCCATGACCCAGCTGCAGGCCGCCGGTGCGCCGAGCGTGGGCCTGGTTACCGAGCCTCCGGCAGAGTAGGGGTGGCGTGAGCGAGCATTATGAATAACGCCAGCTCCTATATCTTGCCGGTGGTCGCCAGCCTGGCGTTCCACGGCCTGCTGATTGCCGTGCTGACGCTGGGCTGGGAGGCCTCGAGCGAGCCCCAGAAGCGGCAGATGCCCAAGTTCGTGCAGGCCAAACTGGTTACCGTAGAGGCGACGGTCAAGCAGAAGAAGGCCCCGCCCAAGGTGGATATGCGCGAAAAGCGCCGCCAGCAGGAGCTGCAGCGCCAGCGCGAGGCGGAGGCCGAGCGCGAGCGCCGGGCCGCCCTGGAGCGCAAGAAGAAGCAGGAGGCCGAGAAAAAACGCAAGGCCGAGGCCGAGAAGAAGCGCAAGGCCGCTGAGGAAAAGGCCCGCAAGGAAAAAGAGCGCAAGGAGCGTGAGCGCAAGGAGCGGCTCGAGCAGGAGCGCAAGAGCGCGTTCGAGGAGGCGCTCGAAGAAGAAGAGGAGTTACTGGACGCGCGCGAGGACGCCCAGGCGGTGATGTCCGTGGCGCAGGCGATCCAGCAGCGGATCGAGTCCGTCTGGAGTCGTCCGCCCAGTGCCCGCAACGGCATGCTGACGGTGGTCAAGATCAACTTTGTCCCCACCGGCCGCGTCGTCGCGGCGAACATTGTAGAAGGTAGTGGTAATGCCGCGCTGGACCGCTCAGTGCTCACCGCCATTCGCCGGGTCGAGACTTTCCCGGAAGTGGCAGAGCTGGCCCGGGAGGAGCCGACGGTCTTTGAGCGCGAGGTACGAACAACCCTGTTGAATTTCCGAGTCGAAGATCTGCGCCAATGATAAAGAACCTATTCAAGCTCGTCGCCGTACTCGTCGTCGCCTCGCTCAGCCTGAGCGCCAGGGCACAGCTGGTGGTGGATATCACCAGCGGCATCGACGATCCCACACCCATCGCCGTGGCTCCCTTCAGTTTCTCCGGTACCGGGGTGCTGTCGGAGGATGTTTCCGACATCATTTCAGCCGACCTGCGCCGCAGCGGCCTGTTCGCCCCGGTCCCCAAGGAAGACATGCTGTCTTTCCCCAAGGCCCCGGACGAAGTTATTTTCAGGGATTGGCGAATCCTGGGAACTGAATACGTCGTTACCGGTCGTATAGAGCCCCAGGCAAGCGGCTACCTGCTGACCTTCGACCTGGTGAACATCTTCGGCCAACAGACTATGTTCACCAAGCAGGTCAGCGGCGGCAGTCGCCAGCTGCGGGATATTGCCCATCGCGCGGCAGACGAGATCTATGAGGCGATCACCGGTATCCGGGGCGCCTTCTCTACAGAGATGATCTACGTGCAGGAGGAACGGCGCGGTGGCCGGCCCAGCTATTCGCTGGTCAGGTCGGATATCGACGGCGCGCGCCCGAAAGTGATTCGTCGCTTCAGTGAGCCGGTGATGTCGCCGATGTGGTCACCGGATGGCCAGGAAGTGGCCTATGTATCGTTCGAAACCGGGCGGCCGGCGATTTTCCGTGAGAACCTGCGTACCGGTGCGCGCCAGCAGTTGACCAACTTCAAGGGGATCAACAGCTCGCCCACCTGGTCGCCGGACGGGAGCAAGCTGGCAATGGTGCTATCCAAGGACGGCAACCCGGAGATATACGTACTGGATCTGCGCAGTGGCAAGTTCACCCGCATGACCCGGCACTTCTCCATTGACACCGAGCCGAACTGGATGCCGGACGGTAAATCGCTGGTTTTCACCTCTGATAGGGGAGGTAAGCCACAAATTTACCAATTGACTCTTGCCACCGGTCAAGTAGACCGCTTAACCTTCGATGGCGACTACAACGCGAGGCCGCGGGTCTCTCCCGACGGTAAAACGCTGGTGATGGTCCATCGGAGCAGGGGGGTGTTCACTATTGCCACGATGGATATCGTCTCCGGCAGGATGCGGGTCCTCACGGAAACGCGTCTGGACGAGTCCCCCAGCATCGCGCCCAATGGTGCCATGCTGATGTACGCCACCAAGCGTGGGGACAAAGGTATTCTGGCTGCGGTTTCGCTGGATGCCGGGGTGAAGTACAGGCTGCCCTCTCGTAGCGGGGATGTACGTGAACCGGCCTGGTCGCCCTATTTCGACTGATTGGGACCTGCCCGATACGCTGTTTGTGACTGGCGTATCGGTCGCAGTTGTAAAAAATAGACAAAATCTGAACCTTGTGGATTTCTCGATAACACTTAAAAGCGGAGTTGCTTATGTTTAAATCAGTAAAAACTGGTCTTGGCCTGGCGTGTGTACTGGCTGTCATGGCTGGTTGTTCCAGCACCGACACCGACGACACTGCCCAGCAGCAGATGGTAGAACAGCCCACCGAGCCGGTTGTCGACACCGCGCCGGAGCCGGAAACTGCCGTGCCCCTGGACAACGTTGTCTACTTCGACTTTGACGAGTCCCTGCTGAAGCCGGAGACCCGCGAGCTGCTGATTGCCCACGCGGACCGCCTGCGTGGCAGCGCCCAGGCAGTACGCCTGGAAGGCCACGCCGACGAGCTGGGTACCCGCGAGTACAACCTGGCACTGGGTGAGCGTCGTGCCAACGCCGTTCGTGACTTCCTGGTGCTGCAGGGCGTAGACGCTGCCAGCCTGGAAGTGATCAGCTACGGTGAAGAGCGTCCGGCTCAGGCTGGCTCCAGCGAGAGCGCCCGTGCCATGAACCGTCGCGTTGTAATCGTTAAGTAATTGCCTGTAGCGATGAACTTATCGATTCGATTTTCTCCCAAGCCTTTGCTTGGGAGAGTCGCGCTAGCCGCAGCCACTATGGTTGCGGCTTCGCCCGTATTTTCGCAGGCGCCGATTGTCGAGCTGGGTAATGACAGCGGCAACGCGGCGCCCGCCTATGAGCAGGATTCCACCTACGCAGACGCGCGTACCGCGCGCGCGCCGGTTTCCGCTCGTCCCCGCGCCCAGGGTAATCCGCAGGCCGATGCCTACTACCAGATGCAGGTATTGCAGCAGGAAGTCTCCGAGCTGCGCGGCGCTGTGGAGGAGTTGCGCCACGAGGTAAAGCGTCTCAAGCAGCAGCGCACCGAGGACTATATGGACCTGGATCGGCGCATTGCACGCCTGTCTGGCGCCGCGCCGGCGGAGCAGCCTCCGGCAGCAGGCGATGACGCTAAGTCCGGTGGTGATGCCAGCCGCCCGGCGGATACCGGTAGTCCGGCCGCCAGTGACGATGAGCGGGAGCGCTACCAGTCCAGTTTCGGTCTCGCCCGTGAGGGTAAGTTCGACGCCGCCAGTGTCGAATTCGAGAAGCTGCTGGAGGATTACCCCAACGGCAAGTACGCCCCCAATGCCAACTACTGGCTGGGTGAAATCGCGTTGGTCCAGGGTAACCTGGAGAAGGCGCGGGAATGGTTTACCGCGCTGCTGGATGGCTACCCCGAGTCCAACAAGGTATGGGATGGCCGTTACAAGCTGGGTACGGTGTACCACCAGTTGGGTGATGACCAGCAGGCCAGGGAGTTGCTTGAGCAGGTTGCTGCCAGCGATGCCCGTGCTGCCAAGCTGGCGAAGAAGTACCTGCAAGAAAATCTCTGATAGCTCTTCCGGGCCGCCTGCAAGGCCGGGCCCGGGGGTTGTGGTCGCTGGTTTTTTGACCACAAAAGTTCTATGATTCCGCGCCCGGACGGTTCGCCGCCCGGGCGTTTCTTATTTCAGGGGTGGGTAAATGACAGCCTGCCGGTTGCTGGCAGCCCGCGGGTGGCCGGCTGGTCGAAAGACGAGAGTGTATGACTGATCTTTCCAACGAGTCACTGCGGATCAGTGAGATCTTTTACTCCCTGCAGGGCGAGGCCCGTGACGCGGGGTTGCCGACCGTATTCGTGCGGTTAACCGGCTGTCCGCTGCGCTGTACCTACTGTGATTCGGAATACGCCTTTTATGGCGGTGAGCGCATGAGCCTGGCAGAGATCCTGCAGCGGGTTCAGGACCATCCGGCGCGGCATGTGTGTGTCACCGGTGGTGAACCCCTGGCGCAGCCCAACTGCCTGCCCCTGCTGACTGCACTGTGTGATGCCGGCTACCGGGTCTCGCTGGAAACCAGCGGTGCGATGCCGGTAGAGGACGTGGACTCGCGAGTATCGCGGGTGGTGGACCTCAAGACACCCGCTTCCGGAGAGCAGCATCGAAACCGCATGGCCAATATCGATGTCCTCACCGGCAATGACCAGGTCAAGTTTGTCATCTGTGACCGGACGGATTACGACTGGGCAAAATTTACCCTGGACCAGTACCGTTTGCCGGAGCGGGTGGGAGAAGTGCTTTTCTCCCCGAGCTACGAGCAGTTGCCGGCGCGGCAGTTGGCGGAATGGATCCTGGAGGACGGCCTGCCGGTGCGCATGCAGGTACAGCTGCACAAGATCCTGTGGGGCGATATCCCGGGCGTCTGAGTTGTAGGCGGGGGCCAGTGTGCCGGGACTCCCGCGTGGAAGAGAGGAAGAGATGACAGCAAAGAAAGCGGTGGTCTTGCTATCCGGCGGCCTGGATTCTGCCACAGTGCTGGCCATGGCCCGCGAAGAGGGCTACGAATGTTATGCGCTGGGCTTTGACTATGGCCAGCGCCACCAGGCCGAGCTGCAGGCGGCGCAGCGTGTGGCCGCCGACCTGGGTGCCCGTGAACACAAGGTGGTGGCCCTGGACCTGAGGACGATCGGTGGTTCCGCGCTGACCGATGAGGGGATCGATGTGCCGGAGGAAGAGACCGGCGGTATTCCCGTGACCTATGTGCCGGCCCGTAATACCGTGTTCCTGTCGATCGCCCTGGGCTGGGCGGAGGTCCTGGGGGCGCAGGATATCTTTGTCGGCGTCAATGCGGTGGATTACTCGGGCTATCCCGATTGCCGGCCTGAATATATCGAGGCCTTCGAGAAAATGGCCAACCTGGCGACCCGGGCCGGTGTCGAGGGTCACAGGCTGCACATCCACGCGCCCCTGATGCAAATGACCAAGGCAGATATCGTCCGGGTCGGAACCGGGCTGGGGGTTGACTACAGTTTGACTGTATCCTGCTACCAGGCGCAGCCTGATGGCGGTGCCTGTGGCAAGTGTGACAGCTGTCGCCTGCGGGCCGCCGGGTTTGCGGAGGCGGGCCTGGACGACCCGACAGTCTACGCGAGCCACTGAGCGCTGATCCCCACTGGTGGCGTGGAGCGCGTAAGCTGTTCAATTCCCTACAATTTTTTTCTGTCGGGTCTTGTGTTTCGGAAATAGATCAGTAAGATACGCAGCTCCTCACATCGAGGCATCGCTCGGTAAGGGAAATTAAGGGTCGTTAGCTCAGTTGGTAGAGCAGTTGGCTTTTAACCAATTGGTCGCTGGTTCGAATCCAGCACGACCCACCATATTGCGAAGGGCCGCCGACAGGCGGCCCTTTTTTATTGCCCTTCGAGCACGCCATCCACGGCAGCCGGCGCGGCGATAAAGATTTGTTTTTTTGCAACAGATCAGTAAGATACGCACCACTTTCGGGGTCGTTAGCTCAGTTGGTAGAGCAGTTGGCTTTTAACCAATTGGTCGCTGGTTCGAATCCAGCACGACCCACCATACAAAAGCGGCACCCCGACGGGGTGCCGCGTTGTTGGTTCTGCTGGATGAGAACTCCGGTTCGACTGGCGCGCGCGAAGGGGCGCCAGCAACGAGGAGCGCAGCGACGAAGCCCGCAAGGCGGGCCGTTAAGGCCTTTGAGGCCGCAACGGTTAATCCAGCACGACCCACCATCTTGACAGGGGGCTGCCGCACGGCGGCCCTTTGTGTATCTGCCCCCCCTTGCCCCGGCCGGGCTGGACGCGGCGCAGGATACGTTAAAATGGACTTGCGCGGTCGGAAGGCCCGGTCGCGGACCGCTATAATGCGCGGTTTATCGCCGCTCGAAGGTGTCTATGAGTCAGAAACCCCTCTCCACCCAGACTATCGATTCCCGTTCCGTGGTGCAGGCGCACCTGGCCGAACCGGCTGTGCACCAGTACAGCGAGGAGGAGCTGGAGTTGTGGCGCGAGCGCATCAAGCGCCTGCTGAAGGAGCAGAATGCCGTGCTGGTGGCGCATTACTACACTGATCCGCTGATCCAGGCCCTGGCGGAAGAGACCGGTGGCTGTGTCTCCGATTCACTGGAAATGGCCCGGTTCGGCGCCGAGCACCAGGCGGATACGCTGATCGTCGCCGGGGTAAAGTTCATGGGGGAAACGGCCAAGATCCTCACGCCCAACAAGCGGGTGCTGATGCCGACCCTGGAGGCCACCTGCTCGCTCGACCTGGGCTGCCCGCCAGAAGAATTCTCCGCATTCTGTGATGCCCACCCCGACCGGACCGTGGTGGTCTATGCCAATACCTCCGCTGCCGTGAAGGCCCGCGCGGACTGGGTGGTGACTTCCAGTATCGCCCTGGATGTGGTCGAGCACCTGGACGAGCAGGGCGAGAAGATCCTGTGGGCCCCGGACAAGCACCTGGGCAGTTACGTCCAGCGCGAGACCGGTGCCGATGTCCTGTTGTGGAATGGCTCCTGTATCGTGCACGAGGAGTTCAAGGCCAAGGGTGTGGCCGACCTGAAAGCACTGTACCCCGACGCGGTAGTGCTGGTGCACCCGGAATCACCCGCGGCAGTGGTGGAGCTGGCAGATGTGGTGGGCTCCACCTCACAGATCATCAACGCGGCCAGGACCCGCCCCGAGAAGCGTTTTATCGTCGCCACCGACCAGGGCATTTTCTACAAGATGCAGAAAGAGTGCCCGGGCAAGGAGCTGATCGTGGCTCCCACTGCGGGTGCTGGCGCCACCTGCCGCAGCTGCGCCAATTGCCCGTGGATGGCGATGAATTCGCTGGAAAACCTGTGCGGGGTGCTGGAGCGTGGCGATAACGAGATCCTGGTGGATCCCGAGCTGGGCAAGCGCGCGATGAAACCCCTGCAGCGCATGCTGGATTTCCGCAAACCCCTCGACTGAGCCCGTCTCCTGGCACGGGGCAATCCCGTGCCTTATCTGGCCCCGGCCTGTGCCCCCTGTAATCGATGGACTCCGATAGGTGCCTGCCTGTGCCACATCAGCGCAGGGGATGAAGATGCGCGGATACAATGCGGGGCGCACACAAGGTGCGCCCCTACGGGATCTGGGGCCGGGTGGGGCGATAAAACAAGTCTGACAGGGGCGCACCTTGTGTGCGCCCGGAAGGTCTATCTGCGCCGCGCGCCCTGCCGAAGCAGCGGAGAGAGGCGGGCCCTAGAGTTCCTTGGCTTTCTGCTGCATGCCCACCACATCCTTGAAGCGCTGCTCCAGGATCGCGTGGGTCTGGTAGTTGTTCTTGGCCAGGCGCATGCCGTGGCGGAGGTGCTGCAGTGCCTTGTCGAAAACGCCATTGAGGATGTAGTACTCGGCGCGCGCCTCGTGCACGCCGACGATATCCCCGGCAAGGCCGTGGGTTTCCGCCAGCAGGTACCAGACTGACGGGTCCTTCTTGCGGGTGCGGCTGTGCTTCTCGAGGATCCGCTCGGCCGCCAGGTAGTTGCCGGCCTTGAAGTGTGCGTTGGCCAGGCCCATGGTCAGGGCGTGGTCACCGGGGTTGCGCCGCAGGGCGCTCTCCAGTCGGCGGGTGGCACTATCGTAGGCCTGGCGGGCCATATCGATATCGGCCCGGGCGAGAACGAACGCCGCCTTGTCCGGCTCCCGGTCCAGCAGCGGTTGCAGGGTCTCGAGGGCGTTGTCCGGCTTGCCTGCGGCAGTCTGGGCCAGTGCCAGGCCGTAGCGTGCGGCGTCCTCGTTGTCGTTGATACCGCGCAGTTCCGCCTGGAAGCGCTTCACCGCCTGTTGCGGTGTGGGCTCGGCGGCCACGCGGATGCGGGCGCGCATCAGGTGGTATTCGCGGCTGTCACCGCTGCGCACATCCGGCATGCGACTGGCGCGCAACTTGGCGTCGGCGATCCGCTTTTCCGTGACCGGGTGGGTGAGCAGGAATTCGGGTGGGCGGCGGTAGTAACGGGTGGCCTTGAGCATCTGCTCGAACATTTCCCCGGCCGCTTCGGGGTCCATACCCGCCTTGGCCAGGGTCTCGATGCCCACACGGTCCGCTTCCTGTTCATTCTGGCGTGAGAAGCGCAGCTGGCTGTCCAGTGCGGCCGCCTGGGTGGCGGTCATGGCGGCCAGGCCGGCATCGCCACCGGCGGTGGCTGCGAGTACCAGCGCGCCCAGCATTCCGGCGAGGGTGGGCAGGGTACTGTTGCGCTTGGCCTCGAGTGTACGGGCATAGTGGCGCTGGCTCAGGTGGGCAAGCTCGTGCGCCAGCACCGAGGCGAACTGGTCTTCGTTTTCTGCGAACAGGAACAGGCCGGTATGCACGCCGACCACGCCGCCCGGAACCGCAAAGGCATTCATGGTCTCGTTTCTGACTACTACCACGTCCAGCGACTTGTCTTCCAGGGGGGCATGCTCTGCCAGGCCCTGCAGCGTATTTTCCACATACTGCTGCAGGAGTGCGTCATTGGAGGTGCGGACCTGGCTGCGGAACATGCGCAGCCACATTTGCCCGAGCTCCTTCTCCCGCCCCCGTGATACCACCCCGCTGCTGGCATCGCCCAGCTGGGGCAGGCGGATCTGGTCGTCCTGTGCGGTGGCGGCCAGCGGCGCGCTACCCAGCACGAGACCCAGGCCCAGCGGTGCCGCCAGGGCGCACAGGCGCTGCCACAGCGAGCGCGGCCTGGCCCGGTGTTGGCATGGCGGTCGGGATCGATACTGGGGGAGGGAGAACTCGGTCATGGATGAATACTGCCCGCTTGATTGCGCCTCATACTGGTCCAACTCTATACGTAACTTGGTTGAACTGTCGAGGTTTTGACCAGTCAGACGACGAATGGTTCTCGTTTCCACTATAAATGACCGATGGGTTATTCACAGACTGCAGGGTCCAGCGTCCGGCGGGGGTGATCGCGCACGGATTTCGGCAGCTAAACCGCGTTATACTGCGCCCCGCTGAAATTGGTGGCCAGAGAGCAGATGAGCACAGACCGCGCGCGGGACAATGCCCTGCAGGGCGAGCCGGCAGTGACCGTGGATGCCCGCGGTCTGCCGTGTCCGCAGCCCTTGCTGGCCATGCGCCGGGCCCTGCGGGAGCAGCCGGCGGGCACGCTGTTGTGCGTGCTGGCGACAGATCCCGGCTCCTGGCGCGATTTCCACAGTTTTGCCGAGCTGAGCGGTCGCCCTCTCCTGAAAGCCGAGCGCGGGCATGGGGAGTTCCATTACTGGCTGCGGGCCGGTGCGCTGGGCCACGGGGAGCCGAACGCTGACTGAAGAGATTCTATGCTGACCATCGTACGCAATTGGGTAAACCGCTATTTCAGCCAGGAGGAAGTGGTCCTGCTGGTTTTGCTGCTCCTGGGCGCCCTGGTCCTGCTGGCGACCCTGGGCCAGGTGCTGGCACCGGTGCTGGCGGCGCTGATCATCGCTTTCCTGATGCAGGGCATGGTGCAGCGTCTCAAGTCGTGGGGCGCACCCCACTGGGCGGCGGTGACTACCGCCTGTACGGTGCTGGTGGGAATCATCGCGGCGCTGGGGTTTATCGTCCTGCCGATTATCTGGCGCCAGCTGGTGCGCCTGTTTGCCGAGCTGCCCAATATGGTGGAGCAGGGACAGCAGCTATTGCTGCTGTTGCCGGAGCGTTTTCCCACCCTGGTATCTGCAGCGCAGATCCAGGAGGTCTTCAATACGCTTGGCAGTGAGCTGGGCACCCTTGGCCAGACCCTGCTGACCTTCTCCATCGCCAACCTGCCGATTCTTGCCGGTATCCTGATCTACGCGGTGGTGGTGCCGATCCTGGTGTTCTTTTTCCTCAAGGACTCCGATCGGCTGGTCAACTGGTGCGCCTCATTCCTGCCCAGCCGCCGGCCGATGTTGCGCCAGATCTGGTACGAGATGAATGAGCAGGTGGCCAACTATGTCCGCGGCAAGGTGATCGAGATCGGTATTGTTGCCGTGGTCAGCTATATCGCCTTCCTGATCCTGGGGGTCAACTATGCGCTGTTGCTGGCAGTGGCCGTGGGCCTGAGTGTACTGATCCCATACATCGGTGCCGCAGTGGTCACCATCCCGGTGGCGGCGATCGGCCTGTTCCAGTGGGGGCTCAGTAGCGAGTTCCTCTACCTCATGCTGGCTTACGGCATTATCCAGTTACTGGATGGCAACGTGCTGGTGCCCCTGCTTTTTTCCGAGGCGGTCAACCTGCACCCGGTGGCCATTATCATGGCGGTGCTGGTATTCGGTGGTATCTGGGGTTTCTGGGGTGTTTTCTTTGCCATCCCGCTCGCGACCCTGGCCAAGGCGATTATGAATGCCTGGCCCACTTCGGAACACCAGGCCGAGTGGCAGGCGAGGGAAGAGGCTGAAGAGGAAGAGACTGCCGACACTACGAATTAACCCTATGTTTAGCAGGGAGTTACGGGCCGGTTCGCTCTCTATCATTCAAATCAGGAAGAAGGTCCCGCGCACAGGGGAGCTGTGCGCGGCGCGGACTTTTGTTAGAATCCCGCGCTTTATTTTTGCCCACCCGCACAGGTAATAGGAAAGATCCATGAGCCTTGCTGATAAAGTACTGGCGGTCAATGATGATCTGCCGATCCGCACCGACAAACCCATCCACAGCGGCAAGGTCCGCTCGGTTTACTGGCTGACTGAAGAGGACAGCCGCCGCCTGATCGAGGAGAAAGGCTACCCGGTAGCCCCGGATGCTCCGCTGGCGGTCATGGTGATCTCCGACCGTATCTCCGCCTTCGACTGCATCTGGAAAGGAGAGGGTGGCATGCGCGGTGTGCCGGGCAAGGGTGCGGCGCTGAACGCGATTTCCAACCACTGGTTCCGGTTGTTCCGCGAGAACGGCCTGGCAGACAGCCATATCCTGGATATCCCGCATCCGCTGGTGTGGATCGTGCAAAAGGCGCGCCCGGTCATGATCGAGGCCATCGCCCGGCAGTACATCACCGGTTCCATGTGGCGTGCCTACGCCAAGGGCGAGCGTGAGTTCTGTGGTATCGAAATTCCGGATGGCCTGCAGAAGGACCAGAAACTGCCGGAGCTGTTGATCACCCCGTCCACCAAGGGCGTGCTCAAGGGCATTCCGGGGGTACCGGAAGCGGACGATGTGAACATCACCCGCAAGAATATCGAGGACAATGTCGAGGCATTCAATTTCCGCAGCGAAGAGGATATCGACCTCTACGAGAAACTGCTGAAAGAAGGCTTTGACATGATCTCTGCCGAGCTGGCCAAGCTCGACCAGATCTTTGTCGACACCAAGTTCGAGTTCGGTTACGTGACCGATGCCGACGGCAAGGAAAAACTGATCTACATGGACGAGGTGGGCACGCCCGATTCCTCGCGCATCTGGGACGGTGAGCAGTATCGCCAGGGCAAGATCGTCGAGAACTCCAAGGAGGGCTTCCGCCAGGCCCTGCTGGATTACTTCCCGGACCCGGATATCCTGCTGAACAAGGAGCGCATGGACGAGCGCCAGGCGCTGGCTCGTGACAACGAGCTGCCGGAGTCCATGCTGATGGATGTGTCTGCCACCTACGTGGGAATTGCCGAGAAAATCATCGGCAAGAAGCTGGAGCTGTCCGACAATCCGCGGGCGGAGCTGATCGATATCCTCCGCGACCAGTACGGCCTGGTCGACTGAGCCGAAAGGATCCTGGCAGTAAAAAACCGGCGCTTGCGCCGGTTTTTTTATGGCGGGAATCACGTAACTTGCCGCCTGCCACAATTCGCCATAATTCTCCCCCTCTCCGCCATATGGCGGCCCCCTGATTGCCCGGTTGCCCCGTTGTAATGACCTCCATAGAGAAAATGAAATGGAGGGATGGCCGTGGACAGGACAATTTTTTCCGGACAGCGGATACCGCGCGAACTGGTGGTGTTGCCCACAGAGGAGTATTACCGGCGCCGCTACCGCAGTGACCGGCGTGGCCGCTGGCTGCTGTTACTGGTTACCGCCCTGGCGGTGGTGGTGGGCGCAGCCGGGAGTCGGGCGAATGTGCCCGGGGACACAGTCACCCGGGAGGTGTCCCTGGAGCAGGCCGGCAGTGGCGACCTGCTGTTCAAGGCCAGCGGGCAGGGTAGATACCAGCCCGCACTGCACCTGAACAGCCGCGCAGAGTTGCGGGTGCGCGGCCTGCTGGCGGAGGTGGAGCTGGAACAGGTGTTCGAGAACGCCACAGGCCGCTGGCAGGAGGCGGTTTATGTTTTCCCGCTGCCACCGCAGGCAGCTGTCAACGGACTGGAAATCCGTGTGGGCGAGCGCCGGATTGTGGGCAGGGTCAGGGAGCGCCAGCAGGCGGAGCGAATCTACCGGGAGGCCCGGGCGGCGGGAAAGCGGGCGGCGCTGCTGGAGCAGCAGCGCCCGAACCTGTTTACCAACCGGGTGGCCAATATTGCTCCCGGGGAAAAAGTCCGTGTGAGCGTGCGGTTCCTGATGCCGGTGGGTTTCGACAGTGGCAGCTTCAGCCTGCGGCTGCCCACGACCCTGACGCCGCGTTATATTCCGGGCCGGGCCGATGCCCCGGACGAGGCAGTGAAGGAGTTGCAGCTGGATGGCAATGGCTGGGCGCTGCCCACCGACCAGGTGCCGGATGCGCACAAGATCAGCCCATTTATGCAGCCGGCGGCAGAACTGACGGACAGCGGCAGTCATCGAATCGCCATCGAGATGGATCTGGAGGCTGGCCTGCCCCTGGCGGATATCCACGGCCCCTACCACGATATCGATTTTAAGCAGGTTGGCGGTGGCGCCTATTCCGTATCGCTGCGCGGCGGGGATGCGGTGATGGACCGGGATTTTGTGTTGCGCTGGCGCCCGCGCCAGTCGGCCCTGCCCCGGGCCGCACTTTTTACCGGTGTGGTCGCGGATGACGCCGGCGCGCCGGAGGAAGGTGCGGTCGGCGAGGGCGGCGCGGACCGTGCGGGCACTTACCTGCAATTGCTGTTGTTGCCGCCGGACCTGTCCGGTAAAACCCGTCGGCTGCCCCGGGAAGTGGTTTACGTAATCGATACTTCCGGCTCCATGGGTGGCTCTTCCATTCGCCAGGCGCGCGATAGCCTGTTGCTGGCGCTGTCCCGCCTGCAGCCCGGGGACCGCTTCAATATCATCGAATTCAACAGCATCACCCGCCCGGTGTTCCCCCGGCCGGTAGCTGCCACTACCGATAACCTGCGCCTGGCGCGGTCACAGGTGGAAGCATTGCAGGCACGTGGCGGCACGGAAATGGCGCCGGCCCTGCGCAAGGCGTTCGGCCAGCAGCTGCCCGGGGACGAGACCCTCGTGCGGCAGGTGGTTTTTATTACCGACGGCGCGGTGGGCAATGAGGCTGCCCTGGTCGAGCTGGTGCGCCAATCGCTGGGGGATGCCCGCCTGTTTACCGTCGGTATCGGCTCGGCCCCCAACAGTTATTTCATGCGCAAGGCGGCGCAGATTGGCCGGGGGGCGTCGATCACCATCGGGGATATCGGTGAGGTCAGCGCACGGATGCAGTCGCTGTTCGCCAAGTTGGAGAATCCGCTGGTTACCGACCTGCAGGTTACCTGGCCGCAAGGCCTGCACGTGGATGCCTATCCCAAGAAGATGCCCGACCTGTACCGGGGCGAGCCGCTGCGGCTGGTGGCCCGGGTGCGGGGATCGGCCCTGCGGGGCAAGCTGATGGTGAGCGGCCGCCTCGCGGGCCGGCAGTTCCATCGTGAGTTGGCGCTTACCCCCGGCAGGGATGCGGAAGGGCTGGGCAGCCTCTGGGCGCGCAGCCGGATCGAGGCGCTGCGGGACCGACAGCGCGCCGTGGGGAAAAGCAGCGCTGCAGGGAAGACGCTGCGCAGTGAAATCCTAGAGCTGGCGCTGGCGTTCCAGTTGGTCAGTCCTTACACCAGTTTCGTCGCGGTCGAGGAGGCGCCCGTGCGCCCGGAAGGTGAGGAGCTGGCCGAGAGCCCAGTGCCCAATGCCGTGGCGCGCGGGCAGGTGCTGCAGCGCCAGAGCTATCCACCCACGGCTACCGGGGTCTATGCCCAGCTGCTGACGGCACTGGGTCTGCTCGGCCTGGGCGCCGGCCTGGGATGGGGGGGCCGGCCGCGGAGCAGTACCTGGCGGCGTTCGCGCGCCGCGACTGGCCGGTGGTTGCGGCGCTGGTTGCGCCGGCGCCTGCCCGACCCGCGGCGCGCGCGGCTGTCACTGGAGCGGCAGTTGGTGAGGGCCGGCTGATGCTGCGGGCCCTGCTGGTGATGTCGTTACTGCTTGCCGGTGCCTGGCAGCTGGGGGACGCCGCCTGGCTGCTGGCCAAGGCCCGGCTGGCCCACCACCTGATCGACGATGCCTGGGAGGAGCAGCTGCGGCAGGGTGAGCCCGTCCGGCCCTGGCCCTGGGCGGATACCTGGCCGGTGGCGCGCCTGCGCCTGGGCGAGGCGCGTGCCCTGCCGGTAATGGCGGGAAGCAGCGGCCAGGCACTGGCTTTCGGTCCCGGGCTGGTGGAGGGCTCCGGGGAGCCGGGCGATCCCGGGCGCACCACGGTCATAGCGGCGCACCGGGATACCCATTTCCGGTCCCTGCAGTCGCTGCGGGCCGGCACCGGGGTGTCCCTGCAGGGCCGGCACGGACGCTGGCACCGCTACCGGGTTACTGAAACCCGGGTGGTGGACAGTCGGCGGGAGCTGATGCCGGTTTTCGCGGGCCCCGGCCTGTTGCTGGTAACCTGTTACCCGTTCAATGCGCTGGCCGCCGGCGGGCCGCTGCGTTTCGTGGTCTATGCGGAATATCTCGGCGCCGGCAGGGCGCCGGAGGTGTGACTCAAATGACAAGTTTGGACTGCATTTTGTAATTGATTTCCGCTTTTTTGCCGCAATATCCTCCGCTAATGCGCCAATTTAGAGCAGAATTGTTTTAGAAATTGGTTTTAATTGTTACTAAATGTCCTATCTGGAAAAATTCTTGTAGTAATACTACAATCCCCCGCGCTCCGGCTCCCGATTGACCGGCTGGCCACAGAAAGCCGCCGCCCGGGGAGCCGCTTCACAATCGAAAAAAGACATGTTTGCCGGCAGGCTGGCGCAGGATCATCCTCGATTGCCGCTGCAGAAGTGGATAATACTGGGGAAGCTCTGCACAAGTTCATAACCTCTCTGCGGTCCCTGAAGGATGCAGATGCAAGGCGCAGTGCGCAGTGAATGGCAGGGTCCTTTACAAGCGCTGCAACGCAGCAGGTGTATTCTTCAGGGACCGCCCTTTGGGGCATTCAGGCATGCACGCACCCGGCGTTGCAGTCCCTTGACGGGCAACCAGCCCGCCATCGTGACCGCGCCCTGATTGCGAACATGCCTGAAAGCCAGAGAGATCATGGACTTGTTTAGAGACTCCCAAGACTCTGCATTTCCGCCAGCGTTGGCGGTGAATTGGCGCAATTGCTGAAAAAAGGAAGCAATTTTCTTCCCGCAAGGTACTTTGCCCGATTGCGCCTGATTGCCAGGAAATTACCTGAGAAAGAACAGATACCGACTCGACGTCGCATAAATCGCCGAGGAGCACTTGATGCACGAAGAAAACGACAACCAGGAAACGCAGGAATGGCTGGATGCGCTGCAGGCGGTAATCCGCTACAGCGGCAAGGAGCGCGCAGCGTTCATCCTGAAGCAGCTCTCCGATCGCGCCACCGATGTGGGGGTGAAACTGCCGGCGGCCATCACCACGCCGTACCGCAACACCATCCCGCCCAGCGCCGAGAAGCGTATGCCGGGCGACCTGTTCATGGAGCGCCGGATCCGCTCGCTGATCCGCTGGAACGCGCTGGCGATGGTGGTTCGCGCCAACTCCAACAGCGACAGCCTGGGCGGCCATATCGCGAGCTTCTCCTCTGCCGCCACATTGTATGACGTCGGCTTCAATTACTTCTTCCGCGGTAATGAGGGCGAGGAACGCGGCGACCTGATTTTCTTCCAGGGCCACAGTGCCCCGGGTATCTATGCCCGTTCTTACCTGGAAGGCCGCTTCGACGAGGAGCAGCTGGACAATTTCCGTCGCGAAGTGAACGGCAACGGCCTGTCCTCCTACCCGCATCCGTGGCTGATGCCTGAGTACTGGCAGTTCCCCACCGTCTCCATGGGCCTGGGCCCGATCCAGGCAATCTACCAGGCGCACATCATGCGTTACCTGTCCGCGCGCGGCCTGTCGCCGCGCGGTGATCGCAAGGTCTGGGCATTCCTGGGCGATGGCGAGTGCGATGAGCCGGAAACCCTGGGCGCCATTTCCATGGCCGGCCGCGAGAACCTGGAAAACCTGGTGTTCGTGGTCAACTGTAACCTGCAGCGCCTTGACGGCCCGGTGCGCGGTAACGGCAAGATCGTGCAGGAACTCGAGGGTGTCTTCCGCGGTGCCGGCTGGAATGTAATCAAGGTGCTGTGGGGCCGCCTGTGGGATCCGCTGCTGGAGAAAGACGACAAGGGCCTGCTGCAGAAAGTCATGGACGAGACCGTCGACGGCGAAATGCAGAACTTCAAGGCCAACGGCGGTGCTTACACTCGCGAGCACTTCTTCGGCAAGTACCCCGAGCTGCTGGAGATGGTCAAGGATCTCTCCGACGACGAGATCATGAAGCTGAACCGCGGTGGCCATGACCCCTACAAGGTCTACGCAGCCTACGCGGAAGCCATGGCCAGCAAGGGCAAGCCCACCGTGATCCTGGCGCAGACCGTGAAGGGCTATGGCCTGGGTGCCGCCGGTGAAGCGGCGATGGATACCCACAACGTCAAGAAGATGGACACCGAGGCGCTCAAGCGCTTCCGCGACCGCTTCGCGATCCCGATCACCGACAAGGAAATCGAGGAAGTTCCGTACTACCGTCCGTCTCCGGACAGTCCGGAAATGAAGTATATGGCCGAGCGTCGCAAGTCGCTGGGTGGGCCGGTTCCGTCTCGTAGTACTGAGGTGGCGAAGCTGGAAATTCCTGAACTGGATGTCTTCAGCGCGCTGACCAAGGGCTCCGGGGATCGCGAGATTTCCACCACCATGGCGTTCGTGCGCGCGCTGTCGGCGCTGGTGAAAGACAAGAAGATGGGGCAGAACGTGGCTCCCATCGTGCCGGACGAGGCGCGTACCTTCGGTATGGAGGGCCTGTTCCGGCAGCTGGGTATCTACTCCTCCCAGGGGCAGAAATACACCCCGGTGGACCATGGCCAGATCATGTATTACAAGGAAGACAAGAAGGGCCAGGTGCTGGAAGAGGGCATCAACGAGGCCGGTGCCATGTCCGCGTGGATGGCCCTGGCCACTGCCTACAGCAACCACGGCGTGCCGATGGTGCCCTTCTACATCTACTACTCGATGTTCGGTTTCCAGCGTATCGGCGACCTGGCCTGGGCTGCCGGCGA
The DNA here is from genome assembly GCF_044383805.1 of Microbulbifer sp. JSM ZJ756. NCBI lineage: Bacteria > Pseudomonadati > Pseudomonadota > Gammaproteobacteria > Cellvibrionales > Microbulbiferaceae > Microbulbifer > Microbulbifer sp. JSM ZJ756. Next base: position 135,261 of record NZ_JBISER010000008.1, on the reverse strand, counting down.
TATGCAGGCGCGCGGCTTCCTGATCGGCGCCACCGCCGGCCGCACCACCCTGAACGGTGAGGGCCTGCAGCACCAGGACGGCCACAGCCACGTGCTGTCCGCCACCATCCCGAATTGCAAGAGCTATGACCCGGCCTACGGTTACGACCTGGCTGTGATCCTGCGCCATGGCCTGAAAGAGATGTATGAAGAGCAGAAGAACCTCTTCTACTACGTCACCATCGAGAACGAAAACTACCTGCAGCCGGAAATGCCGCAGGATGTCGAGGAAGGCATCATCCGCGGTATCTACAAGCTGGAAGGCAATTCCCGCAAGGCCGGCAAAGGCAAGGCGGCCAAGAAGCACGTACAGCTGGTGGGTGCTGGTTCTATCCTGCGTGAGGTGTTGGCCGCGGCCGATATCCTCGCCGACCAGTTTGGCGTTACGTCTGACGTATGGAACCTGACTTCTGCCACTGAAGCGGCCCGTGAGGGACAGGATGTGGCGCGCTGGAACATGCTGCACCCGACCGAGGAACCGCGCAAAGCGTGGGTCAGTGAGCAGTTCGAAGGCAACAAGACGCCGGTGGTCATTTCCACCGACTACATCCGCGCCTACGTCGAGCCCCTGCGCGAGTTTATCGACGGCGACATGGTTGCCCTGGGCACAGACGGCTTTGGTCGCAGTGATAGCCGCGAGCAGCTGCGCCGCTTCTTCGAAGTCGACCGTAACTATGTGACCATCGCCGCGCTGACGGCGCTCGCCAAGCAGGGTGTGATTGAGGCCAGTGAGGTTGCTGATGCGATCAAGAAACTGAATGTCGACGCGGAAAAAGTAAACCCGCGTCTCGTCTAAGGCTCGCTGGATAAGGAAGGCAGAAACATGGCAAAACAAGTCATTAAAGTGCCTGATCTCGGCGGTGCCGATCAGGTAGACGTGATTGAAATTTCCGTAGCAGTGGGGGACACCGTTGCGGAAGAGGATTCACTGATTGTGGTGGAGGGCGACAAGGCCTCCATGGATGTGCCGGCGCCCTACGCCGGCAAGATCACCAGCATCTCTGTGTCCGAGGGCGACAAGGTCTCCGAGGGCGATGTGATCGGTGAAATGGAAACCGAGGCCGAAGGCGAGAGTGGCGAGGAGGACGCGGAACCGTCTGAAGAAGCCACCGAAGAATCGCCCTCCGAAGCGGATGAGGAAGCCGGTGAAGAGCCCGGTGAAGCGTCAGCAGGGGCCGGAGAAGAGAAGGAAGAAACCGTCACGGTTCCAGACCTTGGTGGCGCCGATGCCGTGGACGTGATTGAAATCACAGCCCAGGCCGGTGACGAGGTGGAAGAGGGCGATTCCCTGATCGTGGTGGAGGGTGACAAGGCCTCCATGGACGTGCCGGCTCCCTTCGCCGGCACCGTAGTCTCCATCGACGTCAAGGAAGGCGACAAGGTTTCTACCGGCGATAAGCTGGGTGTGATGAAGGTGGTTTCCGGCGGCGCGCCGTCCGGCGCCAAGCCTGAAAAGAAGGTGGAGAAGAAAGCCCCGGCCAAAGAGTCCGCCCCTGCTGCGCCGGCGGAAGAATCTGGTGCTACCTCCGAGCCGCCTGCAGCACCGCAGAAAGACCACGCCCTGCACCGGGACCTGACTGTTTCGGCGGAAGTGTACGCCGGTCCGGCGGTGCGCAAGCTGGCGCGCGAGCTGGGTGTTACCCTGACCAAGGTAAAACCGAGCGGACCCCGCAACCGTGTTACCAAGGATGACCTGAATGCCTATATCAAGGAGCAGGTGAAAAAGGCCGAGAGCGGTGCCGTGGGTGTTGGCGGTGGCCTGGGCGTGGCCAAGATGCCGGAGATCGACTTCTCCCAGTTTGGCCCGGTTACCACCGAGCCGATGAGCAAGATCCACAAGCTCACTGCGGCGAACATGTCCCGTAACTGGCTCAATGTGCCGCACGTAACGCAGTTCGACGATGCCGATATCACCGAGCTGGAGGACTTCCGCAAGTCCATGAAGGCGGAGGCCGAAAAGCGCGGGGTGAAGCTCACGCCGGTGCCGTTCCTCCTGAAAGCGGCGGCAGCCGCGTTGCGTGCCGAGCCGAGTTTCAACGTGTCGCTGCATAATGATGGCGAACATATTGTGCGCAAGGACTATGTGCATATCGGTATGGCTGTTGATACGCCGAAAGGCCTGATGGTGCCGGTCATCCGCGATGTGGACAAAAAGGGACTGTATGAGCTGGCGGAAGAGGCCAGTGCCATGGCCGCTGCGGCACGCGACGGCAAGCTCAAGCCGAAGGATATGCAGGGCGCCTGCTTCACGATTTCCAGCCTGGGCGCAATTGGTGGCAGTGGTTTCACCCCGATCGTCAACTCTCCGGAAGTGGGGATCCTGGGTGTTTCCAAGCTGAGTGTGAAACCGGTCTGGAATGGCTCGGAGTTTGTCCCGCGCAAGATGCTGCCAGTGGCGCTGTCGTATGACCACCGTGCGGTAAACGGCGGTGACGCCGGTCGCTTCCTCACCTATATGGTCAGCGTCCTCGCGGACGTGCGGCGCCTGCTGCTGTAACGGCGTCGTTTTCCACTACTACCCGAGGCCGGGCAACCGGCCTCGGGCAACCGGCACATGTCGTGCCGGTTGCCTTTGTCCCTGCTTTCTATTTTCTCTCCTCTCCATTCCTTCCCTCTCCTGCACGTTCAACCTGTTGGCCATTGTCCGTAACTTGCGTCGACTGCCAGCGTTGTATACCTCCTTACGTTGAATCCCGCGCAAATCTTGCCCCCTGTGGCGCGAGCCCAAACATACGCCAGCTAAACTGAGGGTGTAACAGCGGAAAGCGCCGTTCGAAAATCAGAGGTATTCGGAAATGAAGCGCATAGGGATGTACGCTCTGTCTGTGACACTGGCAGCGGCCCTGCAGGGTTGTATCTTTGTTCCGGTCGAATCCGGTGATCGCGATGACCCCTTTTACTTCAACCCGGACGATGTCCGGCCCAGTGCAAATTTCGTCGAGGTGGGGCACTACATGCCCAATACTTACCTGCCTCCCGCCAGCAGCCGGCAGTGCTCGACCGAGTCGGAGCTGCGGAAAGTAGGGTCGCCCTGTTGGTTTTTCCCGATAATGCGGGTTTACTGAGCGCAGGGATATACTTGGCAACTTTTTGCCTGGCGGGACGCAATTGCCCGGAAGCCGGCTCGGGACAGCCGCGAAATACATGCATGGACGATGTTCAGGAAAATCACAGCGGGACTGTGCAGGCGTCGTTGCCCGTCAGTGGTCCTGCTGCAATGTTGGAGGTTCAGGTTCATGCAGGTTAGAACGCTAGCTGTATCCGTATTTGCTGCTGCGCTACTGGGCGGTTGTGGTAGTACCGACCCCCGTGACGACGTTGTCTATCCCTATAGCCAGCCGGTTCCCCGTGCGGCCGAGTATCGTGCGCCGGCACCGACCAATGCCGAGCCACGCAGCAACTATGGTTCATGCCCCGGTGATGCCGAAGAGCTGGCCCAGGGGTCCATCTGTCCGCCAACGGCACAGTGTTTCGATATTTCCGGTGGCAAACGGTGCATTGTCTATGAGAAATAAAATTCCCGGTATCGTCGCGCTCAGCCTGGTGCTTCCGGGTTGTGCCGGTACCAGTTTCGACGGTTTCTGGGGTGACCTGCGCGGTACACCGCAGGTTTATGGTTACCGCTCGGTGCCGGTAGAGGAGATGCCCGCGTTCCCGCGCTATTGCCTGGCCAGTGATCCGCTGGTGGGGCCGCTGGGCCAGTGCCTGGAGGCTGCCCCGCACTGTTACCAGCTGGATACCGGCGACTGGTGCGCGGGTCCCTATTCCCCATTCGTGCTGGAGCCCTCTTACCACGCGCATCTATACCAGTCCAAATAGGTACTTTGAGTCGTTCGCGCGGTATAACTGGTACTGGAGGCTGGAGCGATTGAATCTTCTTGCCCGTGCTATTTCGGGGGCTGCCGGTTTATTGGACCCCCGCCGGGTCGTGGGCGAGAGATTGTTTCGCCGGGGTAAATTTGTCAATTGCCCGGTGATAGTGGAAACCGTGACGTCTGGCAGGGCGTTTTGGGGCCTCAGTCCGATATGCTATCTCCAAAGCAGACCATTTCGCTTGGAGGTGCAAAATGTTATCCGCCCATGAGGCCCTGCGTCGCCTGCAGGAAGGGAACCGGCGTTATGTCGAGGGTGCCCCGCAGAGTTCACTGGAGGTAGACGAAGGCCGCCGCAATGAACTGCTGGAAGGTCAGGCGCCCCATACCATTGTCCTCGGGTGTTCGGACTCGCGCGTGCCGGCCGAGCTGGTCTTCGACCAGGGGCTGGGGGACCTTTTCGTTATCAGGGTCGCCGGGAATGTGGTTGCACCGTCGCAGGTCGGCAGTATTGAATTCGCGGCGGAAGCCTTCGGCACGCGCCTGGTAGTCGTGCTGGGGCACTCCAACTGCGGTGCGGTGGCGGCGACCATCGACCAGCTGCACCAGCCCAGTGAAACCCGCTCGCCCAACCTGTATTCCATTGTCGATCGTATCCGCCCGGCGGTGGAGCCGTTACTGGAGAGTCATGTTGCGCCCGATGAGCTTGCCGCACGGGCGGTGCGCGCCAATATTCGTGCCTCGGCGAACCAGTTGCGCCACGGTTCTGCGATCCTGGAGCGCCTGGTGGAGCAGGATGGGCTGCTGATTGTAGGCGCCGAATATTCACTGGAAACCGGCTGCGTTGAGTTCTTCGAGGGAATGCCGGCCAGTGGCACCTGATGTCCCCGGTCCGGAAGAACCGCGGTCACGAAACCCGAGCTGGATCGGTGGGGTACTGGTAGCGATCGACCAGCTCGGCAACGCGATTGCCGGCGGTAACCCCGATGCGACCATCTCTGCCCGGGTCGGCTATTTCGCCAGCCACCACAAGCGGCCGTTGTGGCCCTACTGGCGGTTGCTGGAAAGGGTCATCGATTTCACTTTCCTGCCCATCGACGGTCCTCGCCACTGTTACTTCGCTTACCTGAAAGACCGGCAGGAAATGCGCGAGGGCAGTGACCTGATGCGCCTGGTTCTCAGTCTGTTGATCATCGTAACCTGTATCCCGCTTTCGGCAATTACCCGCCTGTACGTGCTGGTATTTCCCCGCGCAAAACCCGATCGGGAGGGGCGGGGCTGACGTATAGCCGGCCCCGCTTGTGCCCGGGCGTTTTCCTGCCAGTTATTGTCCCCGCCCTTGCGCGTAGTGTGCCGCGGGCGCCGGCGCCCCCGCCAGGGCCCGGTACACGTTGACCATCGATATCACTTCCTCTGTGCGTCCGCGGACTTCCGCGTCGCGTGCCGTATTGGCCTGGCGCTGGGCGTCGAGGACTTCAAAGTAACTGTTGAAGCCCTCCTCGTAGCGTTTCCGGGCCAGTTGTTCCGCCTTTTGTGCCGCCGACCGGGCTTCACGCAACTGCACCGTGCGTTCCCGGTTGCGCCGATGCTGCACCAGGCTGTTCTCCGTTTCCTCCAGGGCGTTGAGCACGGCCTGGCGGTAATCGGCCAGCGCTGCCTGGGCGTCCGCGCCGGCAGCATCGATGCGGGCGCGTACCCGGCCGGTATTCAGGAACGTCCAGTCGATACCGAGGGCGACGTTGCGGGATTCCGCCGGGCCCGAGAACAGTTCACCCGTGTCGCCGGCGACCGAGCCCAGCAGGGCGCCGAGGGTAAAGCGGGGGAACAGGTCGGCGGTGACGATACCCACGCCGGCAGTGGCCGCCGCCAGGCGTCGCTCTGCCGCGCGCACGTCCGGGCGCCGGCGCAGCAGGTCGGAGGGGCTTCCGGCGGGGATAGCGGGTTGTGACCGCGGCAGGTCCGCAGCCGGTTGCAGCTTTTCAACGAGCGCGTCGGGCTGCTGGCCACTCAGCACGGCGATGCGGTGCATACGTATGCGGATTGCGCCCTGCAGTTCGGGGATGGTGGCACGGGTCTGTGCCAGTTGTGCCTGTGCACGGGTCCGGTCGAGCTCGGTACCCTGACCTGCCGCCAGCCGCGCCTCGACAATATCGAGCGAGTCACGCAGGTTGTCCACGTTCCCCTGGGCTACCAGTAACTGCTGTTGCAGGCCGCGCAGCTCGAAATAACTGGCAGCCAGCTGGCTGATCAAGCTCACCTGCAATGCGCCCAGGTCGGCTTCGGCTGCCTGCAGCCGGGCGCGGCGGGCCTCGCTGGCTCGCTCGAGCCGGCCGAACAGGTCCAGCTCCCAGTCGAGCGCGATACCGGCTTCATAGCGTTCGCTGCGGAGTCCTCCCGGGGCTTCTGCCAGCGCGGGTTGCGATTCGCCCGCCGACGCAGCCGCGGTCACTCCCGGCAACTGTTCTCGCCGGGCCAGTCGCAGCAGGGCGGCCGCCCGCTGGTAGCGCGAGACCGCTGCCTGGATATCCTGGTTGGCATCCAGGCCCTGGCGTACCAGGTCTGCCAGCATCGGGTCACCGAAGCCGCGCCAGAATTGTTGCTCCTGGCTCGCGTTAAATGATTGCCGGCCCTGCCCGGCTGCAAAAGTCTCGCCGACATCGGGGACCGGGGCACGATAATCAGGCCCAACCGCACAGCCGGCGATAAAGCCGGTGGCAATCAGGCCGCTGACCGCAAGACCGGATTTACGCATGGGTTTCCTCCTGTGCCTGCTCCCGGGTACGTTGGGGCAGGGGGGCGTCCCTTTTGCTGGGGGGTGGCGTGCCGTTGCCGCCACGGTCACTGAGCCGGCGCAGAGCCACATAGAAAACCGGTGTGAGGAACAGGCCGAACAGGGTCACGCCAATCATGCCGGTAAATACGGTGATTCCCATGGCGTTGCGCACCTCGGCACCGGCGCCACCGGCCAGTACCAGGGGGACGACACCTGCAATAAAGGCCACGGAAGTCATGATGATCGGGCGCAACCGCAGGCGGCAGGCTTCCAGTGCGGCGCTGACGGTATCGCGGCCCTGCTGCTCCAGCTCGCGGGCAAATTCCACAATCAGGATGGCGTTCTTGCAGGCCAGCCCCATCAACACCACCAGCCCCACCTGGACAAAGATATTGTTGTCACCACCGGTGAGCCATACACCGAACAATGCGGCAAGCAGGCACATGGGCACGATCAGGATCACAGCCAGCGGCATGATCCAGCTCTCGTAAAGTGCCGCCAGCACCAGGAATACCAGCAGCACGGCGAGCGGGAACACCACCATGGCGGCGTTGCCCTGGTTGACCTGCTGGAAGCTCAGGTCGGTCCATTCGACCTGCATGCCCGGCGGCAATACCCCGGCCGCGATCTGTTCCACTGCGGTCAGTGCCTCTCCTGAAGAAAGCTGGGTCGGGTCGGACTGGCCCATCAGGTCTGCAGCCGGGTAGCCGTTGTAGCGGATCACCGGATCGGGACCGTAGCTCTCCTTCAGCTCGACCATGGTGCTGAGGGGCACCATCTCCCCGTCGCGGTTGCGCGTGTAAAGGTGGTCCAGGTCCCCGGCCTCATCGCGGAAGGGGGCATCCGCCTGGGCCAGTACCTGGTAAGTGCGGCCGAACAGGTTGAAGTCATTGATGTACATCGAACCGAAGTACAGCTGCAGGGTGCCGAACAGGTCGTCCAGCCGGACCCCCTGCGCCTTGGCCTGCAGGCGATCCACTTCTGCATCCATTTGCGGGACGTTGGCCTGGTAGGAGCTGAACGGGTAGCTCAGCCCCGGTGCCTGGCTCAGTGCGCCGGCCAGCTGGTTGGTTGCCACCTGTAGTTCACCGTAACCGGCACCGGCACGGTCCTGGACATAGAGTGAGTAGCCGGATCCCGCACCCAGCCCGAAGATCGGCGGCGGCATAAAGGAAACGGCGAAGCCTTCCTTGATCTGTGCCAGCTTGCCGTTCAGCTCCGCGGCAATCTCCGGCGCGCTGCGATCGCGTATGGCAAAATCGTCGAACAACACGAACACGGTACCCACGTTTGGGGTATTGGTGTTCTGCAATGCATTGAATCCCACAAAAGCGGCCGCGTGGGAAACCCCCTCGGTATCCAGCGCAATCTCGCTTACCCGGCGCGCAACGTCCTCGGTGCGGTCCAGTGAAGCACCCTCCGGCAGGCGGATGCTGCCCACCAGGTAGGTCTTGTCCTGGGTGGGAATAAAACCGCCTGGGACCTGGTTGAACATAAAGACAGTACCCGCCAGCAGCAGCGCGTACACGGAGAAAACCACACCGCGACGCTTCAGGCTACGGCCGACGACCCGTTCGTAACCCTCCGAGCTGCGCTGGAAGAAACGGTTGAACGGGCGGAAGATCCAGGCGAACAACCTTTCGATCAGGCGCGCCGGGGCATCGGGCGTGACGCCGTGGGGTTTGAGCAGCGCTGCCGCCAGCGCCGGCGACAGGGTCAGTGAGTTGATTGCGGAAATAATCGTGGCAATGGCGATGGTTACGGCAAACTGCCGGTAGAACTGGCCGGTAATGCCGTCCAGGAATGCCATCGGCACAAATACGGCACACAGCACCAGGCTGATGGCAACAATGGGACCACTGACTTCACGCATGGCCTGGTGTGCTGCCGCAAGCGGTTTGAGTCCCTCCTCGATATTCCGCTCGACGTTTTCCACCACCACAATCGCATCATCCACCACGATGCCGATAGCCAGCACCATGGCAAACAGGGTCAGGGTGTTGATGGTAAAGCCGAGCATCAGCAGCATGGCAAAGGTGCCGACAATGGAAACCGGCACTGCCAGCAGGGGAATCAGTGACGCACGCCAGGTCTGCAGGAACAGGATCACCACCAGCACCACCAGCAACACGGCCTCCAGCAAGGTCTGGATAACCGCCTGGATCGAAGTGCTGACGAACACGGTGGGATCGTAGGCGACCTCCCATTCAAGTCCTTCCGGGAAGCGGTCATCCAGCTCGGTCATGGTCGCGCGCACGGCGCTGGAAACTTCCAGCGAGTTGGAGCCTGGCGCCTGGAAAATGGGAATGGCCACCGCCTGCTGGCCGTTGAGCAATGCGCGCAGGGAGTCCTGGGAAGACGCCAGCTCGATACGCGCGACGTCGCTTAACAGCGTCATCTGGCCATCGTCGCCGGTCTTCAGCACTACATTGCCGAATTCCGCAGCGCTCTCGAGCCGGCCCTGCGCATTGATGGAGATGAGGAAGTCGGAATCCATGGGCATGGGCGGGGCACCGAGCTGGCCTGCGGATACCTGCACGTTCTGCTCCCGCACTGCAGCGACGATATCCGCTGCAGTGACGCCGACGGACGCGGCTTTCTGTGGGTCCACCCAGATACGCATGGCGTAGTCACCAGAGCCGAATACCCCGGCCTGGCCGACACCCGGGATACGGGCGAGCTCGTCGCGGATGTTGAGCACCGCATAGTTGCGGATATAGGTGGCATCCAGGCTGTTGTCCGGTGAGATCAGGTGCACCGCCATCATCAGGTTGGGCGATTGCTTCTGCGTGGTGACGCCCTGGCGACGCACATCCTCCGGCAGCCTGGGCAGGGCCTGGGATACGCGATTCTGCACCTGCACCTGGGCCTGGTCCGGATCGGTGCCCAGCGAGAAGGTCACGTTGAGAGTCAGGCTGCCGTCACTGCTGGCTACTGACTTCATGTAAATCATGTTCTCCACGCCGTTGATGGCTTCCTCCAGCGGCGTGGCGACAGTCTCGGAAATGGTTTTGGGGTTGGCGCCCGGGTAGCGGGCTGTTACCTGCACGCTGGGCGGTACCACTTCCGGGTATTCGGTAACCGGCAGGATCGGGATACTGATCAGGCCGACAACAAAAATAATGATCGACAGCACCGAGGCGAAAATCGGTCGATCGACAAAAAAACGGGAAAAATTCATGCGGTCTCTCTCGGGCTCATCGGGTGTCAATACGGCATTCCCGCCGACAAGCTGGCACCTTGTGGGAATGATGGGAATGCCACCGGCAGGCTCTGCGCCGGTGGCTCATCCGGTCAGTGCAGGGCGACCTGCTGTTCCGCCGACTGGCTGCGCATGGCGACCAGTTGCGGCTCTACCGGCATACCCGGCGCGAATATTTTCTGCAGTCCATTGATCACCACTTGCTCGCGATCCTTCAGTCCGTCGCGGATCAATACCAGCTCTCCCTGCTGCGGTCCCAGCTCCACATCGCGGCGTGCGACAGTGTTGTCCTCGCCAATCACGTAAACGTAGCGTCGGTCCTGGTCAGTCATCACGGCCTTACGATTGACCAGGATGGCCCGCCGGACCTTTTCCACTGGCATCTGCACCCGGGCAAATTGCCCGGGTCGCAGTGCGCCGTCTGGATTGGCTACCTGCGCGCGGAACTGCACAGTGCCCGTATTACTGTTGAGGCGGTTGTCGACAAAGTTGAGCTTACCGCTGAGGGAAAAATCCCCGGAGTGCCCCAGTGCGATGCGCACGGGTGTTTCATTCCCGGGCCGGGCCAGGGCCAGGTTGCTATCGAGGGCCTCCTGGTTGCCCTCGAAATAAACGTACATCGGATCCACGGATACCAGCGTGGTGAGCAGGCTCTGGTCGGCGCTGGCCAGGTTTCCGCGGGTGATGAAAGCACGGCTCACACGGCCGCTGATCGGTGCGGTGACCCTGGTGTATTCCAGGTCAAGCTTTGCATTTTCCAGTTCGGCGCGGGCAGCATTGACGGCGGCCCGGGCGGATGCCGCGGCTGACTTGCGCCGGTCGTGCTCCTCCCGCGAGATGGCGCGGCTCTGTAGCAGCTGTGAGGCACGCCCGGCCTGGCTGTCAGCCAGTTCCAGCTCGCTGCTGGCACGTGCCAGCTGCGCCTCGGCAGCGCGAACCCGGGCGCGATAGGGGCGCGGATCGATCCGGAACAGCAGGTCACCTTTCAGCACCAGGTCGCCCTCGGTAAATGCAACCTCTTCGATATAGCCGCTGACCCGGGGGCGGAGCTCCACAGTTTGCGGCGCTGCCACGCGGCCGGTGAAGTCGCCCCAGATGGTGGTGGTTTCCTCGAGTACCTCGGCCACTTCCACGGCCGGGGGCGGCGCCTGCTGGCCGCCAGGTTCACCTGTACCGCAGGCGGCAAGTACCACCGCCGGCAGGAGCGCGGAAGCAAGTTTCAGGAGCTTGGTCATATCGGGTTTCCATCCTCGAAGTCATGGTCAGTAGGGGAATTTGTTCCCATGGCTGGTCGGGGCTTTCCCGTGCATGGGGGCACTTCCGGAGGCTGTGAACCTTAGGGGAGGGTGGCTTTGCGGCGGTATCCGGTTACTGGCCGGTGATTGCCTGATTCTGTTTTCGGGATATTGTAAAACTACTGGGTTGCATCGGGCTTCGTGGGTATGTGATACCCAGAGTCGCACTGTAATAAGGAATTTTTCAGCCTTTTTTCTGCAGGATTAACGACACCGTTGCTTATTCCTGTTTCGTGCTTGCCTAATTCTGCATTGTTCTAAGCCGGTTGCTCAAAACTACGTATACTGGGCGTCCCTGAAATTACGGGCTGTCGTCGTCCGCGGAGGAGTATCAATGGGAGCCATGCAAAAACAGTTTCCGCAGTCGAATGTCATCGACGCGGGCATTGAGCCGGCGCGCAGGCAGCTGGCGTCCACTATGCTGCGGCTGATGCCCACAGAAGGCATGCTGGAGGCCTCCCTCGATGGCCTGGCCATGTTCCGTGCCGATACTGACCACTCTTTTACCTCATCGGTTTATGAGCCGAGCATGTGCTTTGTTGTGCAGGGCAGCAAGTCGGTCCAGTTCGGCGACCGCGAGATCAAGTATGGACCGCTCAATTTTGTCGCCTGCTCGGTACATATTCCGGTAACTGGCAAGGCCATAGTCGATTCACCCGAGTCCCCTCACCTCGGTATCAGGCTGAATGTGGATCCCAATGAAGTGAGTGACCTGGTGCTTGAACTCGGTGAACGTGCTCCTGCCCTGGAACCGGGCTTTCAGTGTGAGGAGAGCTCCTGCGGTATGCGGGCTGTGACCATGAATCGGGGTATTCTCGACGCCCTCGGCCGCCTGGTGGCCCTCGCGGAATCACCGGAGGATGCACCGATCCTCGCGCCACTGGCGCGCCGGGAACTGCTGTATCGTGTGCTGATGAGCGAGATGGGCCCGCACCTGCGCAAGCTCTCGGTGGCAGACAGCCAGTCGAGCCGGGTCTCGCGGGTGATCGGGATATTGCAGGAGCGCTATGCCGAGCCGCTGCGGATCCGCGAGCTCGCGGATCATGCGAATATGAGCGAGTCCTCCCTGTACCACAGCTTCAAGCAGGTGACCCGTATGTCACCATTGCAGTTCCAGAAGAAGCTCCGCCTGCATGAGGCGCGTCGCCTGATGCTGGCGGAGGGGCTGGAAGCCGCCTCGGCCAGCTACCGGGTGGGGTACGAGAGCCCGTCACACTTCAGCCGCGAATACAGCCGCATGTTTGGTGCACCGCCGCGGGCCGATGTGAACAAGCTCCGGGGTGAGACACCGATCCCGGCCTGAGGGCCGGGATCGCGCCCGCCTACTGCTTCTTGACGTAGAGGTTGCACCAGCCTTCGGGGCTGATTTCGCCTTCTACTACCTGGCAAGCGTTGGGATCGGTCCAGAACTGGCAGTCCTTGCACTTCTGGCCGTCCTTGGGACTATCCTGGTATTTCACCGCTTCTTTGCTCGCCTTGCCCTGGGCAACGGTGCGGTCGGTGGCGATGATTGCCGCCGGCAGCAGGATGGCGGCGCAGCCCGAGAGCTTGAGGAATTTCCGGCGCGAGATATCCCGCTTTTCATTACTCATGATCGAATAACCTCTTCGGAAAGACGACGTAAAAGTGGAGTTCCGGTTTTAGGTTAGTTCATGTTGGGGGTAACAAGTAATCAGCGTGCACTGGTTGCGAAACTCGGTGCAATTGCAAATCGCTCGCGTTTATTTTTCTTCAAGGGGAAAGGTGGGGCGGCACAGGTCGTGCCGCCCCGGAAGGGCTTCTGCGAAGCTTTACCGGTACAGTAAAACCTGGCCCACGGACTTGTCGTCACTCTGGGAGGTGACGCGGACCTTGAGCCCATAGGTGCTGATCGCGCGACCCGCATCGGGGATGGGGCTGTTGCTGTAATCCTTGCTGTCGTCAAACAGTGGATTACGCGCGGTGAAGTTATCCCGCAGCAGCAGGTTGTAGCCCGACAGCAGATCCAGGGTTTCTTTTGCGGCCTTGTCGATACTGAATGCGGCATCGTGTACCTGGTAACGGGTCGAGGCCACCTGGCGGTCATTCCAGGTATTCACGTGCTGGTCTGCGTCCACTACACCGAGGAAGCCATTGCCCGGATGGATCCCGACCCAGTTGTCCGCGTAGCTGGTATCCGCATACCAGATCAGCAGTCCCTCGTTGAACTCCAGCAGTTCCCCGGCCACATTCACGTGCTTCAGGCCCTGGTCCACACCTCGGTGCGTGCGCCACTCGAGCAGGTAGTAGTGGTCGTGCAGGCTGTAGCCCGGGTCGCGGGTAAAGCCGGCCAGGTTGAAGGCGCCGGTGGACTCGGCATCGTCGAGCAACAGTGTCGTGTCATCAGCGCTAACCCGGATGTCATCAGCGAAGAAGCCCGGGTTGGCGACGTAGCCGTCTGTCCAGTAATTCAGCAGCAGATATACCTGCTTGCCGGCATACGCACTCAGGTCAAACTCGGCATCGACCCAGCCGCCGGAGGCGCCGGTGATACCGTGGCCCGGGTTCTGTCCGTAGGGGCTGCTGTCAGTGGTGATATTACCCGCCAGTGGGACAGGGATTTCGGTGCTGCCATCGAACACTGAAACATAGGCGTAATCCCAGTCCTTCTCGATGTCGTACCATGCCTTGAAGGCGAGACTGGCACTGCTGGCGTTGCTCAGGTCGAGCGGTACCAGCATATAGTTGGACAGTCCGTTACCGCTGCCACTGAAGTAGGCATATTCACCGCTCGTGGGAGTAGTAATAATCTTCTTTTTCTGTGGCAGGTCGATGCGGACGGCATCGTTGTTGCTGCCCTTGCTGACCGCCTCATCCAGCAGTGCCTGCACGCCCTCAGCGGGGATGTCGGCGAGATCGATGGTGGCACCGTGCAGCCAGTTGCCCCCCATGCTATTTTGCAGGAACTCCTTCGACCAGGCGGAGAAGCCCGTAGGCTCGGAGCCGGGAATGACGCCGGCCCAGCTGCCATTCGACATCACAGACCAGGAGGACACCGGCTCACCGCGGCCTGTGTACTGGGTATCGTACTCATCCGGCAGTCCCAGGTCGTGGCCATACTCATGGCTCACCACCCCGGCCGCGGCATCGGCCGGCTGGATGGTGTAGTCGTAAGCCGCCATCGGCATGTCCTCGCCCCAGTAATCCACCGTGGCACTGGTGCCGGGGATCGGGAAGGGGGCCGCTCCCAGCGTCCAGCGGTGGGCCCAGATGGCGTCCTCGCCCAGCTGGCCGCCGCCGGCTTCCTCGCCAACGGAAGAGTGGAAGATCATTACATGGTCGACAAGGCCGTCGGCCTCCCAGTAATTACCATCGCCGTCGAGGTCGTAGCGATCCTCGTTGTCAAATTCCGACAGGTTAACGGTCGGGTCTGCCGCCGCCGCCAGCAGAGCCTCGCGTACGAGGGCCCTGGCATCGCCGTCAGCATTGTTGCCGTAAAACGCGGCGGGCTGGCTGGCCATGTACCAGCCGGCGACTGAGCCCTCAACGCTGTAGCTGTTGCCGGATTGCTGCCAGTAGAACTGTTGCATCGAGAGGAGGTTTTCGCCGGCGGGCCCGGTGAAACCGCTTTCTGAGAAGAGCAGGCCCGCATAGTGGTCCGGAGTGTAATCCGGGTAGTACATGTCTGACTCCCCGGGCTGGATGCTGTTGTGGGGGAAGTCCGGGAATTCCATCAGGATGGCCAGCACGCGGGCGTTGTTGGCCTCGCCATGATAGGCATCCGGGCGCAGCGGGGACGGTTTTTTCTGTTTTGCGCGGCCGAGCTTGTTGCCGTTGCCGTTCTGCAGTGCTTGCGCGAAGCTGTGTTCGCTGTGGTTCGCGAGTACACTGGAGTTATTGCCGGCGAGGCCAGCGCCACGCTGCTCGGTGGCCTGTTGGGCACGTTCCCTGAGGTATTCCCGCAAGGCCTGTTCGGCTTGGGGCAGGTTCGCATTCGCATCGATTCGCCCGGATTTTTTCAGCATCTCAATCAATTTGGATTCATTGGCGATGGCGAGATCCAGGGGGCCACCGTGGGCCGGCCGGTCAGCGGCCTGGGCGGTGGCAATCAGCCCAAGGGCCAGGGCCCCGGCAGAAAATAGCTGGTGGGTTTTGGACATAAATTCCTCATTATCTTTAGTGCTATTGGGAATTCGGGCGGGAAAACCTCATCGGAAGCTGACTGCATGCATTGCGCAGGGCGAAATCCGTGAGCCATCCATGGCCCCGGCGGTCAATTCTTTTGACCGCTGGAGTTTATGACGAACGGGATGCGAAAGGACGCAATAAAAATCGTGACCAGGTTGGGGTAATCGTCAGATAAATGGTAAGGCGGGATGGTGCGGGGAAAGAGCACCGGCTTTCTATCTTGGTAAAAAGTACTAACCATGCAGTGTTATCAAGCCCAGGGTGGGGGTGATGAACCTTACTAGGTACAAAATTACTTGTTGCCGCATTTTTTATGAACGTTAGTACCGACGTAAAATTAAATTCTAGTAAGGTGCGTCGATATTATCTGGCCAGGGCAGGAAAAGGTTTACCTGCAGGCCACCGCCGGTGCGGTTATGCAGCTGAATAGTGCCATCGTGCGCTTCGACAATCTCGCGACACAGGGCCAGGCCCAGGCCCATGCCGCCGGGCTTGGTGGAATAGAAAGGCAGCAGTGCCTGCTGCAGTACTTTGTCTCCCATGCCTGTGCCTCGATCACGAACGGTGATCCTCTGCCCCTGGCGATCCGTGCGCACCTCAATTTCCGTTTCCCCTGGCGGGCTGCCGGCATCGCCTGCGTTTTTCAGGAGGTTGAGCAGGGCCTGCTCCATCTGTACCGGGTCGAAATACCCCGGCCGGCTGGGCAGCGTGCCGCAGAGTAAAAATGGTTGCAGGGGTTCCACTCTTTCCATGAGCTGTTGCCAGTTCACCTCTTCCCGGCTCGGGGCAGGAAGTTTTGCGAAGCGCGCATAGCCCTGGGTGAATTCGGTCAGGTGCTGGCAACGTTCCGCAATGGTATCGAACACCCGAACAAGCTTTTCTGTCTGACCCTCCTGGGTGGCCAGTAGCTTGCCGCTGTGTGCCATGGAGGAAATGGGTGCGAGGGAGTTGTTCAGCTCGTGACTGATCAGGCGAATGACTTTTTTCCACACCTGCACCTCGGCGCGGGTGAGTTCCCGCGTCATCTCGCGAATCAATACCAGTCGGTGTTTCTGCGCATTCAGGACAAACACGCTGTTGCTGACATGCTGGGAGTGACCGCCCTCGTCATCGCTGTAACTATACAGGCCATCCTCACCGCTCTCGATGGCTGTCGCCAGCTCTGCAGGGCACTCCTGCAACAGGTCGGCCAGTTTCATGCCATTGATCGGCCTGCCAGAGTGAAGCAGGTGGCGGGCACTGGTGTTGGCGTAAATGATACGACCGGTCTGGTCCACCAGCAGCAGCGTGTGGGGCGAGCTCTGGATCACTGTATCCAGCAGCAGTTCGCGCTGGTAGATATGGGTACGTTCCCGCCGCAGGATTTCACTTACATCGTTGTAGAGTCTTGCGATCTGGCCCAGCTGGTCGTTGCGCTTGAGGGCGAGGGATATGGAAAAATCCCCGTCGCGAAAATTCAATAGTCCTCCCTCAAGCGCTACCAGGTCGCGCTCCAGGGGGCCGGTCACCAGCCGCACCAGTGCAATTACGGCGACCACTCCCAGAAGCAGGCCGCCAGCCCAGGCGAGCCCGGGGTCGAGTTCAAAGGCACTCAACAATACAAAGGGAACGGTCGTGGCGACGAGTACTGCCAGCAGGCAGCTGGCAACTATCCGTCCCTCCAGCGAAATTCTCAGCGCCATCAGTAGGGAATCCCATATTTATCGAGCCGCCGGTAGAGCGCCTGGCGGCTCAGGCCCAGCTCCCGCGCAGCCTGGGCAATGACACCATTGCAGCTGGCGAGGGTCTGCTCGAGCAGTTCGCGGCTGGGTTCGAAACCCAGGTCCACGCGACTGGCAGTATCGGGCTCGGGCAGGTTGAGGGTTTCCACCTCGACACTGTCTCCGCGGGTGAGGACTGCGGCGCGCTGCATGGTGTTCTGCAGTTCACGTACATTGCCTGGCCAGTCGTAACGAACCAGTGCCTGCTGCGCCGGGGCCGATAATTGCCTGGCATTGCCGGGGGCCTCCTGCAGGAAGCGGCGCGCGAGCGGCAGTATGTCTTCCGGCCGCTCGCGCAGGGGAGGCAGCTTCAGCTCAATAACATTCAGGCGGTAAAAGAGATCCTGGCGGAAATTGCCGGTCGCGATCTGCTGTGGCAGGTCACTGTTGGTGGCGCTGATTACCCGCACGTTTACCCGGCGGGTCTGGCTGCTACCCAGGCGCTGGAATTCGCCGGTCTGCAGTACTCGCAGCAGTTTTACCTGGCCACTGGCGGAGAGTTCACCGATTTCATCCAGAAATAGCGTGCCGCCGTCTGCGGCCTCGAAGCGGCCCTGCCGCACCTTGTTGCCGGCACCGGTGTAGGCGCCGGCCTCTGCCCCGAACAATTCGGCTTCCATCAGTTCCTCGGGCAGGGCGCCCACATTGACCTTGATGTAGGGGCCGTCGCGCAGGGAGGAGTTGGCCTGCAGAATATCGGCGATTTTCTCCTTGCCGGCGCCGTTGGGACCGGTGATCAGCACCGGGATGTCGGCGGCTGCGACCTGGGCGGCCATCTCCAGCAGCTTTTGCATGGCATCGCTGCGATACACGATACCCTGCAGGTCGTAATCCTGTTCGAGCTGGGCGCGAGCCCTGAGAGCTCGCTGGCTGGCACGCTGTTGTTGTTGCTGCAGCTCGTTCAGCTCCAGCAGGTTCTTGACCGTGGCCACCAGCTTGTTGTCGTCCCAGGGTTTGCCGAGATAATCGGCGGCCCCGGCCTTGACCAGCTCCACGGCCATCTCCAGCTGGGTCCAGGCCGTCAGCAGGATCACCGGCAGGTCGGGTGCGATCTCGCGAATGGCAAAGAAAAGCTCCCGCCCCTCCTCACCGGAGGTAGTGTCCGCGGTAAAGTTCATGTCCTGGATCACCAGGCTGATATCCCCGTGTTCACGTAACAGCTGCAGGCCCGCCTGCGGGGTAACCGCGCTGGCGGTCTCGATATTGTGCAGTGACAGCAACAGCTCCAGGGCGGAGATGATGCCCGGGTTGTCATCGATAACGAGAACTTTATCCATGTTTTCAGTCGTATCCGCAAATGGAAAACGGGCGCGAGCGCCCGTTCCGGGGAGGATAGTTTACCGCAGTTTACACACTGCGAGTGGCGGTTGCCGGTGAGATATTGGCGGCCCGCAGGGCCGGTACCAGGGCCGCTCCCAGGCTGACACCCAGTAGTAACAGGGCACAGGCGAGTGTCACCATCGGCGGCAGCGCCGGCTGGTTGAATTCCCGGGCCAGGAACCCGTTGAAGACCTGTGCCGCCGCCGCCCCCAGCAGGATACCGGCGACTGCAATGATCAGGTTTTCCAGCAGGAAGTAGCGACTGATGGCACTGCGGGTTGCGCCCAGGGCGCGGCGTACGCCGATCTGTTTCTGCCGCTGGGTTATCCAGAAAACCGTGAGGCCAACGATCCCCAAGGCCACGATAAACGTCAGCAGGATAATAACACTGGTCAGGACCTTGACCATTGTATTATCACCGGCATAGTACTCGTCCTTGTCTTCTTCCATGGTGCCCGAATTGATTACCCGGTTGGGGTCGCGTTCGGCCAGTTTCTCCTCCACCAATTTGAGTACCGCGTCCCGCTGGCCCGGCTCGGCCCGCACGATATAGTAGAACCACTGATCCAGGATTGCGGGGTAGAAGACACCGCGGCCGGCGAGGGACGAGTTCGGCCAGGGACCCAGGTTGCGTTCCACGATACCGACGATCTCGATGGGATGGTCTTCACCGCCAAGGAAGAACGCCTTGCCGAGGGCATTGCCCTCCGGAAATACGTCGTCGGCAAATTTCTGCGTGACCACCGCAACCTTGGGACGCTCGCTACTGCTGGCGCCCAGCTGCTTGACCTCTTCCGGTGAGAAACCGCGGCCGGCAACCAGTTTC
The DNA here is from genome assembly GCF_044383805.1 of Microbulbifer sp. JSM ZJ756. NCBI lineage: Bacteria > Pseudomonadati > Pseudomonadota > Gammaproteobacteria > Cellvibrionales > Microbulbiferaceae > Microbulbifer > Microbulbifer sp. JSM ZJ756. Next base: position 116,088 of record NZ_JBISER010000008.1, on the reverse strand, counting down.
ATACCCATGGCATCGATAAAGTGCTCGTCCACGGTGTAGTAGTTGGCACTGGTGCCCCCGGTCTCCTTGTTGGGCTCGGTATAGAAACCGCTTGCGGAGCCACTGCCGGACAGGGGGACATGGTTGCTGATGGTGGCACTGGCTACTCCTGGCAGTGCGCGGATCATGTCCAGGTCGAGCCGGAACGCCTCGAACATGTCGTAGTCTTCCGGGATGGCCATAAAGTGAAACTTGTTGATGTCTTCAACGGCCAGGCCGGTCGGGCGGGAGATACGCTCGGTGCGCTCGTCGATCACCACCAGCGCATTGCTGACAATGGCCAGGGTCAGGCCCAGCTGCAGGGCAATCAGCAGGGCGGAGATCTTGTGGCGCCACAGCGCCGATAAAATGGGTCTCAGTTCCAGCATGGTTCTTTCCTTTTTGCGCTTGCGGGCTTCACTGGGTCTTCAGGTAGATCGACGGGTTGGTACGGCTGATACGCCACGCCGGATACAGGCCCGCCAGCAGGCTGGACAGGATGGCCAGGCCGATGGCAGCGAGCATCATAGCCCAGTCCATCGACGCGACACGGTCCATATAGCCCATCTGCAGCTGGCGTATCAGGCCCAGGCCGGCCAGGGTCAGCAGGATGCCCACCAGCCCACCGGCCAGGCCGACACAGCCGCTCTCCACCAGGTGCTGGCTGAATACGGCCTTGCGGCTTGCACCCAGCGCACGGCGCACACCAGCTTCGGGCGCCTTGCGCAGGAACTTGGCCAGCAGAAGTGCCACCGCGTTCACCAGGCACACCAGCAGGAAGGCCAGTGACAGCCAGCTGAGCATGCGGTCATCGCCATCGACCACCTCATTCAACTCCAGCCACTCGGAAGGGCTACTGAGGCCGTATTTCAGTGGCCGGGGGAAGCGCCCCTGCTCTTTTTGCTCGCGGATATAACCGGTGAGGAAATCCCCGTAACGCTCTACATCCTCCGCGGTGTCCAGCTGTACCCAGTACTGGATCCAGACCATGTCGCTGTTGAGTCGGTCCTCGTAACTGTTGATTTCCTCGGATTTCCAGCCATTGGTGTTGCCCCAGGGGTAGATCTCGAACTGGCGATGCAGCCCAAATGGCAGAAACGCCTCGGCTGAGTCATTGAAGTGGCCGTTGTTCAGGTCGTGCACTTTGGGGCTGGGTTGCCAGTGCTCGGTTACACCCACGACTGTAAAGGGGGTACCGTTGAAATTTACGCTGCGGCCCACGCTGTTTTCACCGCCGAACAACTTGTTATTGGTTTCCTCGGACAGCACGATCTGCTGGGTGTGGTTTTTATCCGCTTCGCTGTTCCAGGTGCCGCCGTAAATAAACTGCACATCAAAGAGGCTGAAAAAGTCCCGGCTTGTAACCCTGGCATCGGCGATAAACGGCCGAATTTTTGAATTCTCCAGCGTGATGGGGCCACCCCAGCGATGCATGGCAACCTGTTTGCTGGGGATGTCGGAGCGGAGCAGGGCGACGGCGTCCTGGTAGGTGACCTGCCAGGGCATTTCGCTGGGATTTTCTACGGTGTCGGTACTGCTCCAGCTGTCCAGCTGCACTGCGTAGAGAACATCGTTTTTTTCTGCCAGCGCATTGCGGGACATCATGTAGTTGAGAGTCAGTGTGGTCATGGCTGCGCCTACACCGACGGCAATGGCAGCTACCATCAGCGCACTCAGGATAGGAGTGCGTCGCAGGCTGCGAACGGCGAGGGAAATGTAGTATCCGATCATGGCTGCAATCCCCTTATGCGATGTCCGCGGCTGCCGGTACCATGGCCCGTTGCAGGTCGGAAACCTGGCCATCGACAATCTGGATGTTGCGGTGGGCGCGGCGGGCAAGGTCCGGGTCGTGGGTCACCATCACGATGGTGGTGCCCCACTCGTTGATAAATTCCAGCAGCTCCATCACCTGGCGGGCCATCAGGGAATCCAGGTTGCCGGTAGGTTCGTCCGCGAGCAGGAAGCGCGGCTCACCGGCCAGGGCGCGGGCAATGGCCACACGCTGCTGCTGGCCGCCGGAGAGTTGGGACGGCAGGTGTTTGGCGCGGGCGGACAGGCCTACCTGTTCCAGCACTTTTTCAATACGGCGGCGGCGTTCCTTGCCGTCGAATCCGCGATAGCGCAGCGGCACATCAATATTGTCAAAAAGGTTCAGGTCGGGAATCAGGTTGAAGCCCTGGAAGATAAAGCCGATTTTTTCATTGCGCAGGCGTGAGCGCTGGCGATCGTTCAGGTGACTGACATTATCCCCGTCCAGCAGGTACTCGCCCCCGGTGGGGGTTTCCAGCATGCCGGCGATGTTCAGGAAGGTGGTCTTGCCGGAGCCGCTGGGGCCGGTTACCGAGACAAACTCCCCCTCGTTGACCTCGAGGCTGAAGTCGCGCAGGGCGTGGGTCTCGATGGTATCGGTGCGATAGCTTTTGCGGATGTTGTGCATCTTGAGCATCGTGGGATTCCCTTTGTCATTATTTATCGATTGTCAAAAAATTCTGTGTTTACTGTTTCAGTGCTACCAGCTGTGCATTGTCGAGCTCTTCCGTGGCGGAGGTGATGATCTGGTCACCTTCCTGCAGTCCCGAGATGATCTCCACCTGGTTCAGGCCCAGGGCGCCGATCTGGATCGGAACCCGAACGGCCTGGTTGTCATCGGTGAGTTTCCATGCGTAACGCCCACCGGTCTGGTCGAGGAAGGCACCGCGCTTGACCAGGATCACGTCATTGCGGTTTTCCAGCAGGATCCGCGCAGTGAGGCGCAGGTTCTGGCGCAGCTTTTCCGGCTGGCCGTCAGTAAAGCGCACCCGGGCTACCACCTGGTTGTTAATGACTTCCGGGGAGATTGCGGTGATTTCACCGGGCACTTCGCGGCCGCCCAGGTTGATGGCCACGGACATGGACAGGCCCAGGTCATCGGCATAGTTTTCCGGCACGGCGGCCTCCAGCTCGAAGCTGCGCAGGTCCACCACGGTCATCAGCGGGGCGTTGGGGGGAATGGCACTGCGCTGTGCCACGGCCAGGCTGCCGACGGTGCCGGCGACCGGTGAGGTGATCCGCAGGTCTCCGACGCGGCGCTTGAGCTCTTCGACCTTCAGCTTCTGCTGCGATACCTGCAGCTCCAGGGTGCGGGTCTCAAAGGCCAGTGCCTCTTTCTCCAGCCCGCTATTCTGTACCGCCTGTTTGTACTCCAGCTCGGCGCGGGCCAGGTCGTCCATGGCTTTTTCAAAGTCGAGGCGGGAGATGATCTGCTTCTCGATGGAGAGTTCTGCGCGGCGTACCTCGCGCTTGGCTGCCGCGAGGTTGACACTTGCCAGGTCTGCCTTCTGCTGGTTCTCCAGGCGTTGGCGCTTGGCCTGGATCTTCTGCCGCTCAAGCTCAACGGTCAGCTTGTTCAGCAGGGCCTCCTCCTGGGCCAGCTGGTTGGAAAGCTCGGGGCTGTCCACCTGGGCCAGTAGCTGGCCCTCCTCGACGATATCGCCGGCCTTGACCGTAAACCTGACGATGCCCTGGGCCGGGCTGAACAGGGTAGGGCTGTTGGCGGCCACCACCTTACCCTGGACCACAAGGTCCCGGACCAGGTCCCCGCGCTGAACCTCTGCCACGTTGACCTGTGACAGGGACACGATGCCGTCCACGCTGCCGGTGTCGTGCCAGGACTTGATTCCCCAGCCCACCAGGGCCATGGCCAGCAGGGTGATGCCGGCGGCCTTCAGGGCCTTGGGTTGTTTCCAGAGGGGGGCGGCGTCCAGCTGGATATCCTGTCCCGAGGTATCTCTTATCATTGTTCTGTTCTGGTCCTTTATCGCTGCTTGCTAGGTTTTTGTCAGTTGGCGCCGGTGCCTGCAGGCCTTTGACGCAATGAATTCCCGTTGTGGATGCAGTCGGTGTTATCGGTATCCGCTGGTGCAGATGACTGTCACAAGCCATTAGAGCAAGGGCTGTGCCATGTCTGAACATTTTTGTAACTTATTGAAATGAAAGGATTATTTTGATTTTCCTGGTGGGTCGTCGGGGCGCCAGGTGTCCGCTGCAAGTGTCCGCTGTCCGGCCGGAGAGTGGCCCGGACAGGTGTGCCGTGGGGCGCCGCGCCTTTATGTGGAATCTGGCCCGTGGTAGAGTGCGCGGCCTTTTTTTGACCAGTTTTTAACCCGACTGATTACCCGATTCCGCCCTGGAACCCGACTGCTATGCTGCTCTCCTCGACCAAGGCCGACTGGTTCGGCAATATCCGCCGCGATGTACTCGCGGGCCTGGTGGTGGCCCTCGCCCTGATCCCCGAGGCCATTGCTTTCTCCATCATCGCCGGGGTGGACCCGCGCGTGGGGCTCTACGCCTCCTTCTGTATTGCCGTGGTGATTGCGTTTGTGGGCGGACGCCCGGGGATGATCTCGGCAGCCACCGGTGCCATGGCGCTGCTGATGGTGACCCTGGTGAAAGAGCACGGGCTGCAATACCTGCTGGCGGCCACGTTGCTGACCGGGGTGCTGCAGATCATCGCCGGCTACCTGAAACTGGGCAGCCTGATGAGTTTTGTCTCCAGGGCCGTGGTGACGGGGTTCGTGAATGCGCTGGCGATCCTTATCTTTATGGCGCAGTTGCCGGAGCTGACCAATGTCACCTGGCACGTGTATGCGATGACCGCGGCTGGCCTGGGTATCATTTACCTGTTCCCGCGTATCCCGGTAATTGGCAAGGTGGTGCCGTCGCCACTGGTCTGTATTCTCACCCTCACGGCGGTGGCGGTGTATATGGGCCTCGATATCCGTACCGTGGGTGACATGGGTGACCTGCCGGATACGCTGCCGGTGTTCCTGTGGCCGGAAGTACCGCTCAATTTCGAGACCCTGCAGATCATCTTCCCGTATTCCGCCGCGCTGGCAGTGGTAGGCCTGCTTGAGTCCCTGATGACCGCCACCATTGTGGATGACCTGACCGACACGCCCAGTGACAAGAACCGGGAGTGCAAGGGCCAGGGTGTCGCCAATATCGCCACCGGCATGATGGGTGGCATGGCCGGTTGCGCGATGATCGGCCAGTCGGTGATCAACGTGAAATCCGGTGGTCGCGGGCGGCTGTCTACACTGGTGGCGGGTGTCGGCCTGCTGACCCTGGTGGTGTTCCTGAGTGACCTGGTGGCGGTGATTCCCATGGCGGCACTGGTGGCGGTGATGATCATGGTGTCCATCGGTACCTTTAACTGGGACTCCATCCGCAACCTGAAGGAGCACCCCCTTTCCACCAACCTGGTCATGCTGGCGACCGTGATTGTGGTAGTGTGGACGCACAACCTGGCATATGGTGTATTTGTCGGTGTACTGCTGGCATCCCTGTTTTTTGCCAACAAGGTCGGCCACTTCATGTACGTGGCCTCAGAGCTGGATGAAGAGTCCTCCACCCGCACGTACCGCGTGGTAGGACAGGTATTCTTCAACTCTGCTGACAAGTTTGTCGCTGCCTTTGACTTCAGGGAGGTGGTGGACAAGGTGGTCATTGACCTGAGCCGGGCGCATTTCTGGGATGTTTCGGCGGTATACGCACTGGACAAGACCGTGGTGAAGTTCCGCCGGGAGGGCTCCCTGGTAGAGCTGGTGGGACTGAATGCAGCCAGTGAGACTATCGTCGACCGCTTTGGTGTGCACGACAAGCCGGAAGAAATCGAGAGGGTCCTGGGAGGACACTGATGACCGAGAGTCCAGAAAACAATAACGAAAAACAGGTTAACGGAAAGAAGCGCGAGCCGGTGGTGCTGTCCTGCATCGATGGTTCCCGCCATACCAGTGCCGTGTGCGATTACGCTGCCTGGATTGCGTCGCGCACCGGGGCGCCACTGAAGCTCCTGCACAATATCGAGCGCGGCAATGTGCCGGCAGTGGCTGACCTGACCGGCAGTATTGGCCTGGGGAGCCAGGAGGAGCTGCTGGAAGAACTCACCGCGCTGGAGCAGCAGCGCGCACGCCTGATGGTCCAGCAGGGCAAGCTGATGCTGCAGGCGGCGCGTGAGCGCGCCGCCATGGCCGGCGTGCAGCAGGTGGAAACCTGCCAGCGCCACGACAGCCTGGCGGAATCACTGATCGAGCTGGAAGAGTCCATCCGGGTGCTGGTCCTCGGCATCCGCGGTGAGGAGCATGGCGATTCCGAGCAGGGGCTGGGTTCGCAGCTCGAAAACGTGGTGCGTTCCCTGCACCGGCCGATCCTGGTGGTCAACCGGGAGTTCGCCGAGCCACAGCGCATCATGCTGGCCTACGACGGTAGCGAGGCTGCCGGCAAGGCGCTGCAGATGGTCGCCGAGAGCCCGGTGTTCCGTGGTGTATCCTGCCACCTGGTGTTCGTGGGCGAGCCCGAAAAAGCGGAGGCGTTGCTGGCCGAAGCCAGTGCACAGCTGGACGCTGCGGGCCTGGCAGTAACCGCCAGTAACCTGAAGGGGAACATTGTCGAGGCCCTGACCGCCTACCAGCAGGAAAACGACATCGACCTGACCGTGATGGGCGCGTTCAGCCACAATCGCCTGCGCGACCTGTTGATGGGCAGCGTCACGGCGAAGATGCTGCTCAAAACCCGGCAGCCGGTATTGTTGCTTCGCTGATTACCTGACATTACCCGCCGCGCTGTAGTTGATGCGCAGACCCCGCCCGCCCGGTGCCGTTGCCCGGGCCGGCATGCAAAATGGAGCCGAGGGTCGCCATGAGCCAGTTTTATTCCCCCCACCGATCAGGGCCAGCAACCCCCCCCGTGCCGGCCAGGGTTCGCTCCTTTCGCCACCGCTATCGACAACGCCATATCGGCCGCCTCTACAGCGGCTGGCTGCACCTGGCATTTACCGTTTGTGCCACGGTGGCCGTCTGTATCCTGTGCCTGCTGCAGCTGCGGGCTCCGGCCTGGTATGCCTGGCTGGCAGTGCCCCTGACGTTTGTGTATGTGAACCTGATGGAATACTGGGGCCATCGGGGACCCATGCACCACCCGCCCCGGGGCTGGCGCCGGAAACTGTTGTCCGGCGTCTACCGCCGCCACACGCTGCGCCATCACCGCTTCTTCCACAGTGACGCCATGGCCTTCGACGGCAGCCGCGATTTCCATGCGGTACTCTTTCCGCCGGTGCTGGTGGTGTTTTTCCTGCTGGTGACGGTGGTGCCATCGGGCATCCTGGTGGCGTGGCTGGGAGGCGCCAATGTGGGCTGGCTGTATGCGGCGACGGTGTTGGCCTACTTCCTGAATTACGAGTTACTGCACTTCGCCTACCACACCCGTGAAGATGCGTGGATCGGGCGCCTGCCGGGAATGGCGCGGCTGCGTCGCCTGCATACCTGGCACCACGACCCGCGCCTGATGGGGCAGTACAACTTCAATATCACTTATCCGATCGGGGACCTGCTGTTTGGTACCCTGTACCCGGGCGACGGGGTACGGCAGGGCAAGCCCGTGGGGGGACCCGCGCGCTGACCGGCACGGGCCCCGGGCCTGGTCAGCTCGCCAGCCGCTGCTCGCGCTCCGTGGCCTGCCGGGCCTGCTCCACGGTCATGCCGGCTTTCCGGTGCGGGGTGGGCCTGCCCTCGGCGTCCAGTGCGACGAAGACGATACGGTCCACCTGAAGGATCAGTTCCCGGTCCTGTTTCCTGCGCACCTCGCAGTGGATGGTCAGCGAAGTGCGGCCGATGCCTACCACCTCAAAGCCGAATTCCACCACGTCGCCACAGGATGCCGAGCTGACAAAATTGATTTCCGACATCAGCTTGGTAACCACCATCGGGGTGCCCATCTGGCAGCCGGCAAAAATGGCCGCTTCCTCGTCGATCCAGGCCAGCAGCTGGCCGCCAAACAGGCGCTGTGCGGGATTGAGATCTCCGGGTTTTACGAAGTGGCGGGAATAGTATTTCATGATTACCTCTCTTTACCTCTCGGTGCTGCCAGTGGGTCCCACTGCGCCTGGTGTAGGGCGATGGGGCCCGTGAAATCCTGGTCGGTGACGGTGGTGCCAGTGCAGGGGCCACGGACCATTTACCCCGGATGGTGCACAGAGTGTGCCAATGGCAGATGACAGCAGTAGCGACGCTGCCGGGGAACCGGGTGACAGCTGGCGCGGCCCGATGCATCCCCTGGTGGCAGCCGGCCGGACGGTTGCACCATGAGCCGGCAGGGGCCTGGGGTGTGGGAAGGGCAGCGAGGCGCCGGGACGCCGCTGCCACAGGAGGTGGACGGCTTGGCCAGTTTGGCCTGCTATCGGGATATTCTGGACAGGTTGTTGCGGTGGCAGAGCTGGTTGCTATGGACTGGGACCGCAAGGCCGATAGAATGACTCGCCTCCGTGACCCGGGCGTCGTAGCGCCCGACCGGTAACTACCGGAACAGAATAACCGGCGTGCGGCAGCCACAGGGCCCGCCGCCCCCGCATCCCAGAGCTGAAGGGAGAGACTCAGGCATGATTATCCAGCCCAAAGTACGTGGCTTTATTTGCACCAACGCCCACCCGCAGGGCTGTGCCGCCAACGTGCGTGAACAGATCGACTATATCAAGTCACAGCCAGCCATCGAGGGTGGTCCCAAAAACGTGCTGGTGGTGGGCGCCTCCACCGGCTACGGCCTGGCCTCGCGCATCACCGCCGCATTCGGCTGCAAGGCCGGCACCCTGGGCGTGTTCTTCGAGAAACCGCCGACCGAAAAGCGCACCGCCTCTGCCGGCTACTACAACTCCGCCGCCTTCGAGGAAGAGGCCCACAAGGCGGGGCTGTATGCCAAAAGCATCAATGGCGACGCCTTCTCCGATGAAGTAAAGGCCCAGGCGATTGACATGATCAAGGCGGACATGGGCAAGGTCGACCTGGTGATCTACAGCCTGGCCTCGCCGCGCCGCAAGGACCCGAAAACCGGTGAGCTGCACTCCTCGGTACTGAAGCCGGTGGGTAAGTCCTACACCGCCCGCAACCTGAATACCGACAAGCTGGAAATTTCCGACATCACCCTGGAACCCGCCAACCAGGAAGAGATCGATGCGACGGTCAAGGTCATGGGCGGCGAGGACTGGGAACTGTGGCTGCAGGCCCTGGGGGACGCAGGCGTACTGGCCGACGATTGCAAGACCGTGGCCTACACCTATATCGGCGAAAAGCTCACCTGGCCGATCTACGGCCACGCCACCATCGGCAAGGCCAAGGAAGACCTGGATCGCGCGGCCAAAGAGATCAGTGGCAAGGGGCAGGCCGACGCCCACGTGGCGGTGCTCAAGGCCCTGGTGACCCAGTCCAGCTCCGCAATCCCGGTGATGCCGCTCTACATCTCGCTGGTCTACCAGGTGATGAAGGAAGAGGGGACCCATGAAGGCTGTATCGAGCAGCTTTACCGCCTGTACACCGAGGGGCTGTACAGCGACAGCCCGCGCCTCGACAGCGACAACCGCTATCGCATGGATGACAAGGAGCTGCGCCCGGAGACCCAGGCCCGCATCGAGGAGCTGTGGCCCGAGGTTACCGAAGAGAACCTGTTCGACCTGACCGACTATAAAGGCTACCAGGCGGACTTCCTGAAACTGTTCGGCTTCGGCGTCAAGGGTGTCGATTACGATTCCGAGACCAGCCCGGTTGTGGAAGCGGATTTCAAATAATCCCCCCTCCCGGCCTGTAGGGGCGAACCTTGTGTTCGCCCTGGTCCCAGGCGGCGCTGGAGCATCAGGACAATTCCCTGATCCTGGCTCTGGCCGCAATTAACGCTACCGCTTTTCCCTGGCTGTAATCGCGGCCATGGGCCGCTCCTACATTTACCCTCCCCGAACCTGCATAATTACTCCTTTGGAGAAACTGCAGGAGCACTCCCATGGAATACCGCCAGCTCGGCACCACCGATATCCAGGTCAGTGAAATCTGCCTGGGTACCATGACATTTGGTGAGCAGAATACCGAAGCCGAGGCCCACGGACAGCTGGACTACGCACTCGCCAACGGGGTGAATTTTATCGACTGCGCCGAGATGTACCCGGTGCCGCCGCGCGCCGAAACCTGCGGGCGCACGGAGGAATATATCGGCAGCTGGATCGCGGCGCGCGGCAACCGCGACAGCTTTGTCCTGGCGAGTAAGGTCACCGGGCGCGGCGCGTCGAACTCCGGCGTGGGGCATGTGCGTGGCGGGCCGCGCCTCAGTCGCGAGCAGGTGCTCGCCGCCTGTGACGAGTCCCTGCGGCGCCTGCGCACCGACTATATCGACCTGTACCAGGTGCACTGGCCCGAGCGCCAGGCGAACTTTTTTGGGCGCCTGGGCTACGAGCACGGCAATGACGACGGCATTGCAATTGCGGAGACCCTGGATACCCTGGAAGAACTGGTAAAGGCCGGCAAGGTGCGCCATATCGGAATTTCCAACGAGACCCCATGGGGAATGATGGAGTACCTGAAGTTGTCCGCTGCAGCGGGCAAACCCCGCATCGCCAGTATCCAGAACCCCTACAACCTGCTCAACCGTACCTTTGAGGTGGGTTGCGCGGAGATGGCGATCCGTGAAAAGTGCGGGCTGCTGGCCTATTCACCGCTGGCTTTCGGCGCCCTGTCCGGCAAGTATCTTGGTGGCCGCAAGCCGGACGGCGCACGACTGACGCTGTTCGAGCGCTTCCAGCGCTATACCGGGCCCCGCGCCGTGGCAGCGACGGAAAAATATGTGGCGCTGGCGCAGGAAGCGGGGCTGGACCCGGCACAGATGGCGCTGGCATTTGTTAACCGGCAGCCGTTTGTTACCTCGAATATTATCGGCGCAACCACCATGGCGCAGCTGCGAAGCGATATCGAGAGTGCAGAACTGGTGCTCGCTGAGGACCTGCTGGAACAGATAGAGGCGGTCCACGCCGACAACCCAAATCCCGCACCCTGATACAGTTCTGTCCGGTTTCCACGGGGTGAAGCCAACAAAAAAATCCCGCCACTGCCTCAGGGCAGGGCGGGATTTTTCTTTTGCCCGGTATTCAGGCCGGGCCAGGTTCCGGTCTAGAAGGTATAGGTGGACGAGAGGTAGGCAAAGCGCCCCTGGCCACTGTGTACGCTGGGCGTGAAGCCCATAAAGTCCGAATAGTCCATGGGCGGTTCCTCATCCAGAAGGTTGGTGACGCCCAGGGTCACGGTAATGCTGTCAAAGCCGAAATAGTTCACGGTGGTATCCACGGTGGTCATGGAGTCCACGTCCCCCATCCCGGGCTGCTGAACCGACGCATCCTGGGCGAAGCTGTCGATAAAGTTTACTGCAACACGGGCTGACATGGTGTCGCGGCTCCAGTCCACTGCTGTGGTCCAGCGCATTTCCGGCAGCTCGTAGTCGCCCGCCTCACGGTTGATGCGGGTGCCGCCATCGGCAGCCGGACGCAGTTCCTCGTATTCCAGCATATAGTTCAGGACATAGGAGAAGCCGAAGCTGCCGTAGTCTGTGTCCAGGTTATAGCGCAGGTCCAGGTCGATACCGTTGGTGGTCAGGTCACCGAGATTCTGGAAAGAATCATTGATGTTCACCACCTCGCCGGGATCCCCGGGTATGCCGGTGGGGCGGCGCACTACCACGCCGGGATCATTACCGAAATTGCTGAAGACATATTGGGTATCGGAATCGATGATGTTCTCGATATCGTAGTTGTAGTAATCCAGGGTCATTACCAGCTTTTCGTCCAGGTTGACGATCATGCCCAGGTTATAGCTCTCCGACTCTTCCGGGCCCAGGTCCGGGTTGCCGGAAAATACCGCGGTATATTCCTGCGGTTCACAGGCCTTGTTGATATTGCCCACCGCCTCACAGCGGCTGCTATCCACCAGGTTGGGGGACTCATCGGTACGGCCCAGCCCCAGCTGTGACAGCGACGGTGCACGGAAGGCGGTGCCCCAGGAGCCGCGGAAGGACATGGTGTCCATTGGCGACCACAGGAAGGAGACCTTGGGATCGGTAGTGGTGCCAAAGTCACTGTAGTCCTCGTGGCGCGCTGCCACCTGCACTTCGAGCGTATCCAGTACCGGCACTGCCAGTTCGGCGAAAACAGCGGTGTTGTCCCGGCTGCCGTTGGCCTGGGTGGCCTCGGTACCGAAGATGTCGCCGCGCAGGAACTGGTCATCCGGGTTGTCACTGATGGAGTCCTGGCGGTGCTCGGCCCCCAGTGCCAGCATCAGGTCGCCGCTGGGCATGGCGAGGATGGGACCGGACACCTGGCCGTCATATGAGCGGGTGGTGGATTTACCTACCCGGGTAGTGGTGGTCTCGATATAGGCGAGCGCCTCGGCGGAGTTGGAGGAGGGCTCAAATGGATCCCACAGGCCGCTGTCGATGGCTTCCTGGGTTCGGCGCGCATTCGGGTAGCCGTCCACGCCGCGCTCCACGGCGTCACTCTTGATATAGCTGTAGGCCGCCTCCCAGGTCCAGTCTCCCAGGTCTCCCTCCAGCCCGACAACACTGCGGAAGTAATCCGATTCAACCTCCTTGAGGCGATTGCCGATATCCACCGTGCGCCGGCGCATGGTCAGGTCCTGCTGGTAGAACTGGCTGGTGGGCATATCGGCAAAGGGATGGTTGGGGTTGTCCCCCGCCATGAACAGCTCCTCAAAGCTCGGGCTGCCTGCACCCTGTACGGTGGTCTTCGAGTTCTGGCCATTGATTTCTGCAAAGGCCTCGACACTATCGGAGATATCATAGCGGCCCAGGTAATTGAAGCTCACGCGTTCGGTGGAAGGGATCATGCTCATAAACGGCGCGTAATCGTAACGGCACAGGTTGTTGGCCGCGTCGATATCCTCGGGGGCGCAGACGTCGTTTCCGAAGGTGTCCGGCACGCGCACCGTGGGGTCAGAGGCCAGCTCGATGGTGCCGGGAATGCCCGAGGAACTGCGGAAGTCCGTGGCGAAAGGGTCGTTCGGGCGCAGCGCCGACTGGTTGGCGGAGCGGGAGTAATCCCGGTCGGCGTAGAGGGTTTCCTCACGGTTGAAATAATCCACGATAAAGGTGTGGCTGCTGTTCTCGGTGACGTTACCCCATACCATGCTCAGGTTGCTCTCACTGCCGCCGCCGGCGGAGGTTCCCCCCACCTTGCCGGACAGTTCCACACCGTCGAAATCATCGCGCAGGATAATATTGATTACGCCGGCGATAGCATCGGAGCCATAAGTGGCCGAGGCACCGTCCTTGAGCACATCGACGCGCTCGATGGCGGCAAGCGGAATATTGTTGATATCCACAAACGCGGTATCGATATTCTTGGCAAACGGGCTCACCGATACCCGGCGGCCGTTAACGAGGATCAGGGTGGAGTCGGCACCCAGCCCACGCAGTGAGACACTGGAGCCTCCGTTGGCGGTATCGTCACTGCTGTTGGCCTGGGTAGAGAAGGTCCCCTGGCCAGAGATGGGCAGCTTGCTAAAAAGGCCGATCAGGTCGGTGACACCGGTGGCGGCAATATCCTCGGCATTGAGGCTGGCTACGGGGGATGGCCCGTCCAGTTGCGCCCGCTTGATATGGGAGCCGGTGACCTCCACCAGCTCCATTTCCCGCTCAGCGATATCGGCGTCGCCGCTGGTCGGGTTCGATTGCGCCAGTGTCGGTGCGCTGAACACAAGTGCCGACAGGCAGAGTGCGATTGGGGTTTTCTTGAATTGGTACCTTTCCATAGGTCTGTCCTCTTTATGCATTTTTATTGAGAAAACTATTTTTATTATTACAGCGCTTCGAGACTATCAGTCTACTCCCCTGTCGGGGAGATGCCGAGCGTCAAAGTGAGACCAGTGGGCGACCAAATTTGTGAGCTGGGTCAAGACTGGCGCAATCAATGGGGCGGTAATTCAAAAAGCATTGAAAAATAAACTGTCCGTACCCAAGTCAACGTGAGTACCAGTTTTGATGGCACACTGTGTCAGCCTGCCGGTGCCCGGCGCGGAGATGACCAGTAGTTACACCGTGCTGCGCCGGGCTTCGCGGGCCTGACGGCACTATACTCAGGGAACTTCCCGATGCTGGGATCGCTAGTGGCGTTTTCTTTGGCGCCCGCGAACTTCAACAGACGGAGCAACAACGACGGAGCAACAATGGATACTTCGACTCATCACAACCTCAATGACCTGTTCGCACAGTTGGGACTCGCGTCCGAGGATGCGGCTATCGATGAATTCCTGGCGCGCCATCATCTTTCCGGGGATGAAAAACTCGCCAGGGCGCCGTTCTGGTCTGACAACCAGCGCCGTTTCCTGGAGCAGGCGATTGAGGACGATTCCGACTGGTGTGAAGTGGTGGACGAGCTGGATACGCTGCTGCGTCACTGACGAAGAAAGGCCCGGGCATGATTCAGTGGCATCCGCTGGGCCTGCCGCCCCTGCCCGGGCGACGCATTGCCGGCCATTAGTGTCGCCGGGCAGTACGCCCGTGAATCACTCTTTTCCGCAACCGTTGTTGCCGTGAATTTTTCAGGCACGGGCATAGACCTCAGAAGGCGATCCTGAATCGCAGGCCCATTGTCCACAGGCTGTCTTCAGCCGGGTTCAGGGAGGGATCGAAAATTACCTGGGCATTGGGCGTGATCGCAAACTGAGGTGTCACATGATAACGGTAAAAAACCTCGGCAGTGGTCTGGCTGTCGAGGAATTCATTGTCAGGGCGCGCCCAGCCCACACCGATGCCGAACAGGTCTGAATATTCGGCACAGGGCCGCCAGCCCACGCCGGCGGTCAGGTTGCGATCGACAAACCAGCCGTTTGACCAGCCACCGCGCAGAAATGGCATCAGGTTCCCATTAATCAGCATGTTCCAGTTGAACGCCATTCCATAGGCGCGGGGGCTGCCGTCCTCCAGGGAATTGCGGTACCAGAAGTCAATGCTGAGGTTGTCGGTATCCATGGGCCCGCGGGCCTGGATAGGGGTGCCGCTACCGGCCAGTGCACTGCGGCCAACCTGGATATGGTAAAAGCGCTCATTCTCACTGAAGAAATCACCGGCGGTAAAACCGGTGTCATCACTGCGGGCTGTGTAAACCCCGCCCAGGAAGTACAGGTTGTCATAGCCATAGGGGTAGGCGGCGGCAACCGCACCGAACCCCCGCAAAGGCGATGCAATAGTGGGGCTGGTAGAAAACGTCTGGCTGAGGAACTGCCGGTTGTCATCAAAGAACGGGTAGGCATTGATGTAGTTCGGTGCAAACACCTTTCCAACAGTCCACTGGAAACGGTTGTCGGCGAGGTCCTGGCGCAGGTATGCCTGGGTAATGCCCAGGTCGAATTCGCCCCAGGTGGCGGCGGTGGGGACAATCGAACCGGCGGCAATACCCGCCTGCAACGGCGGCAGTTCCATTTCCAGGGGGCGTCGGTCCTCGATGGCCATATCGAATTCCAGTGAATTCGGCTGGCCCCGGTTGGCCAGCTCCAGGCCCAGGTTCAGGGTGAATTTCTGGCCGACGGAGTTCTCTTCATCAACCAGGCTGTCCGAGTAGCGCTGTCCCAGGACCTGGTAGGAGCCACCAATGGAAAACCCGTATTCCTCGCGCCAGCGTTCCTTGCGCTGCAGCCAGTTCTGCAGGCCGCTGGGAAAGCGAAAACGCCCGCCCCTGGGGCGATCGATCTCCTCCAGGTCACCGCCGGCTGACAGGGTCCCGTCGAGGAGATCTGGCACCTCCTCTGTATAGGTACCGGTGGTGCTGTCCTGGTAATAGCTGGTGTCGGGACCTGGCGGCGGGGGAGTGCCCTGGGCACTGGCAAAGGCCGGCAGCAGCCATATCCACAAGGCAATTCGGCGGGCCGGAGCAGGCACTGTCATTCCTGCCACCGGGGCAGGTCGCTGCCGCGGACGCTCACCAGCGGCTCGCGCCACCGCCCCGGTGTTTTTGAAAACTTCACCTGCGGCGCGAGCCGGTATACCTCGCCGTAAGACGAGGCAGCGGTTAACGTTTCCGGTGCCTGCATACGGTGCTCCGGCGCGCTGGCATCGAATTCCTTGTCCGGGAACATGCCCAGGCTCTGGTACCACATGGCGGCCCGGGACAGGCTGACGCGCACGTGGTAACTGCCACCGGATTCGGCGCGGCGTCGCAGCGCTTCGGTGACACCGGCGGCGCCCAGGTAGCCCGCGATATAATCGTTCAGCACCAGGGTAGGGGGGAACTGTGGCGCTTTCCCGCCCCCTTCGGCCATGGTGTAGCCGGTGACGGTCACCGCCTCCATGTCGAAAGCGGCCCTATCTTTCCAGGGGCCGTCCCAGCTGTACCCGCGCAGCGACAGGTAGATGATGCCCGGGCGCTTCTCCGCCACTTTCTCGACGCTGAAACCCAGGTTGGCGATGGAGCGCCCGCGGAATCCCTCGATAAAGACATCGGCACCGGGGACCAGCCCCGTCAAGGTTGCGTTCTGTTCCCGGTTCCGCAGGTCGAGCCAGGCAGAGCGCATGCCGACGTTAACGTCGGTAATCAGTATTTCATGCTCGAAAGATTGATCGCGGGCAATATGCAATACCTCTGCCCCCTGTTCGGCCAGTGTGCGGGCGGCACAGGTCCCCGCGATCACGTGGGTGAGAGACAGGCAGCGGACGCCGGAGAGGGGTTGTGCCGGGTTTTCACGGAAAGGTTCCGGTTCCGAGTCACCGACCTTAACAATTTCGATCAGAGGCCGCCCGGCCAGGTATTTGCCCTCGGGATGCGCAAGCCACTCCCCGGTAGTGCGGTGCATTGCACCTACCGCGCCGCCGTCTGCCAGGGCCTGCTCCAGCTCCTCCCCGTCGCGCCGCTTTACAGCCCCGGCAATAGACTTCCGGTTTGGTTCTGCCCCGAGCAGATTGAGGGCGCGATGGTAGAGGTGCGGGTAGACGCCGGTGATATTCATAAAGCGACCGTCTCGGGTCTCGAACGGCACAAATGACATCGGGTTGCCGGGGCCAAGAGGCGCCTGGTACCAGAGCCCGTTCACGGTCGGCACGAAGGAAAAACCATTGGCAACCGGGTCATCGGCAGCCAGGTCACCATTCTTCTGGCGCTGGCGCATCACCAGCGTCATGATGGGGTTGATGTTGTAGATGGATTCCCGCAGGTCCACTTTCAGGTCCTGGCCCTCACCGGTGCGTTGTTTCCAGATGGCTGCGGCCCCCACTGCCGCGGCCATGGCCGGCAGGGCCATACAGGTGCCGATACGGAAATGGCTGCGCAGAATCGGGTCGCGGCCGGTAAAGGTCACCTCGCCGCCGCCGTCAGCAGGACTGCGACCCAGTTCCTGCATAAAGCGGGAGAATGCCTCGTCGATATCAAATGGGGAGCTGCCCGGGCCCTGGGCTCTCCTGATGGATGCGGCCAGGCCCTGTTCCGGGAACATGCTGCCGAGTGCCGGGAAGAGTAGGGCGGCGCCTCCGGTGCGAAGAAAGTCCCTGCGACTGACAGGCATGACAACCCTTCCTCTAGAATTATGAAGCATCGGGCCGAGCGGCCTTCAGGCTAAAATCTGGCACAAATATTCCGGTTTTCCTGAACCCCAGCGTGATTATGTCGCCCTAAGTTCCACGTCATGAATGGATTCGGATTTGCAAAGTTCCGCGCGCCAACATTATTCCGAAGTTGGACGGCTGGTAACGGTGGGCGTAACCGGCCAGCTGGTGATTTTCGCGCTGTCCGTTGCGATGGCACGCAACCTGTCTGTCGCGGACTTCGAAGCCTATGTGGTGGCGGCGGCCCTGTTCCTGTTGATGGTGGCCATTGCCGCGCAGGGGCTGGACAAGTATGCATTGCGATTGCTGCCCGGTAAGTTCGATCGGGGTGACTGGCAGCTGGCGGCGGATTACGTTGTCTTTGCGCTTAGGCGGGTTCTCGTCGGTGCGCTGGTGGTGGGCCTCGCCGGGGCGCTCTGGGCGCGGTATGTGCGCGAATTCCCGCCGGGCACCCTGTATGCGGTTTACCTGGCCTGCGCGGGGGTGCCGCTGGGGGTGCTGGTCTGTTTCCTGGGCGCGGTACTGAGCGCCACCGGCGATTGTGCGCGGGCGGCCTTCCTGACCCTGCTCTTGCCCCCGGCGGTGGCGCTGCTGGCCCTCGGCGGTGCAATTTTGCTCCGGCTGCCCCTGAGCGGCGCGGTGGGCATTGCCTGCTGGGGCGTGGGATGGCTGGTGGCACTGCTGGCTGTGGTGGCCCGGGTGCAGCGTGCCTGGTCCGGGCCGCGCCGGGCCCTGGCCCGGGGTGTGCCGCGGCCCGGGTGGCGCGCTGCGGCCATGCCCTTCTGGCTCTATCGCCTGGCCATGGGGGCGGTGGCGCATATGGCGGTGATACTGCTGGACTGGCTGCAGCCCTCTGCCGCGGCAACGGGGGCATACGCCGCGGCCATGTCGATGGCCGGCGTGGCGGCGGTGCTGGCAGTGGCCACCAACCGGGTTTACGCGCGGGAACTCTCAGTCCTGATGGAGCGGGGCGATTACACCGGGGTCGACCGCTACCGGCGCCAGCGGCTGCTGTGGCTGGTGCCGGTGCTGGTGGTATTCCTGCTGGGCGCCTTCCTGTTTACCGATGACCTGTTGCGCCTGTTCCGCCCGCAGTTCGTGGAGGAGGGAAGGGCCGCCTTCCGCCTGCTGGCGCTGAGTACTGCCGCCACGGTCTGGCTGGGGGTGGCCCCGACCTACCTCAAGTACCAGCGCCACCACCGCATTACCTTCGCGGCCCTCACTGCCTGTGCGGTAATCCAGTTGCTGTTGCTGGTGATACTGGTCCCGGGGCTGGAGGCCAGCGGTGCCGCTATCGCCTATATGGTTTCGATGATGGGCATGTACGGCTTTCTCGCCCTGTATGCCCTGCGCCAGCTGCGCGCCAGGCGGCACCAGGAGCAGCCCCCGCAATCCGGGTGAATTCCCGGCACCCGGCGGCGCAACAGTCGCCGGTTATCCGCTATAATGCGCCGCTTTCTACCACCTGGCGGCGAGTACACTCCCTGACCCATGGAAAAACCGCATTTTCGCGCGGCCCTGTTGCACCCGCGTTACTGGCCTACCTGGCTGCTGTTCGGACTCTGGTTCCTGGTGGCGCAGCTGCCCTATCGCTGGCAGCTGGCCTGCGGCCGCGTGCTGGGCCGCGCGATGCTGCGACTCGCGCCCAGCCGGCGCCTGATTGCCGAGCGCAACCTGGCATTGTGTTTCCCGGAATTGTCGGCTGAAGAACGGGCTTCCCTGCTGAGGCGCAACTTTGAGTCCAACGGTATCGCGCTGATGGAAACCGGCATGGCCTGGTTCCGCAGCAGCGACTGGCTGCGCCGGCGTTTTACCATCGAGGGGCTGGAGCACCTGCAGGGACCCGCGCAGCGGGGGCAGGGTGTGGTGATGCTGGCCATGCACTTCACCACCCTGGAGATCGGTGCCCAGTTCATGTCCCTGTGCCACCCGGTGGATGGCATGTACCGGCCGCACAAGAACCCGGTGTACGACTATATGCAGCGCAAGGGGCGCGAGCGCCATGGTGCGGATTCCGAGGTGTTCCAGCGCAAGGATGTGCGCGGCATGCTGCGGGCACTGAAGCGCGGAAGGGCAGTCTGGTATGCACCGGACCAGGATTACGGCATCAAGCAGGGCGTGTTTGCCCCGCTGTTCGGCCAGCCGGCCGCCACTGTCACGGGCACTTCGCGCTTTGCGCGGGTGGGACGGGCCCAGGTAGTGCCCTATATTGT
The DNA here is from genome assembly GCF_044383805.1 of Microbulbifer sp. JSM ZJ756. NCBI lineage: Bacteria > Pseudomonadati > Pseudomonadota > Gammaproteobacteria > Cellvibrionales > Microbulbiferaceae > Microbulbifer > Microbulbifer sp. JSM ZJ756. The sequence continues at coordinate 96,472 of NZ_JBISER010000008.1, read as the reverse complement.
CCGGCGGCTGGATAATGGCGCCGGCTACGCGGTCAAAGTGTATTCGCCGATCGCAGAAATTCCCTCCGGGGACGAACTGCGGGACGCGACATTGGTCAATCAGTTCGTGGAAGCGCGTATGCGCGAGTTGCCGGAGCAGTACATGTGGGTGCACCGGCGGTTCAAGACACGCCCGCCGGGAGAGCCCGGCATCTATGACGGGGTGCGTAAGCGCAAGAAGAAGCGGCGCCGCGACCGCCGTTAATCCCCGGTCGCCCGGCTCTGGCATCCGCCGGGCGCCATCAGTAACATACCGGTTTCTTTGCGGTGCCCTTCCCCCGCAAACGGGGCAGAATTTAAGGAGTTAGGATGTTTTCCGGCAGTATGGTGGCCCTGGCCACCCCGATGTATGCAGACGGTGGCCTTGACTGGGACAGTCTGCACAACCTGGTGGAGTGGCATATCGAGCAGGGCACCCGCGCGATCGTCGCTGTGGGCACCACCGGTGAGTCAGCCACCCTGAGTGTCAATGAGCACCTGGAGGTCATCCGCCGCGTGGTGGACCAGGTGGCGGGCCGTATTCCGGTCATTGCCGGTACTGGCGCCAATTCGGTGACCGAGGCCATTGAGCTGACCGAGAATGCCGCCAAGTGCGGTGCCGATGCCTGCCTGCTGGTGACCCCTTACTACAACAAGCCCACCCAGGAGGGCCTGGTCCTGCATTACAAGGCCATTGCCAAGGCCGTGGCGATTCCGCAGATTCTCTACAATGTGCCGGGCCGCACGGCGGTGGATATGAAGCCGGAGACCGTGCGCCGGCTGGCCTCGATCAGTAATATCGTGGGTATCAAGGAGGCCACGGGCGACATCGACCGCGCCCGCGAGCTGCTGGAGATACTGCCGGAGGATTTCGCCATCTATTCCGGGGACGATGCCACGGCGCTCGACCTGATGCTGGCTGGCGGTCATGGCAATGTGAGTGTGACTGCGAACGTGGCCCCGGCCGCGGTGTCCCAGGTGTGCGAGGCGGCGCTGCAGGGCGATGCCGAGAAGGCCCGAGCTATCGACCAGCGCATCCAGGTGCTGCACAAGGCGCTGTTCCTGGAGTCGAACCCGATCCCGGTGAAATGGGCCCTGCGGGAAATGGGGCGGATCGACAGCGGCATTCGCCTGCCCCTGACGCCGCTCTCACCGGAACACCACGCCGCTGTGCGCGAGGCCCTGCGCAGTGCCGGGGTACTCTGAGCCTGGGGCCCGGACAATCTCCGGTGGCCACCGGGCGGCCGGCGTAACAAGCTTTAATGCATAGGAACCAATAATGACAAGACTGACTGCCGGAGCTGCGCTGTGTATCGCCAGCGTGGCGCTTTCGGGTTGCGGGATTTTCGGCGACGACGGTTACTTCCGCGATCGCAGCGATGACTATCAGATGGCTGACAGCCTGCCGCCCCTGCGCATGCCCGAGGGTGTGGCGCCGAAGCAGCAGGAGGAACTGTACGAGGTTCCGCAGATCAGCAGCAGTGATGTGGAGGTGGACGAGTTCGAGGTGCCACGACCGCAGGCGCTGTCGGTCAATGTCGGCCTGGACCGGGTCAAGATCCAGAAACTGGGTAGCCGGCGCTGGGTCCTGGTGTCCCAGCCCCCGGAAGAGGTCTGGCCCCAACTGCACTACTTCTTGCGTACTTCTGGCCTGCAGCTGGCCAGTTCCGATGCCAACGCCGGGATCATGGAGACCACCTGGCTCAGTTTCCGCGAAAGCCCGGAAACCAAGGACAAGTACCGCCTGCGGGTGGAATCCGGTGTGCAGCCGGATACCACTGAGATCCATGTACGGCATTACTCCCTGCCCAGGGATGACCCGCGCAACGAAATTGCCTGGCCGGAGCAGTCCACCAGCCCCGAGCGCGAGGGCTGGATGATCGACGAGATGTCCACGGCTCTCGCCGCAGAGGCTTCCGGTGCCGCGGCATCGCTGGTGGCACAGGCCATCGGTGGCGGCAGCGTCAAGGTACAGCTGCGCGAGCCGGCCCGACGCGATCCCTTCCTGTCCCTGGACCTGTCGATGGACCGGGCCTGGGCCACTGTCGCCCATGCCCTGAACTCCGGTGCTTACCGCCTGCATCTCGAAGATGAGGATCGCCGGATTTTCTATGTGACTTTCGATCAGGATCGCGAGCTCACTGAGGAGGAAGACGGCGGCTGGTTCTCCTGGGGCTCTTCCGACGACGAGGACAAGCTTGCGCAGTCAGCGTCCAAGGTCACCCTGCCGCAGGTGCTGGGCAATGTAGACCCGACCACTGACCCGGCCCTGTTCGGCGGCATGTCTGGCCTGGGCGGCGCCACCGGTGCGGATATTCCGGGCTATATCGTCGTCGTGCGCAGCACGCCGGATGCGGTGGAAGTGCGGGTACGGGACACCAGTGGCAAGCCCCTCAAGCGTGGGCGGGCGTCTGACCTGTTGATGGCAATTCGCCAGAACCTGATTTAGGGCCCGGCTTATGTCAGCCGGTCCGTCTCTTCGTTTTGCCTCCCTGGGGAGCGGCAGCAAGGGCAACGGCACGCTGGTCGCCAGTGGCGACCACTGCCTGTTGGTGGACTGTGGTTTTACCATCAAGGAAACCGAGCGACGCATGGCGCGGCTCGGCATGTCCCCGGCAGACCTGTCGGCGATTCTCGTCACCCATGAGCACAGCGACCACCTCTCCGGGGTGGCACCGCTGGCCCGTAAATACAAGCTCCCCGTCTACCTGACGCCGGGCACCCTGCGGGCCAGGGATATTGGCAAGCTGCCACAGGTGCACCTGATAGAGGGGCACAAGCCATTCGCGGTGGCCGATATCCAGGTCACCCCGGTGGCTGTGCCACACGATGCCCGGGAGGCGGCACAGTTCGTGTTCCGCCGCGACGGCCGCAGCCTGGGCCTGCTTACCGACCTGGGCACCGTCACCCCGCATGTCGAGGAGCACTACAGTGGCTGCGATGCCCTGGTGCTGGAAGCCAACCACGACCCCCTGATGCTGGCCCAGGGTCCCTATCCGCCCTCGCTGAAGCGGCGTGTCGGCGGAGCCTACGGCCACCTCAGCAACCAGCAGGCGGCTGGGTTCCTGCAGCGCGTCGGCCACGAGCAACTACAGCACCTGGTGGTGGCCCATATCAGTGAAAAGAACAATACCGTCGAGCTGGCGCGGACTGCGCTGTCGGGGCCCGCGGAGCAGGTCGACAACTGTATTTTCGCCTGCCAGCAACAGGGCTTCGACTGGCTGGAAATCAACCGCTAGGTACCTGGTTGCCGTTTCTGGTAACCACGACCGGTGGCTGTAGGGGCGAACCTGGTGCTCGCCCGCATTGCCTGGATCCAGGCACCCGGGCAAGGCTATTATTCGCTCGCCGTGACTGGCTGCTGCCGCCAGCCGGGGGACAAGGAATTCAAGGGGGAGAGCAGTAATGGAAACACTCCTGGTATATCTCGCCGTGGGCGCGGTGGCCGGCACCATTGCGGGCCTGTTCGGCGTCGGTGGTGGACTTATCATTGTCCCGGCCCTGGTGCTGGTATTTACGGCACAGGAACTCTCCCCGGAAATCCTTACCCATATGGCAGTGGCCACCTCCCTGGCCACTATCGTCATCACCTCTGTCAGCTCGATCCGCACGCACCACCTGAAGGGGGCGGTGGACTGGCGGGTTTTCCGGTTGATGGCGCCGGGCATCCTGCTGGGGTCCTGGCTCGGCGGTGTGACAGCTCACCTCTTGCCGGGCGCCTGGCTGCAGATGCTGATCGGCGTGTTTGCCGTGGCCATCGCCTGCAAAATGTGGCTGGATGGCCTGCGCTCGGTGCCTTTGCCGGAGGACGGCGGGAAGTTGCCGGGGGCCGTGGCACTCAGTGGGGCAGGGGGTGTGATTGGCTGGGCGTCGGCGATCTTCGGCATTGGTGGTGGCTCACTCACCGTGCCGTTCCTGTCCCGCTGCCATGTGCAGATCCAGCGCGCCGTGGCTACCTCTGCGGCCTGCGGGCTGCCTATCGCGGTGGCGGGTGCAATCAGTTTTGCCGTCCAGGGATGGTCGGACCCGCTGCTGCCGGACTGGAGCACCGGCTATATCTACTGGCCGGCCTTCCTGGGTATCGTTATGGCCAGCGCAATTTTCGCTCGCTTCGGTGCGCTGCTGGCCCACCGGCTATCCCCGCCCCTGCTCAAGAACTGCTTCGGTGGCCTGCTGTTCGTGATCGGGCTGCGGTTTATCTGGCTCAACCGGTCCCTTTTACTGGGGTGATGATAGTCTCCCCTCAGTCTTAGGTAGGAGCGGCCGCTGGCCGCGACCGTCGCGCCACAAGGTGCCCCAGGCGGCGCAATCCGCTGTGCTTATTGCGCCCTATTCGCCACGCTTGATCTCAGTCTTCCTCGTTGTTGGCGCATCTCGACCGCCTCCCCGCTACATTGTCGAAAGGGGCCCGAACCGGCTTCCCGCTTCCCAATACCACGAAGCCTGGCTGGGCTGGGACTGGATGGGGATGCCGTTCCGGGGGGGCATCGTCGTAGGCCGGCCATAAAAAAGGGCCGCTGTTTCCAGCGGCCCTTGATAGTGTGGAGCGAGCAAATGTCGCCCTTGCCCGGAATCCGGGTCAGGAAGTGGTTCTGGCGGCGGTCTCGGCCGGCTCGACCGGCTGGGATACCTCGCTGTGTCCCTCCCACTTCTTGGACTTCAGGCTGATCAGTGCGATCACGGCACCGATGCCGATGCTGAATACTGCGATCTGCAGGTACAGGTTAGGCAGTTCGGAGACGTTGTTGGGGTCGAAATTACCCGCGAGCAGGCCGGCGATGATGTTACCGATAGAGTAGGTGAGTACGAACACACCCATCATCTGGCCGGCGAAGCGGCGCGGTGACAGCTTGCTGACGGCGCTCAGGGCTACCGGGCTCAGGCACAGCTCACCGACCGTATGCAGGAAGTAAGTGGTTACCAGCCAGTAAGGCGCCACTTTCAGGCCCTCGGCCGCATACTGGGCGGCAAAGAACATAACGATAAAGCCGCTGGCCATGATCATCAGGCCGATGGCGCACTTCATGCCGTAGGACGGTGTGATCATGCGCTTGCCCAGGTTGATCCACAGGGCGGCGAAGAAGGGCGACAGGATGATGATGAACATCGGGTTGACGTTCTGGAACCAGGACGCCGGGATCTCGAAGGCGCCGATCATGCGGTCGGTGTAGTCACGGCCAAACAGGTTCAGGGAAGAGCCCGCCTGCTCAAAGCCGGACCAGAAGCAGGCCGAGGCTACACACACCAGGAACAGGGCCCACATGCGCTTCTTCTCGGTCTCGCTCAGGCCACCACCGAAGTAAATGTAGGCATAGTAGGCGAAGAAGATCAGGGTGAAGGCCACAGCCACGTACTGGGCCACGGCTACCGGGTTGATGGTGATGGCGCCGGTCATGGTCAGGGCTGTGACGACCACTACCGCGGCGACAACCGCCCAGATGGTGCTCCAGGCCTTCTTGGCACCCTCGGTAGTCATGGGATGCTCAGGCTTCAGGCTCGCATCACCCAGGTTGCCGATAGTCTTGCGGTATTGGATCAGGCCTACAGCCATACCCACAGCGGCAGCACCGAAGCCCCAGTGCCAGCCCACTTTTTCACCGAAGTAGCCGCAGATCATGTAGCCCAGCACGGAACCGATATTGATACCCATGTAGTAGAGGGCATAGCCGCTGTCGCGACGGACATCATCGGAGGCGTACAGGTGACCGACCAGGGCGCTGATGTTGGGCTTCAGCAGGCCGGTGCCGGAGGCCACCAGGATCAGGCCAATAAAGAAAGTGCTGTCGCTGGGGATGGCCAGCACGATATGGCCACACATAATGATGATGCCGCCATACCAGACCGTTCTCTGTCCGCCCAGCAGGCGGTCGGCGATCCAGCCTCCCGGAAGACCCAGGAAGTAAACCGCGCCGGTGTACAGGCCGTAGATGGCGGTTGCGGCTGCCACGGTGAAGGCAAGGCCCTCTTCCTGCAGGCTCGCGGTCATGAACAGTACGAGCAGGGCGCGCATACCGTAATAACTCATGCGCTCCCACATTTCGGTAAAGAACAGGGTCGAGAGCCCTTTCGGATGGCCGAAAAAGCCATCGCTGTTCTGGTGTGTGTTGGACGACATAACCTGAAATTCCAGTTGTTATAGCTTTAGGCGTGAGACCCGGGGCCGGTGTCAAACCGGGCCGGTTGCCAGTTATCGAGTGGCAGGATCCGGGAGCTGGCCAATGCGGACCGCCGGTAGTAGCCGACTGTCTCGTCAGCACCGGTCGCGTTTGCGACAGCTACTGGTGAATGCATGGTACTCCTCAGTCTGCAGTGGTTATCGGCAGCCCCGCGGGACCAATGGCTATCCTGTGGCGCCGGCGGCGTGGACAGCGAGTGTCACGGGGACTTCCAAAACAAGCCATCGCAGTTTAACAGCAGTCTGTTAGGCAGGCGACTCGTTGCAATTGAAACCGCCCATTTTGGTATTCGGGTATTCAAACAGGGGAAATTTGGTGTTAAATGCTGTGTGACAGCTTTTTGACAGGGGAAAATGACAATGAGAACCCCACTGATCCTCCTGGCGCTGGTGACTCTCGCGGGCTGTGCCAGCCTGCCAGAGCCCGAGCCGCCTGCAAATATCACCGGAATCCTCTCCGGAGAGAGCATCCTTGGCCGGCCGGTCAGCACGAGCCGGCTGCCAGACCAGGACCTGCTGGCACTGTCCCCTGAAATGCATGATTACCTGTCCGGAATCGCCCCGGGGGCGCGTCCGGACAGTCGCCTGGCGGCGCTGATCCGCGCCTTCGAGCAGCAGGAGTTCGCCGTACAGTACGACGCGAACAGCACCCTGACGGCAAGCGATACCTACCACCAGCAGCGTGGTAATTGCCTCGCCTTTACCCTGATGATGGTGGCGATGAGCCGGGAGCTGGGGGCCGATGCCTACTTCAACGAGGTGGATGTGCCGCCGGTCTGGGACAGCGCGGAAGACCAGACCTTCGTGGTCTACCGCCATATCAACATGGTTTCGGAAAGCCGGCGTGGTCGGCGGGTCGTGGATTTCAACCTGGAGGCCTATGACCCGGTTTACGACCAGCGCCGCCTGACTGACCGCGAAGCCTTCGCCCAGTATTACAGCAACCGTGGCATTGAGCTGATGCAGCAGGGCAACATCGAACTCGCTTTCCTGCACCTGCGCAAGGCAATCGACCTGCAGCCGGGAAGTGGTGACCTGTGGTCGAACATGGGGGCGCTGTATAGCCGCGCGGGGCAGAGGACCGAGGCGGAGAACAGCTATCGCCAGGCGTTGGTGCTGGATGCAGGGCACCTGGTGGCCATCAGTAACCTGGAACACCTTTACCGTGCTGGCGGGCGCACGCAGCTGGCCGACGCCTATGCCCGTAGTGCCCGCTACCACCGGGAGCGCAATCCCTATTATCTCTACCAGAAGGCTCGCTCAGCTTATGAAGAGGGAGAGTATGAGCAGGCGCATCACCAGCTTAAAAGAGCCCTCTGGAAGCATGAGGAAGATCACCGTTTCCACTTTCTCATGGCCCTGACCAGTCTGCGCCTGGGGGATGTTAACGGTTCCCGGGAGCACTTTACCCAGGCATTCCTGTTGGCGGAAAACCCTGGTGCAGAAAAGGCCTATGCGCGGAAGTTGCGCGCTATTTCCGGGGGTAAAGCGCAATTCGAGTTTCGTGGGGGAGGGGAAGCCACACAGCGCGATTCCTGGTGGCAGAGAGTCAGCCCCGAGAACGCATTGCCTTTCTTTTAGAAAGTAACAGGGCTGTCAGCTCACAGCAGGTGATCGAACCTGGGGAAGCCGGCCCGGTTTTTCATTACGTCCATCGCACGGCTGAATACGGCTTCCCCGGCAATCCGGTCCAGTTCGTTGACCAGCCCTTCCATATCGTGCCCCTTGGTCCGGCAGCATGCCAGGTACTCCCGCAGGATCGCCTGCAGGGATTCGCCATTGCTTTGCAGCTCCCGATCCACGGCAAGAAAATAAACCGCACCTCCCCAGTACATCGTCGGGTATTGCCTTGCTTTGCGCAGCCTGGGTGCAGCACGGGCAAATGGTTCGCCGGAAACAAATCCACTGCGCTGGTATGCCTGCGATGCGCGCTCAATCCTGGACTGGTAGCGCTGCTGCATTTCCTCCGGGGAAATCAGCTTCATGCTTGCCATCACCTGATACTGCATATAACTGGCAAAACCCTCAGCAAACCAGGCATGTTCACGCCCCAGGTAAGGGATTAACAGGTGACTGAGCTCGTGCGGGGCTGTCCAGTCGTCCAGGAAGTCTTCCAGTGAAAACGCAGGGTCAACATGGAAGTCTATTCCCTGAATACCGTGTCTTCTGGTGTTGGCCCAGGGGACTGGCTCGCGCTGTTGGTCGCGGCGATAAAAAGATACATGAATATCAAAAGGGTAGGCCGTCACATGTTGCTCTATACCGGACACTGTCCGGGCTACCCATTGCCGGAGCTTGCGCTTTTCTCCGTTACTGAACTGGTCTTCCCAGCTCCATATGATTTCGGCATTGGCTGACTGACCGAAAATTAAAAGGATGAATATTGCGCCATAGCAGAGTCGTGCCAGTCTGGAGTAAACGGTGAATTTCATTGACGCCTCCTGGATTGGTTCTGCTGGGGTATGCGGTAAGTATTGCATATGAAAACCAAATAAATTTGGTTTGCAGGAGGGGATATCTAACTGGTTCTTGGGTCCCAATTCTGGGCTATATCAGGTTTGTCAGCGCTCGTTTATGAATAAATAATGACACTTTATTATTCGAGACAAAAAAATATCCTGACAAGTATAAAAAAATTGAGGGCCAGCCTGTTTCATTCGTCCTCTCAATGCAAACGGCCGTTTTACTGTGCCCGCCATGAAGGTGGGGCTTGTAATAGAGGTTGGCCGCATAACAAAAAATGAAACAGGAAGGTTGAATCCATGCATAAGAAAATACTCGCGAGCGCAATCAGGACTGCCATCGGGTTTACTGCGGCTACGATGATGCTGCCAGTCATGGCCCAGGACGATGCAAGCAATAAGGAGATTGACGCGAAGAAAACCGGGGAAAGCGAGCTGATTGAAGAGGTTTACGTAACGGGCTCACGTATCGCTCGTGCCGGTTACGACACTATGCAGCCAGCTTCCAGCCTCGATAAGGATTTCTTTGACGCCAACGGTTATACCAATGTGGCTGATGCCCTGAACAGCCTGCCCATGATGGTGCCGTCCGGCACCAGCCTGGCTGAGTCAGACCCGAATAACGTGGGCCAGAGCTTCGCTGACTTTTATGGCCTGGGCTCCCAGCGCACACTCACCCTGGTAAACGGTCGTCGGGTGGTGGCTGCCAATGCGCCCACCGCATTTGGTGCGACCGGCGGCCTGCAGGTGGATCTCAACTCCCTGCCGACGGCGTTGATTGAACGCGTTGACGTAGTCTCAGTAGGCGGCGCCCCCATTTATGGTTCTGATGCCATTGCGGGCACGATTAACGTGATTCTCCGCGACGATTTTGAAGGCGTGGAGACCGAGTTCTCCAGTGGTTTCGCCCAGGGCGAAAATGACGCAGGTGACCACAAGGCCTCCATTACCTTCGGCCAGAACTTTGCAGAAGGTCGTGGTAACGTGGTGGCAAGTTACGAGTACAACAAGGCTGATGCCGTACTCATGAACGACCGTGCTTTTACCGGTGACTACTACTACTTCTTTGAGAACCCGGAAAGTGAGGGGCCTGACGACGGCATCGTCGACAAGATTTTCGATAAAGGCCGTTCCATTGCCGTTCTGACCGAGGAGGGTATCCCGACTGCCACCGGCGGACTGCCCCTGTTCGCCTTTGGCCTTAACATGACGGATGAAGACGGTAACCCGATTGGCTTTGGTGCCGATGGTCACCTGACGCAGATCAATATCGGTGAGCCATCCGGTAATATCATCAACTTTATTGGTGGTGATGGCCTGCTGCTGCAGAACTACGATTCAGTTCGTGCGCCGATTGAGCGTAACCTTTTTAACACCATGGGCCACTACGACCTGACTGACCGGGTCCAGGCCTATGCGGAAATAAACTACTACACTGCTGAATCCAGCGACCCCAACGCCCAGCCGTTCTACCAGTCCGGTATTTTCGGTGGTGATTCAGCAGCCTTGCCTCTGTCCATTGACAACCCCTACCTGAATGCCCGCGACCGTGAGCTGCTGACGGCTAACGGCATTCCTGCCGGTGGTACCTTCTACCTGCACAAGGGGATGAATGATCTCTCCCAGAGTGGCCGGACCGGTGGCGAGAACGAAATGTTCCGCTATGTGCTGGGCCTCAAGGGTGACCTGGACCTGGCGGGAAGGGACTGGACCTGGGACTTTACCTATAACAAGGGTGAAACCTCTTCCACCACCAGCAGAACCCAGCTGGTGCAGGCGAACTACGAAAAGGCAATCGATGTAACCACCGATGCCAACGGTAATATCGTCTGTGTTTCGGCTGATTCTGACTGTGTGCCGTTGAATGTTATGGGTACCGTCACTGACCAGGCCGCGATCAGCTATGTGACTACCCAGGGCGTAACCTGGGGGGATCTCGAGCAGGAGATCATCAGCCTGAATACCAGCGGTGATGTGATCGACCTCCCGGCGGGTCCATTGTCCATGGGCTTTGGTTATGAAATGCGGGATGAGTTTTCTGCTTTCCGTCCCGATGACTTCATGCGCCAGGGGCTGGGCCGGAGCGCTGCGCTGTCCCCGCTTTCCGGTGGCTTCGATACCAAGGAGTTCTATACCGAAGCGTTGATCCCGGTTCTCCCGGCAGACCTGATTCCCACCCTGGAAGGTATGGAAATCGAGGGTGCTTGGCGGAACGTGGATCATTCCCAGGCCGGGGATGATGACACCTGGAGCGTCGGTACCCGGATTATGTTCGATATCCCGGTTGTCGGCGCGCTGACTCTGCGTGGTAACGTAACCGAGTCGATCCGTGCCCCCGCTGTTACCGAGGCGCTGCTGCCGCTGTCCGAAACTTTCTCCTCGGCTAACGACCCCTGTGACGAGCGTTATGTGGGCCAGGGTGAGAATCCCGCCCAGCGTCGTGCGAACTGTGAAGCCGAAGCGGCGGCAGCCGGTTATACCTACGATCCCAACTCTTACCAGTCCGAGATTGTCAATGCCACCAAAGAAGGTTTTACTGGCGGCAACCCGGATCTGCTGAATGAGCGCGCCGATGCATCAACCTGGGGCTTTGTATGGGCACCGGGCTTTACCGAGGGGCTCGAGTTGACTGTGGATTGGGTCAATATTGATATCGAGGATGCGATTGAACAGCTATCCCTGACGGTATTGATGGAAGCCTGTTATGACGGTGACCAGGGTAATGTGGCGTGTGATAACTTCACCCGCGATGAGAATTTCCAGATCAATGGTTTCACCACTGGCTTCCGCAATGCGGGCTTTTACAATTTCCGTGGTGTCCAGTCTGACCTGACCTATAACTTCGACCTGGCAAACTGGAGTGTTCCGGGTTCCTTTGATGTGAGCATGAAGGCATTCCATATCAAGGAGCAGCAGTTCTCTGTAACTGGTAAGGACCTTGAAGTGGATGCCGGTGAGATTGGTTATTCTGATTGGCAGGGGCAGTTCAGCCTGGCCTACAACCTGGATAACCTGACGGCCAGCTGGCAGACGCAGTATATCGGTGAGGCGAATGTCGATAATGACGATACCGCTGAATCCCGCGATATCCCGGTCGTTCCTGAGTACTGGCTGAACAACGCCTACGTGGGGTACCAGTTCAATGACAACCTGCGGGCCAGCCTGTCTGTGCGTAATGTCTTTGATGAAGAGCCGCCGACAGGAGTGAACTCATTTACTGCCATTGGTCTCTACGACATCCTGGGACGTTATGTAACAGCCGGGGTCAGCTATAACTTCTAACTCTTGATCTAAGAAACAAAACTATAGGTAGTTAGGACTTTGAGCCCCCTTGCTTTGGCAAGGGGGCTTTTTTAATTGTCCGGAAGAAGTTTCTGCAGTGAGAGAAGGCGCTGCTTTTTCAAGTTGCTTGCAAAAAAAAAGGGCCAACAACGTTGGCCCTTTCCTTTCTCGAGTTACCTCAAGAATAGTGCAGCTTTCTTAGAACGCTACGGTGTACTCGGCGTAAACCATGCGACCGGTGTTGTCGTACAGGTTGTAGTGCTCGCGAGCAAACTTGCCATCCTTGTCCAGTACCGGATCTTCGTTGGTCAGGTTGCGTGCGCCAACCTTGACGGAGCCAAGTGACTCGGTGTCCAGGCGATAGGACAGGTTCAGGGTAGTCCAGTCGTCCAGGTCGTCGCCGCTCTTGACCAGGGTACCGGCGTCGGTGACATCGGTGAACTCGTCGTGAGCCGCTACGTAATCAACGGTCAGGTCAACCGCGTGCATGCCCATGCTCCAGCCCAGGATAAACTGGCCGCGCAGGTCCGGGTACAGGTTGAAAGTTGCAATGTCCTGTACCGGGCCCTGGTAGTAGGCGTCGGTCTCGTAGGACATCTGGTGGCTCACCAGGCCGCCCAGGGAGATCAGGCCGAACTCGGTGTCAAAGCCACCGTCAACCTTGATGTCTACACCGGTAACATCCAGGATGCCCGCGTTGGTGGTCTGGGAGAAGAACTCGCGCTGGGCGCCAGTGCCGGTGGTGTAAATACCGGTAGACGGATCCAGCTCAACACCGGAAGCCAGGGCGTAGAAGATGCTCTGGGCGGAAGGCTGGATGATCACGTCTTCGACTTCCACGTTCCAGAAACCTACGTCCAGGTTCCAGCCGTCCACGAATTCCCAGTTACCCCCCACGGACAGGGAGGTGGAGGTTTCCGCGTCCAGGTCTTCGCTGGTGGAGTAGTAGGTGTTGTACTGACGGGACAGGCCGGTTTCGGGATTGGTAGCGTCTTCCGCGGAGAACGCAGACGGGCCGTATAGCTCATCCAGGGCCGGGGCGCGGAAGCCTTTACCGGCGCGGGCGCGCAGGCTCAGGGTATCAGTCACCATGTAGGTGGCGGACAGGGACGGCGCGACGTTGGATCCGAAATCGCTGTAGTCATCGTAACGAACAGCAGCGTTCATCTCGATCTGGTCGGTAACCGGGATGATGGCCTCGGCGAATACCGCGGCCACGTCGCGCTCACCAGCGGCGGAGTTGCCGGAGCTACCGCCTACCAGGCCGGCCTCGGAGGCGGCGTCGTACTGGTTGGCATATTCGATGGTGTATGCCTCGGCACCACTCAGGACAATGGTCTCGCCTGCGCCGAACCAGTCACCAGCGTCAAACTGCAGGTGGCCGTAGACCTTTGACAGGTCGGTGAAGTTGTCCTGGGAAGTAGTGGCGCGCATAGCGGCGGCACCTTCCGGGGTGAACGGGTCGATATCGTTGGCCAGGACGTAATCCAGTCCCGGGTAGGACAGGTAATACTGACCACTTTCCTTGGACTCGTAGCGGCCTTTCTGGGCATAGGTCTCGTAGCTCATGCCGTTGGGCAGGTCGCCGCGGAAGCCGGCGGTGAAGTCGTACTGGGTGTCGGTCACGAAGTTATCGCGCGGGCCGATGTTGGTCCAGCGGTAGTAACCGGTGATTTCGTAGTCTTCAGTGATATCGCCGTTGGCCAGCAGTGAGTCCACGTCGAACGGTACATCGCTGTAATCAGCGGGCATATCGTTCCAGGCTGCTGCCGGCGGGGCGTAACGGCCGAAAGAGTCAACCTTGGAGAACAGGATGTTGGAGAAGAACTCGACGTTCTCGGAAAGATCGTAGCTGGCGCTCAGGAAGGTATTGACGCGGCTCAGCTCGGCCTTGTTGGCGGAAACCGCTGCGTAGTTGTAGTTGCACAGGGTGCCGTCGGGCTCATTGAACGCGCCCGCACCGGTCTCGAGGAATGCATCACCACCGCAGCTGTTGGCGGCCTGGATGTCGTAGTACTCGGTGTTCGGGTCGTAGATCTCGATGGACTTACCGAAGTAGGAATAGCCGTCGGTGTCCAGGTAGGAGTCGAGGCGGCCGTCGCCGTTGTCGCGGATCCAGGCAGCGGTGTAGTCGCGGTCGGCGTCGAAGATCGGGTCGCGACGGTTGTACTCGGCGGAGAAGGTCACATTACCGCGATCACTGGTGATACCGGAAACGAAGCCAAAGGATTCCTCGATGCCGTCGTCGTTGGAGCGCTCACCGCGGCGGGCAGTAAACTCCAGGCCCTCGAAGTTTTCGCGCATGACCAGGTTGACCACGCCGGCAACAGCGTCGGAGCCGTATACCGCGGAGGCGCCATCGGCCAGGATATCGATGCGCTCAACGGCAGTCATCGGGATCATGTTCAGGTTGACGGAAGCGGCGCCCAGGTTCGGGGAACCCGGCAGGCGGCGACCGTTGACCATGACCAGGCTGCGCTGGGAGCCCAGGCCACGCAGGTCAACGGTAGCGTTGGACTGTGCGGAGCTGCCGGAGCGCTCATTGAAAGAACCCAGGGAGTTCAGCGGGGTAGCGCGCAGGGTGTCGGAGATCATCAGGCTGCCGGATGCTTCGATATCGGCGCGGTCCATGCTGACAACCTGGGCGGACTGGTCAAAGTTTGTGCGCTTGATGCGCGAGCCAGTCACAACAAGCTCTTCGACCAGGGTGGCGTCTCCACTCTGGGCAAAGGCGGGCATAACGGGAACCATTACTGCGGCTGCAGTGAAGCCGATGGCTCCCTTTACAGCGACGGACAGGAGGTTCTTTTTCATTGTAAATCCTCTTTTGAATCGTTGGATTTATAGTGATTCAGCCTCATGAGGCGATTGATCAAAACGGCACCCCGTACAGTGAGGACTGCTTGCCGTTATTGCCGCCGCGCTCGGAGGCGGCTTTTATTGCGCTACAAGGTAAGAAGTGCACCTTGCGCGGTTCGTGCCTTAAATGCGCGAGCTGACTTTAATGTATCAAAATGATTAATGGAACTTACCTGACTAAGAGCGAAGGGGGCGGAACAAGGTCGGGTTGATTGCAAGTTAACCAGAAAGGTTGAAAAATAAACTTCTCGGAGGGATGTGTATATTACAAAATCTACACAATTGTTATTTTTATCTAGGAAATATTATTTTATTAGGATGTTCAATTCGTTTTTTCGGGGAAGAAATCGGTTTGTCGAATCGACTAAAAAGTGAGCTTTCGGGTGGGCCAGAGTTGCCGTTTCCGACAACCCTGGGAAATGTGTGGGCAAAGTAGCCGTTTGTTTGCGTTTTCAGTGGTCACGCAAGGCTTTGCTTCATCCCATCGAGGAATAACTGCACGGCGAGCATAACCAGTACCATGCCCATCAACCGCTCCACTGCAATCAACCCCCGGCCGCCAAGGAGTTTTGCCAGTGGTGCGGAGGCCAGCAGAATAACTGCTGATACACCCCAGGCCCCGAGTAATGCCAGTGTCCAGCCCATCAGCCGTTCGCCTTCACTGTTGGTCATCAGCATCAGGATTGCCATTGTAGAGGGGCCGGCTACCAGCGGGACCGCCAGGGGTACAAAGAAGGGCTCCCCCTCGAGACGCTCGCCCATGATGCCGCCCTCTATGGGGAACACCATGCGAATTGCGATCAGGAAGAGAATGATCGCGCCTGCAATACGGATTGCCTCCTGGGAGAGACCGAGCCAGGCGAGGATAAACCGACCGCCATACAGGAATACCAGCAGTACAATCAGAGCGAAGATGAGTTCGCGCATTATCACGTAAAGCTGCCGTCGCTGGGGTACGTTCTTGAGCGCTGCCAGGAACACCGGGATATTCCCCAGGGGGTCCATGACGAACAGCAGGGTCAGGAAAGCGGTAAAAGTATCCATAACATCTCTTCATCGATGGTTGCGTGCAGTTGGGTGAGTTACGCACGATTGAATGGTCCGGCACCCGACTGGCAGAAGAGGCGCGGCACTTCGTGAAGCGGCGCATTGTAGACAAGTATTGGCCATTCTGCAGGGCTTCGCCGCCAGGGATCGCAGAAGAGTGCGGTCGAAGGCGTGGCTTCCTTGAAGGCGCGCCGCATTAACCCCGAAAGTTCACAGGTCCGTAGCAGTCGGGCGTTCAGTTGTGCTTCCGGTCATGGAACCAGCCGCTGATTGCCAGGCGCACTCTGGGCGCGAATGGTGCGACCGTGGTTACGGAGTGCACATGCTTGACGTCAAACAGGCACAGGCTGTTGAACTCTGGTGACCATGCCTCCCGCGTGGCGCCACTATCCTCAAAAAACTGTAGCAAGCCGCCCCAGTCAGGATGCCAGTGCTCAGTCAGGTTCAGGACGAATGCCACCCGTCGGCCCTCGCTGGTGACGTCATCCCGGTGCCGGGTGAGGAAATCACCGGGAGAAAAAGACGTCGCTTGTGCGGAGGTGGAGGCCAGTTCCTGGATGCCGGTTATTTCCCGCACCTGCTCCAGTAGGGGCTCGCTGTTTAGCCAGGAGACAAGCTTGTCCAGGGGTGCAGCAGTATTACTGTCGAGCCCCTGGCGTCCATACCAGAAGCCCACGCCACGGCTAGCCATGTCATACACTTCCCGCACCAGCTGTTGTCGCGCAGCTGGAGGAAGTGCGGAAAACTCCTCCCGGGAAATTTCACGGTATTCCCCGTTGGCGATGTGGGCCTGGCGAAACCTGGCATGATGGGTGAGTGACTGCGCAATGTCAGCTGCTGCAGAAGGGGCCAGTAAGTCTTTCACGCGACAGCGCAGGTCGTGGCGGTATTCTGCCGCCCAGTGCCCGGTGTCCAGGTTTGTATTGAGCTGATAGGCCATTTTTTCAGTTGTCCCCTCTTACCTGTTACTGGTTTCCGCCGCTGGAATTGACGGACTCGTCTTCCAGTGCCTGCACCAGGTCACTGGCAACCTCCCGGTATGGCTGCCACTTGCTGGTCCCGGACTTACTGATTGGCTTGCGGACCTGTAGCTCACTGAAAGTGAAAGCCTGGGATGAAGCTGGCCTGGCCTGAAGGTAATCGTTATCCCACGCATACCCTAGAAACCCGAAAAGACTTCGCGCGAAATTTTCGGGGTGTTCCAGGAAGCGATCAAAGTCCAGGTCGTATACCTGCTGCGGAAAGGTCTGCGACCAGAAGTCCATTAATTTTTGTGAGTGATGGTAAAAGTGGGCAAGGTCACGGACATTGCAGGCATAGCTGTGGCCCTCCGGGAATGGTTTGGCCAGGATAGACATGCAGACGTCGAAGGGGTTTCGCCGTAACTGCACGATGCGTGCGCGGGGAAACATCGACAGGATCATACCCACATACAGGAAGTTATGGGGCATCTTGTCGACCACGTCCCTGTCGCCCGCACCCGCCCGTTGCAGGTAATTCGAAGCCAGTTGGTCCCAGTCCGCCTCACCCAGCTCTGGAGCCAGCGCTTCCGGAGTTTGGCCCAGCCGTTGCTGCAGTTGTGCATACACGAAGGGCAGGGCCTCGCTTTCGCCAAGACACTGTAGTTCACCGCAGGCGTCAAGCAATCGGTGGATGACCGTTGTGCCGGAGCGCGGCATGCCAACAATGAAAATGGGGCTGCATTGACTGCTTGACACTTTCGGGACCCGTGTCCCGGAAAAGCTCCGCCGGGCGATTCCTAACAGAGCCTCGGTGGACTCCCGGCTATAGGTCATGCCGGTATCCCGCAATAACTTTTCCTTGGTGTTATTAGCGCATTGGATCTGGCCGTAGGCGGCTTCGAAATCGCCGCTTTTGGCCTGGAGCTCGGCCAGTGCGAACTGCGCCAGCTCGAGGTCGTGGGGCGTCATTCCGGTACCGGTGATGGCACCGGAAAGTCTATTGGTCAGGGCACTGTCAACACTGGCTCTGTCGCTAAGCTCGGCGATGATGCTCCAGGCAGTACCCGAGGCCGGGTCCAGCTCAATGGCAGCCTTTGCCCGTTCCAGTGCGGCGCCATAATCTGCGCTCAGTCTTGCAATCTTCGCTTCCAGTAGCCGGCTGTCCGCAGAGTCCTCACCCAGGGCGATTGCCTCATCGAGCAGTTCACGGCTGGCTGTCACATTGTGATTCATCAATTGCAGGTCTGCGAACTTTACAAAATCGCTGGCATCGGGCTCGATCAGTTTCATATAGCGGGTAAATGCCTCAACAGCCGTGCTGTACTCGCGGAAAGCAGCCGCGACAAGGGACAACTCCCGGGCAATGGTGGGGTTGTCCGGAATGCTGGCGAATAGCCGGCGGTAAATTGGCAGAGCCTTGCCAATGTTCCCGAGCCTGAAGTGGGACAGGCCAAGGTGATAAAAGCTCTGTGCATCCATCGGCTCCACCCGCAGCAGGGTTTGTATCACCTGCTGATAGGCGCCAAGGGCTACAAATTCCGCGGCGATGAACCTGAGCTGGGCCTGGCTGGCCTCCGCAGCGGTGGCGAGCGATGTTAGCAGGCGGTTCGCCTCGCTGGCATGGCCCTCGAGTCGTGCGATATGGGCTGCCAGTATCCGGCCCGGCAAGTGGCCCGGGACCAGCTTGTCCAATGCCTGGAGCTGTTGCCTGGCTGCGCCGAACTGCCGCTGCTCAATATAGAGTTCCGCCAACATCTGCCGTGCCTGAACCATGCGCTCCGCCGGGACCTGGCCGTGGTTGATGCCTGACTCGAGGATCTTACAGGCCCGGCTCGGTTCACCGTTGTGGACAGCCTGGCTGGCGATGGTAAACGGGTCGGGTTGATTCATGCCGTTAGGGCTTCTCTGCTACAATGGACGACGTTTTCAGCTACTGTTTCGCCGGACAGATCCGTTTCCGGGAAAGGTTTTTTCTGGTTTTTGATCCCGGTAATTATTTTCATACGGGGCCTAGCAATGTATCACATCTCAACATCCCTGGACATTGAGCCATACCGGTCTGCATTTGCCACCGAGGGTGTTGTACAGGTGCCGGATTTCCTACAGGGATCATCCGCTGAAGCCCTGTACAGACTGCTGGCCGACCAGCCCGAATGGAACCTGGCCTTCAACAAGGGTGGGGAGCATGTGGACCTCAGTTACCGCGACTACGCCGGTTGGACGTCACAGCAGAAGGAGACGCTTTCGGAGGTCGTCTGGGCCCAGGCTGAGGTGGGTTTCCAGTATTTCTACAAGACGATCCCCGTATACGATATCTATACACAAAACTTATTACCGGGTAACGCACTGAACAGTATTTATGAGCTGGTGAACAGCAGTGCCTTCCTGGGCTCCATGCGCCGGCTGGTGGGGGATGATTCGATCAGCTTTGCCGATGTCCAGGCCACCAGCTATGAGCGGGGCCACTTCCTCCGCGAACATGATGACAATGTACAGGGCAAGAATCGCGTGGCGGCCTACGTGATTAACCTGACCAGGAACTGGCAGTCGGACTGGGGTGGGATTTTCCATATCTTCAATGAGGATGACTCTGTTGCACACAGCCTGGTACCGGCTTTCAATGCCATCAACGTTTTCCGGGTGCCACGTAAGCATTCAGTCTCCTATGTGACACCATTTGCCGGGGGCAGCCGCTTCTCTATCACCGGGTGGCTAAGGCGCGGTAGCCCCAGTGCCCGATAAAACGAATGGAGCTACTCTGCCGGGCCGCGATGGAGCAACGGATGCCGCTGCATTCAGGCGGGAACAGCGTCGAAGGGCGCCGTAAGCCGTTCCCCCTTTTCCGTTGCTGGCAGTGGCACAGTGCCGTGCCAGGTGAAAGATGGGAAGAGCACCAGCATACCCGCTTCCGGAGTGATTCGCTCCTCAACCATGTCGG
The DNA here is from genome assembly GCF_044383805.1 of Microbulbifer sp. JSM ZJ756. Classification (NCBI taxonomy): domain Bacteria; kingdom Pseudomonadati; phylum Pseudomonadota; class Gammaproteobacteria; order Cellvibrionales; family Microbulbiferaceae; genus Microbulbifer; species Microbulbifer sp. JSM ZJ756. The sequence continues at coordinate 76,729 of NZ_JBISER010000008.1, read as the reverse complement.
CATCACCAAGTTCGTAAGGAGACTGCCCGAAGACAATATCCCCTCCCTGGAGGGCGCTGCCTCTATTTTCGGAAGCGGACGGCACGCTGACGTAAAAGGCCGAACTGATCCAGCCCTGCGGATGCACATGGCTGACATGGTGGCCGCTGCCCCTGAGGAGCACTGACCATGAGCCCGAGAACCGGAATTGCGATGATCTGCGCCGCATTAGCGGGTGGTCGTCCTCTGCGGGCATTCCCGCAATATAGCTACTGACCACTTCGGTAAGGCTGTTTCGAAGAGCCTGGATCACCGGGTCGTGTTTGTGCAGCAGGCGACCAGGTGTCTGGATGCCAGCGCGCACTGACTGGTTCAGCGGTTGTGCCCGCAAATTGTGCATGCTTAGCAGGGTTTCTCGCAGTTGGGCAAGAAACTCGGTACGGCTGCTAAACCCCCTGGGTGTTGGGATTTCGAAGGGCTGGATGAAGGCATTATCCCGGGTCAGCCAACGGTAACGATCGTCGCCGAGCATCTTCCAGCAGGTGCCGCGCAGGGCCCATAGCAGTTGATCGTCGGGCGACTGCTGCAGGTAGCGGCCGATTTCTGATTCGGCCCGCTCAAACTGGCAGGCGCGTATGAGAGAAATAAAAAACTGTTTGGCGACGCTGATTTCCGGAAAGCCCGTATAAGCGCGTTCGAAAAACGGCAAGGCGTCACTGCTGTTACCCTGTGCCTCGGTGATGCGCCCGCGCAGGAAAACGATGCGTGGGTCATCAGAGCTTTTCCAGCCGGCCTCCAGCTGTTGCTCCGCTTCTTCCACTCGTCCAGCTGCCAGGAGGTCCTCAACCTGCGCCATGGCGACGCGGATATCCGACCGCAGTTGAGTGGGAATTTTTCGGTAGCTCTGGCCAAATTCCGAGTGCTTGCCCTGTTGCCAGAAAATTTCGTTCAGGGTGCGGTGTGCATCCAGGTACAGGGGGGTGTCGGTGAGAAGCTCGGACAGTGCTTCCTCTGCCCGGGAGTATTGGTTCTGGCTGAGCAGAGCCATTGCCCGGCTGTACCGAATCTCCGGGGAGCGTGGTTGTAGCTGCAGAGCCTTTTCCAGTAGCGGCAGGGCGCGTTCACCCTGTTCGAGTGCTGAATAGACCTGGGCCTTGCCGTATAGCGCGGTCAGGTGTTCCGGCTTCACTGACAGGGCGCTGTCAAAGTAACCCAGTGCCGCGTCGTGGTGTTCACGTTTGCGCTCGATATTACCCAGTAGTGTCAGGGTGGCCGGTCGCTTTGGCGCCAGTTCATCGGCTTTACGGGCGAGCCGCTGGGCATCCTCGAGGTTGCCCTGTTCGTACTCGAGAACAGCGAGATTGCGCCAGCCGTCCTCAAAGCGCGGGGCTGATTCGGTGGCATGCTGGTAATGCTGCCGGGCCATCGCTATATCCCCGGTACTTTTCAGGAAGTTGGCAAAGTTGTTGTGCACTTCAGGTTGGCGAAAATCAATCTCCAGGGCTCGCTCAAAGCTCGCAATGGCCCGTTGGTGATCTGCCATTGCCGCATGTGCCAGGGCTGTCAGGTGCAGGACGTTGGTATCACGCGGGTTCCGTATCGCCAGCTGGTCCAGGAGGGGCAGGGCGCGTGCGGCCTGGTTGCTGTTGATCAGCTGGTAGAGCTGGCCGAGGGTCTGGGGATTGGCTTTGATCGTCTTCATGGCGTACATCAATACCATATGGGGCGTAAAAGAGAAACGGCGGGCAAAGCCCGCCGTTTCCTTACCTCTAGAGCTTACAAGCCTGACTTAGTCAAACTTGTAGCTGGCGCTCAGGAAGTAGCGAGGTCCCATCATGTCGTAAGTCGACGGGAAGGTATTCGCCTGTTCCTGGGCATCGCCGAGAGCATTGGGCTCGGTGTCCAGGGCATTCTTGATGCCGAGGTTCAAGTCCAGGTTCTCGTTGAATGCATAGCCGACAGTGAGGTCGAGGTAGTACTGCTCGTCCAGGGACTCCACTACCAGCTGGTTGCGTGCATCGAACGGGTTGGTAACGACGTCGCCAACAGCGATGTTGTTGAAGGCAGAGCCTGCGTCCATCAGGTCGTCAATGTTGCCGTTGGTCACGGCAACAGTGCGCGGTCCCTCGATGGCCTGCAGGGTGTCGTCGTCAGTTGCGCCGATGTAGCGAACCAGGGCAGACAGGGTCAGCGGGCCGCTGGACCAGGTAATGCGGCTGTTCCAGTTGAAGTCCTGACGCGGTGAGCCGCAGATGGTGCCGAAGTAGCCGGCGCAGTTATCTACGCGGTCTTCCAGCTCTGCGATCGGGGTTACGTCAAAGTCCATCAGGTAGGTGCTGTTGAACGCTACGGTGAGGTAGGAACCACCGTCGATACCGAAGGCCAGGTCAGTGCCGTAGTTCACGTTGAAGTCAACACCGCGGGTTTCGATCTTACCGATGTTTTCGTTCAGTACGTTAACAACGTCGACGTTACCGTCGCCGCGGCGGCTGATCGCCTGACAGAACGGGGAGTTGATGTCCTTTACAACGTTGTAGCACAGGTCCAGAACGTTGCTTACACCACCGCCCAGTACGTCAATGGCGTCTTCGATCTCGATATCGTAGTAGTCGATAGCGACGTCGAGGCCGTCCATCGGCTGGATAACAGCACCGAAGGTAACGGTGTTAGAGGTTTCTTCCTGCAGGTCCGGGTTACCACCGAAAACACCCTCGATCTGGCTGTTGGCCTGGTTGAAGGAGCCGGCAGAAGCACCAGTGGCGCTACACAGGCTGGTGTCAGTTGCCGGAGTCACATTGCCTGCGGCACAGGGGTCGTCAGCCGGCGGGAAGCCGTTGGACTGGCCCAGGAACAGCTCGGATACGTTCGGCGCACGTACAGCCTGCTGGAAGCCGGCACGGAACTTGACCATCTCGATCGGAGCATAGTTCAGCGCGGTTGCGAAGGAATCCACAGCACCGATATTGGAGTAATCGGAGTAACGGAATGCACCCCACAGGTTCAGGCTCTCTACACCAGGCTGGCCGGCCAGCAGCGGTACGTTAATTTCAGAGAACACCTCGGAAGCGCTGTAGCCACCAACGGTTGCCTTACCGGCGTTAAAGCCCAGTACGTCACCGGAGGACAGGAAGGAGTCCGGACGATAAGTGGACTCATCATCACGGTGCTCCAGGCCGAACACAACAGCGACGGGCTCGTCGGCAGTCGGGATGGTGGCCAGGGTGCCTGACAGGCTCGCGGACATTACTTCCTGGGTGATGCTGGTGACGTTGGAAGCGCCGACGTTGATGAAGTCGATGGCTTCCTGGGAAATATTACCCGGCCCCCAGATGTTCAGGGGTACACACCCGCCGGAAGTATCCTGACACGCATTGCCGGCATCGTTCACCAGCAGCGCCTGACGGAAACGGGAGGCAGCCACGTCGTTGTTCAGCAGGTTGGTGTTTTCCAGGTTGCTGAGGCTGTAGTACGTGTCGAATGACCAGTCTTCGTTGATGTCGCCACGGAAGCCGGCCAGTATGCGGAAGGCATCGCGGGTATCCAGGGACTGGCGAGAACCATTCTCAACCATGCGGCGACCGATGAACAGGTCAACCGGATCGTTGGGGTCCAGGCCCGCATCGATGTTCATCTGCTGCAGGGTCTGCTGGTAAGCAGCGTCGAAGAACGGGGTGTTCGGGTTGACGGAAATGGTGGTGAACGCCGGGGTCGGGGCCAGTTCCTGCGGCACTTCGTTGTGTGAGAATGCCATCTCACCGTAGGCGGTGACATTGTCGCTCACATCATAGTGCGCAAATGAGGAGATCAGGAAACGTTCCTGCGGCAGCTGCAGGTAGTTGTCCGGCGCATAGTTAAAGCGATCAGCCGGGTCCTGGAAGCCACGGGAAGTGCCGTCGGCATTAAAGGTCGTGCCGGTATCGAATACCAGGGTTCCGGGGATGCCGGAAGAACCGCCTGGTACCAGGGTGTCGGCAAAGCCGTCACCGTCAGTGTCGCTCTCACCAAGCGCAACATTGGTAAAGTCGCGGTCGCCCTGGAAAACAGCTTCACGCTCAGACCAGGAAGCGTAAACGGTGGCATTACCACGACCGTCGGCAAAGTTGCCGCCCATGGTCAGGTCGATGTTGTTCTTGGCGCCATCGCCATCAGCGGTGACGTCGTGCAGGGAGGTGATCTGTACGCCTTCAAAGTCGTCAACCATCTGGAAGTTAACAACACCGGCCAGGGCGTCAGAACCGTATACGGCGGAAGCACCACCGGTCACCACGTCAACACTTTTGATCAGCGTGCCCGGGATGGTGTTCAGGTCGACCACACCGGTCTGGGTGGCGGGGATATAACGGCGACCGTTAACCAGCACTACAGTGCGGTAGGAACCGAGACCGCGCAGGTCGACACGGGCAGTACCGTCACCCGGGTTGTTGGAGCTGGGACCGAAGCTGGGCAGGGTCTGCGGCAGTTCAGCGAGCTTCTGCTCTACGTTCAGGTTACCGGAGATCTTGAATTCCTCGGCGCCGATGGAAGTCAGCGGCGTTACGGACTCGAGATCCGAGCGCTTGATCCGCGAACCGGTGACGACAACTTCTTCTACGACAGTTGCGTCTTCCTGCGCAAAGGCAGGCATCGCGGGAACCATGACTGCGGCTGCAGTGAAGCCAATGGCTCCCTTTACAGCGACGGACAGGAGGTTCTTTTTCATTGTAAATCCTCTCTTGATCGTTGGATTTATTGGTGTTTTGCCAGAAATGGCGATGCAGAAGCGGCTACCCCCAAGCGGCCGCTTCCCTCCCAACAAGAGTATGACGTGCAGGAATTACGTAGCCTCAAAGAGAATTGACTGTAAAGTGCTGTTAAATATGCATTAACGACAGGTTAAAAATAATTGACCGGTATTTTCTGGCAGGTGGGGGAGTTTGCAGTGTCAGGATTGAGTGAATCGAAATGACAGAAAGAAGTTTTTTACGCCATCCTGATTTTTACCGAATTACTATTCGGTTTGCGCCGGTATGGGTACAGCCACCCGTCAGCATGAGTGGTGACTGTTAAGGGGCGGGGTTGCCTTCTTTTTTGGCTGCCAGAAAGTGGGTATATATCATCCCTTTCCTGTCTTTCGCGCCGATAAATTATTTTGTGTCATTTAAGATTTTGTGCCGCGGATTCGCCGGTACCGGTTTTTCGTCGGGGCGCAATCTGTATCCTCCCTGTCGAAGCCTTAGCGGGTGAGGTGCAGGTGGGTTCCGAGCTTTTTTCCCTGTTGGAAAATTTGCTGTTCTTCAAACGAGGAAAAGCCGGCGTTGTAGGCGAGGTCTTTTATGATATCGAAATCCGTTTCAGCCAGGGCCGCCGACTCCATGTCCATGAGCCGTCGCAATGCTGAATTATATTCACTTTTCCTGGCTCCAAGCTCGTCGGTGATCTTTTGCGCGGGTGCGGTTTTCAGTTGTCTCAGGTGGTTTGAAATATCAGCAATCAGAATACTGCCGAGCTCGTCACCGCCATGGACCTCCCGAAACCCGTTGATGACCCGGTTCAGCTCTTGTGATCGGTCAGCCGCTTGTTTGGGGGCACTGTGCGAAAACTTTTTACAGAATTCCATGGCCGCGTCGAAAATCTGGTACTGCTGAAGCGCAGACTTGTAGATGCCAATTTCACGCCTGGAGTTTTCTAGTAGTGAGGAATCTGTCGTATGGCAGACGAAGTGAGCACTCATGCCAGGTTTCAATACTCGGTACACCTCGGGCAGGGAGTACTGCCAGTCGCTGTATTCGATACCGTACTGGGAGGTCACCAGGTCAAAGCTGGCGTCGGCGAATGCCAGTTGTTCGCAGGGCATATTGCTGTGAAAGGAAACGCACTCGCGCAGGGCCAGGATCGGCCTGGGCGCGCTGATCTGTGCGGGGATCACGGCCTTGTCGGCAGCGACCACTCGGGCATCGATGCCCCTATCCCGGAATGTCTCCACCGCGATGCATGCCAGTGCTCCATTGCCTGTGGCGAGATCCAGTACCTGGCTGCCCGGCTTCATGGTCGCAAACAGCGATTCCCACAGCTGGCGCAGCTCACCGATATAGTTGCTTTCCATGGCGCCACCAAATGTGGTGATAAAGCCCTGGCGCCAGAATTGATCCCATTGATCAGCCATTGATTACCTCTTAACCAAAAAAAAGGGCCAACAGAGTTGGCCCTTTCCTTTTCTCGAGTTACCTCAAGAATTTTGTCGCTTCTTAGAAGCTCATGGTGTACTCGGCGTAAACCATGCGACCGGTGCCATCATACAGGTTGTAGTGGTCACGCGCGTACTTGCCATCTTTATCCAGTACCGGATCTTCGTTGGTCAGGTTACGTGCGCCAACCTTGATGGAGCCGAGAGACTCGGTGTCCAGACGGTAGGACAGGTTCAGGGTAGTCCAGTCGTCCAGGTCCTCGCCGCTCTTGACCAGGGTGCCAGCGTCGGTCACGTCAGTGAACTCGTCGTGGGCCGCGATGTAGTCCATGGTCAGGTCAACAGCGTGCATACCCATGCTCCAGCCCAGCATGAACTGGCCGCGCAGGTTCGGGTACAGGTTGAAGGTGGATACGTCCTGTACCGGGCCCTGGTAGTAGGCGTCGCTCTCGTAAGAGATCTGGTGGCTCACCAGGCCGCCCAGGGTGATCATGCCGAATTCGGTGTCAAAGCCACCGTCGACCTTCACGTCCACACCGGTAACATCCAGGATGCCCGCGTTGGTGGTCTGGGAGAAGAACTCGGTCTGCGCGCCAGTACCAGTGGTGTAGATGCCGGTGGACGGATCCAGGGTTACACCGGAGGCCAGGGCGTAGAAGATGCTCTGGGCGGAAGGCTGGATGATCACGTCTTCCACTTCCACGTTCCAGAAGCCAACGTCCAGGTTCCAGCCGCTTACGAACTCCCAGTTGCCGCCGAAGGACAGGGAAGTGGAGGTTTCCGCATCCAGTTCTTCGTTGGTGGAGTAGTAGGTGTCCCACTGACGGGACAGGCCGCTACGCGGATCGGTAGCGTCTTCCGCAGAGAAGGCAGACGGGCCGTACAGCTCGTCCAGGGCCGGTGCGCGGAAGCCTTTACCGGCGCGGGCACGCAGGCTCAGGGTGTCGGTGACGTTGTAGGTGGCGGACAGTGACGGCGCCACATTGGAACCGAAGTCGCTGTAGTCATCGTAACGAACGGCAGCGTTCATCTCGATCTGGTCGGTAACCGGGATGATGGCCTCGGCGAATACCGCGGCTACGTCACGCTCACCGGCAGCGGAGTTGCCGGAGCTACCGCCCACCAGGCCGGCCTCGGAGGCGGCGTCGTACTGGTTGGCGTACTCGATTTTGTAGGCTTCGGCACCACTCAGGACGATGGTCTCGCCTGCGCCGAACCAGTCACCAGCGTCAAACTGCAGGTGGCCGTAGACCTTGGACAGGGCAGTGAAGTTGTCCTGGGAGGTGGTGGCCTTCATGGCGGCCGCACCTTCCGGGGAGAACGGGTCGATGCCGTTGTTCAGGACGTAGTCCAGGCCCGGGTAAGACAGGTAGTACTTACCATTTTCCTTGGACTCGTAGCGGCCTTTCTGTGCGTAGGTCTCGTAGCTCATGCCGTTGGGCAGGTCGCCACGGAAGCCGGCAGTGAAGTCGTACTGGGTGTCGGTCACGTAGTTGTCGCGCGGGCCGATGTTGGTCCAGCGGTAGTAACCGTTCACTTCGTAGTCTTCGGTGATTGAGCCGTCGGCCAGCAGGCTGTCGACGTCAAACGGTACGTCGGCGTAGTCAGCCGGCATGTCGTTCCACGGGGCAGCCGGCGGCGCGTAGCGGCCGAAGGAATCTACCTTGGAGAACAGGATATTGGAGAAGAACTCAACGTTCTCGGAAATATCGTAGTTGGCGCTCAGGAAGGTGTTGACGCGGCTCAGCTCGGCCTTGTTGGCGGAGATGTTGGCGTACGGGTAGGTACACAGGGTGCCGTCAGCTTCACCGAAGGCGGCCGCACCGGTCTCCATGAAAGTGGAGTCGCTGGAGCAGCTGGTCGCAGCCTGGATGTCGTAGTACTCGGTGTTCGGATCGTAGATCTCGATGGTCTTGCCGTAGTAGGAGTAGCCATCGGTATCCAGGTAGGCGTCCAGGCGGCCGTCGCCATTGTCGCGGATCCAGGCAGCGGTGTACTCGCGGTCGGCGTCGAAGATCGGGTCACGACGGTTGTACTCGGCAGCGAAAGTCACGTTACCGCGATCGCTGGTGATGCCGGAGATAAAGCCGAAGGATTCCTCGATGCCGTCATCATTGGAACGCTCACCGCGGCGGGTGGTGAATTCCAGGCCTTCGAAGTTTTCACGCATTACCATGTTGACAACGCCGGCAACGGCGTCGGAACCGTATACAGCGGAGGCGCCGTCGGCCAGGATATCGATGCGCTCAACGGCGGTCATCGGAATCATGTTCAGGTTAACGGAAGCAGCGCCCAGGTTCGGGGAACCCGGCATGCGGCGGCCGTTGATCATTACCAGGCTGCGCTGGGAACCCAGGCCGCGCAGGTCAACGGTAGCGTTGGACTGTGCGGAGCTACCGGAGCGCTCGTTGAAAGAACCCAGGGAGTTCAGCGGAGTTGCGCGCAGGGTATCGGAAATCATCAGGCTGCCAGTGGCCTCGATGTCAGTGCGATCCATGCTGACAACCTGGGCGGACTGGTCAAAATTTGTGCGCTTGATGCGTGAGCCAGTTACTACAACCTCTTCTACCAGGGCGGCGTCGCCACTCTGGGCAAAGGCGGGCATTACAGGAACCATAACTGCGGCTGCGGTCAGGCCAATGGCCCCTTTCACAGCGGCGGACAGGAGGTTCTTTTTCATTGTACATCCTCTCTTAAATCGTTGGATTTATGTGTACTTCTGCCTGTGAAGGCGATTTGTAGAAGTGGCTACCCCCAAGTGGCCACCTCTCTCCCAACGTTGATTAAGACGATCCATACGCCAGACCCCTCAAAAAAAATTCATTTTTTTCCCGAAAAAGCTTAATGACAGCTTGGGGACGTAGGGTCGCGAACAACAAATAGACACAATGATCAAATTATGATCGTAGATATCGTTAGGACAGGTAAGGGGGGTTGTGGCGAAGGAAGGCTGCCCCGCCCTTTTGGGCGGGGCAGGAGGGGCATGTCAGAAGGAGAATGCTACCCGGCCATAGAAGAAGCGGCCCACGGTGTCGTAGTTGAGCGGCAGCGTGTTCATGTCATCGTAGTTGGTGACATAGGGCGGCTGCTGGTTCCAGACATTGCGGATACCGCCGGACAGGGTCACGTTCTCCCAGCGGAAGTAACGGAAGTTGAAGTCGGTATACCAGGTTTCGTCCACCCGGGTGGCCAGGTCAACGTCCCGCGGGTCGATATCATCGACCGCACCTTCCATGCGTACGATCACATTGGTGGACCAACAGTCATACTCGTAACCGAAGCTGGTGTACAACTTCCATTCCGGGAAGGCTGCGATCCGGGTGGTGACCGGGTCAACCCCGTAGTAACCCGCCAGGTCTACCTCCGGCTCAAACTCACTGGCCTGGAACTTCCACTCGTCCAGCCAGGTGGCATTACCGGTAAAGGTAAAGACACCCGGGCCCAGGTCCTGGCTGTACTCAGCACCCAAATCGACGCCCGAGGTCTCGAAGGTCGAGATGTTCTGGGCATTCAACAGCTGGCCGGCAATGGTGCCGCTCTGGTCGCGACGGGGGCTGGTGGGTAGCGAGGACAGGCCCACGGCACCGGCGCCGGTGATCAGGTCACAGGAGGGCGAGCTGAAGTTCGGGCTGGTGTAGCAGTTGCTGACGATGGTATTGGTGTTGAACGTGCCGATAGCGTTGTCCACCGAGATATCGAAGTAGTCGACGGAGAAACTCAGATCCTCGACGAAGGTCGGCGTCCATACGATACCCAGGGTCCAGCTCTCAGATTCCTCCGCTTTCAGGTCCTCATTACCACCAAAGAGACCGGTTGCCTGGGAGTTGCCCAGCTCGAAAGTGGGGGGCAAACCATCGGCGGCGCAGTTCGCCCGCACGTTGGCGTTATTGCTGCCGCCCCAGTTCACACAGGGGTCGGTATAGGTTTCTGCCGACTGCGTCGGAGGGAGGAACAGGTCATCTAGGCCCGGCGCGCGGAAGCCCTCGGCATAGGTGCCGCGGAAGCGGAGCTGCTCTATGGGCGCATATTCGAGTACACCGGCCCAGGTGGTGTCGCTGCCGATGGTGTCATAATCGGAGTAGCGGAACGACAGTTCGGCCGCCAGCAGGTCTACCCAGTCACGGCCGTCCATAATGGGCAGGCGCACCTCACCGTAGAATTCATCCACGTCATATGCGCCGCCCCAGTCCACACCACTGACAAAGTAGATCTGTCCCAGTGACGCGGCGCCGTCGACGGTGACTTCGGTGCGCTCCCGGCGCCGCTCATAGCCCACGGCCCAGGCGGGGGCCTCGCTGGCCCAGGGGATCGACCAGTCATAGAAGTCGCCGACCAGGTTGGCCTGCAGGCTGTTGAGGGTGGCTTTTTCCACCGGCGAATTGACCACCAGTGCGTAGTCCTGCAGCGGTTGGGTAAAGGTGCCCGGCCGGAAGGGGTCCCAGGCGGTTACCCCGGCTTCGTCCACCGCCGCAGCGCAGTCCTCGTCGGCCGCACAGAGGGCCGGATCCAGAAGGGTGGTAAAGCGTCCCGGGTTAGAGCGGCCGCGATCGATCTGCGAGTCGACCCAGCGGGCGTAGTTGTAGGAAATATCCCAGGTCCACTCATTGCAGATTTCGCCGTCGAAACCAACCACGCCCCTCCACATGCTCAGGTCCTGGTTGAAAGAGCGTCCGCCGGTTTCCACCAGCCGGCGGAGGATGATGGCGTCCTCTCCGGTTGGGTTGCCGGGGTTGGTGGCCGGCGCCGTGGGCTGGAAGAAGGTGCCTTCCGGGGCCAGTAGCTGGTCAGATTGCCGGTTCGCATAGAGGAGCTCGCCGAAGGTGCCAAACGTTGTGAAGTTTTCCCAGTCCCACAGTTCCTTGTCACCGAAACCGTAGAAGGTAACCACTTCCTGCGGGGTAATCAGGTAACTGACTTCCGCGTAGTTGAACGCGTCCCCGGCCGGGTTAAAGGGCCGGATCTGTCCGGTATTGGCATCGAGGATGGGGCCGCCGGGGAAGCTCTCACTGAAGAACCGGGGGGGCACGGTATAGCTGCTGCCACCGCAAAGCACTGAGCCGCCGCTCTCAAACAGCGGGCAATCGGAGAACTTGCGGTCGCCCTGGAAAATATCATGGCGCCGCGTGTACTGGATGTTCAGCATTACGTTGCCATCGCCGTCTTCCGAGGCCGCGCCAAACGTCCAGGCGGCAAGGTATTCCTGGCCATCGTTTTCCTGGGAGGTGCCCGCATCAAAAAACGCTTCTGCGCCCTCGAAATTCTTTTTGGTGATGATGTTGACCACGCCGGCGATGGCGTCAGAACCGTAGATGGTGGACGCACCATCCCGCAGGATTTCCACGCGTTCGATCGCAGTGGTGGGGATGGTATTCAGGTCCACCACGCCGGTGGAGGGGCCGGATGAGCTGAGGCGCCGACCGTTCAGCAGGATTAGTGTCCGGGAAGAGCCCAGGCCGCGCAATGAAACAGTGGCGAGGCCGGGGTTGCCGTTGTTGACCGAGGAGCCCAGCTGGCCGCCGGTCATTGATGGAACTTCCTGCAGGAAATCCTCCAGCGTTGTCTGGCCGGATGCTTCCAGTGCCGCGGCGTCGAAAACGCTGATTGGGGTGGCGCTGGTGGCATCGGTGGCACGCTGGATGCGTGTACCGGTAACGACAACTTCCTCCACTTCCTGAGCAAACGACAAAGTGGCAAAAAAGCTTGTAGATACGGCGGTGGCTGCGATTGCGCCCTTGATTGCCCGGGATAGACGGGATCTGTCCATGGTATACCTCTCCTGATACCGGTTCTAAACGCCGAATTCGGCAGTGCCCTCCATGACAACTGCAAACTTCTATCAACAGAGGCTTGCTAAAACACTAGAACATTTTTTCTACATGGAAAGTTTGCTTCGAACATTCGTACGCCGAAGGCGCGGCAGATCGATAAATAAAATGCCACAGGCAGGATTTAAGGCCGCAGGTTCATCATTTGAGGATGACCCGGTTGGGTGCCATTACAGGCTGTAGGAGAGGGTGGTATACCAGTAACGACCGCTCAGGTCGTAGGTGCGACCGTCGTGATTATCGTTGAAGGCGGTGGCGGCAAAAGGCGGGGCGCGGTCGAAAAGGTTGTCAATTCCCAGCGCCACGCGGAAACCGCGCGGCACCGCATAGGCCACCTGCATGTCGTGGCTGGTCCAGCTGTCGATCTTTCGCGTTACAGCAGTGGTACCGCGGGTAAAGGTTTCCTCCAGCGCATCCACGTAATGGATGGTATAGCCGCCTTCCCAGCGCTTGCGTTTCCAGTAGATGCCGGTGTTGGCTTTCCATTCTGGAAGGGAGCCGGCGCCACCGCTGGCGGGATCCACGAAAGTCCCGGTGAGGTCCTCGGTTTCCGCCCCGGGGGCGGCCTGGTTCAGGTACCGTTGCAGGTGGCTGGCGTTGAATGACCAGCGCAACTGGCCGAGTTTCTCGGAGGACTTTTCATAACGCAGGGCCAGGTCGAGTCCGCGGACCTCGCGCGCCCCGATATTGAGGCGGGTGGCGATGATCTTGGTGATATCCCCCTGCGCGTCGCGCAGCACCCGGTTCGTGAACAGGCCCCGATTGGCGTTCTGGTCGATCAGGTACTGCGGGCTGGTATCGATAACATCATTCTGGCGGATGTCGAACAGGTCGAGTGTCGCAGCGAAGCCCTCCACGACTTCCGGTGTCCAGACGATACCGATGGTGCGGTTGTCGGAGGTCTCAGGCTGCAGCTCACTGTTGCCGCCGAACTCGGTCAGGAACTGGATGCGCGAACTGTCAGACACGCCGGTACAGCCGGGCAGGGTGTCTGCGTCCGCCCGGCTGCAGGGATCGAAAAGGAACTCCTGGCTCTGGTAACCGGTCTGGTTCATATCCACAAGATTGGGCGCGCGAAAACCGGTGGCATAGGTGCCGCGGATCATCAGGGATGGAATGGCCTTCCAGCGCAGCGCCATTTTAGGGTTGGCAGTGCTGCCAAAATCGTTGTAATCAGATACCCGCAGGGCAGCATCAAACCAGAGTTGCTCGTGCAGCAGCGGAACCGATATTTCGGTAAATGCCTCGGCCACCAAGCGGCTGCCCTCGGCGGCACCGGCGGCGATGCCGCCAATTTTTGACAGCCCGCCGGCATCGCTGGAGCGGAAATCAATGGCTTCGCTGCGAAGTTCTATACCCGCGGCGGCAGGGATGTCGCCCTGGTTGTAACTGGCGAGGATGCCGTCGGTGATGTAAGTCAGCGACATCATTTCGGTTTCACCGGTAACGCGGCTTTGCGCGCGGATGAAGTCCAGTTGGCTGCCGTCGATGCTGCCGCTGGGGCCCAGGAGGTTGACCGGAACACAATCCTGGTTGTCAGTGCAGCTCGCCCCCTTGAGTCCGGCGGACAGGCGCTGGGGGTCAATCAGGTTGCTGAGGGATTCCTCGGCCCTGGTGTAGTGAAGCCCTACGGCCAGTTCCCACTGCCAGCTGTCCCAGGAGCCCTTGAGGCCGGTGTTCGCCCGCCAGGTGTCGGTGCGGTTCTCCTGCTCGCGCGGGCCCAGCTCCAGTACCCGTTTGCGCACATCGGTAAGAGGCTCACCGAACGGGTTGTAAATATTGTCGGCGCTGATTTCCAGGTCGCCATTATCGAAGCGGGTGAAAACGGGCGTCGGGGCAAAAACCGTTTCGGCCTGGGTCTGTACGCCCATGATTTCGGCGAACAGGGTGCTGTTGTCCTGCAGGACCAGCTCCCCTGCGGTATAAGCGGACCAGCGCTCAGATGGCACTACTGCGGTGGTGAACTCACTGTAATCGTAGCGATCTTCCTGGGTCCACTGGCGATATTCACCATCACTGGTGGTGGTGACGATATTCCCACCAGCGAGGCCGATAAAACCGTTGGGCGAGGCTGCCGAGCGCAAGTCTGTGCCGCCCCGGTCACGGTTGTCCGCAGTGGCGGACAGTATACGATCACGGCTTTTCAGTTCGCCCTGCTGGTAATGGGCGAGGCTGAACATCAGGTGGCCGTTCTCGAATGCCTGGCCCCAGGTCAGGTGGTTCGATGTGGTCTCCTGGTCGCCCTGCTCGGCGGCGCCGTAATAGGTGTTGAGCGACAGGCCCTCGAAGTCGCGGCGCAGGATGATATTGACTACGCCGGCGATGGCGTCTGAGCCATAAACAGCGGAGGCGCCATCTTTCAGGATTTCAATCCGGTCCACGGCAGAGAGGGGGATGGTGTTCAGGTCGGCGGTCTCACCGCCAAAGCCGTTGCTCACAATCCGCCGGCCATTGATCAGCACCAGCGTGTTGCTGGCGGGCAGTCCGCGCAGGGTTACATTGGCGGTGCCATCGCCGCCGTTACTGACCGAGGTGCTGGTGGAGTTGCCGGAAACCGCCGGCAGGAATTTCAGCAGTTCTGAAATCGTCTGTGCGCCGGTGATCTCGAGCTCCGGCTGCGCAAGGATATCGATGGGGGCGTAGCTGCTCAGCCGCTTGTGCCGCAAGTGGGTGCCGGTGAGGCTGCGACCGGTTACCGTAATCTCCTCCGTGGGCGATGGTGGCTGGTCGCCGGAGGACTGCTCGACCGGCGCTGCCCGTGCCACCACGGCCACGGCCGCCGGGCCGATACGGCGGTAATCGAAGGGGGAGCCGCCCAGTAGCTGCTCCAGTGCCGCGACGAAATCCCCATCTTTCGCAGGGAGCTCCTGCTTCGGCACCGTATAGCCGTTTACTGCAGAAGCGTGCACCAGCACGGAAATCTTACATTGCTGGCCCAGGGTGATCAGGGCACTGGAGAGCTTGCCGGCGGGTAGCTGGATCCCGGAAGTCGGGCAGGCAGCACCAGCAGACGCCGGAAGCGCTGCAAGAGTCGCCAGTGACAGTGTGGCCCAGAGCCGTCTAATCAATCTGCTTGCCCGTTTCGCACCAACGGCGGCCGGCCTGGCCGGATATGCCGCTGTTTCTTATCTGGATTTATCGGTGAACGGCGGGACTCAGCGGGGAGGCTGTTTAATATTTGTCCGCCCGGGCAGTTTTATAACTTAGTTAGGCTTGGGAGACAAGAGAGTCAGGTCTGGATTGCTGCGATCCTCCTGGAGGTCCAGGGCCGCGGCTATGGCTTTCAGGGTGTTATCGGGGTCGGACAGCTCGAAAGTGCCGGATAGCTTGCGCTCACGCACGCTGGCGTCGGCCGCAGCGGGTATTGGCAGGTAACGATTCAGCTCCTCGAGAGCCTCTTCCAGGGGGGTTCGGTCAAACACCAGCACGCCGCGGGTCCAGTCCAGGGCCTCGTCGGCGGAAGTTGCGCTTACCTGGCCCAGGCCGCTGCCCGAAACACTGACTTTCTGGTTTTTTACCAGTTTGACGGACTCGGGACGCAGGCCGCTGGCGCTGCTGGACTCGCTCACCGAGACCACCCCGCCGGTGACGGAAACCCGGGTATTGTCCGGGTTGCGCTCAACATTGAATTCTGTGCCCAGTACGCGGATCTTCGCCTTGCCGGCTGCCACGGTAAACGGGCGTGCGGTCTGGCGCTCTACATCGAAGAACGCCTCGCCGCGCAACAGGGTGGTGCGGCGCTCTTCGCGGCTGTAGCTTACCTGGAGTTCAGAGTTGGTATTCAGTTGCACCCGGGTGCCGTCAGTCAGGGTTACGGTTCGGGTTTCGCCAACCACAGTGGTGTACACCTGCTGGTTCACGGCGTCCTCGGCCAGCCACTGGTTGCCGACCCAGAGGGTCACCACCAGGCAGGCCGCGACCAGGCCACCACCGCTGAGCCACTGCGCCCATCCCCAGCCACCGTTGTCCGCGCTGGCTTTGCGGCGACCTTCCGGGGCCGGGCGGGTCGATACCGTGGGCAGGCTTTCCGGAAACAGCTGGTCGATCGGCATATGGCCGAGAGCACCAAGGTCGCCCCAGAGACCGGACATTTCATCGAAGGCTCGGCGATTAGCCGCAGAGCCGCCGATCCAGCTGGCAAACTCGCGCCGGTCGGCCGCGGAAACGGCGTCCGAGCGCAGGCGCGCGATCCAGGCACATGCCTGGTCGAGCTGCTCTTCGCTGGGATTGATCTGTCCGCCCGCTGAGTTCACCACTGTTTAACCTGTTTAAGTCCAAATCCTGTTATGCCTGTTGGCGGTTTGCGTCGCTGAAGCCGGGCGCCTTGCCGGGCGCCCCAAAACGGCGCATTCTATCGATAATGTGCACTGTTGGCGCGTTTTTCCGCGCCTGGGCGCTGCTTCGCGCAATAACTGTTAGCAGTTGCGCTCAATATTAGCGTTTTCTGTGCTGCTGGGCCTGTTTTTTGTGTTCAGATGACCAGCTCTTGAGATGAGACGACCGACCAGGGGGATCCCTCAAGAGTTTTTGTAAAAAAATTAGCGCACTGCGCACAAACGTTGTGCGCCAGGTCTCGGCTAGCCCCTCCGGGGCAGCGTGGAGAGAACTTTTTCTCGTGAACGCCCTCCACTGTTGCCGGTCAAATCCCCGCAAATCTGCTGGCTGGCGCATGTTAACGGTGGATCGTGAAGGTTCCCTGACAGTTTCCCGGATGTACTGTTGCAGGGGCGGGGAAAAGTGTAGTCGCCCGGGTGCAGGCTGCTGTCAGGGTGGGGTGACTTTGCGACGGCAGGCCTTGAGTGCCTGGAGGATGTACTTTTCGACGCTGCTCACCGAGGTATTCATTTCCCTGGCAATCTCGTTATAAGAGAGTCCGCGCGTGCGGTGCAGCAGGAACGCCTGCCGGCATTTCAGTGGCAGGCTGTCCATTGCCTCGTAGATGGACTGCAGTTGCTGTCGGGCGGCAAGGACCCGTTCCGGGGACTGGTGATCGGCGTGGTCGTCAGGCAGTGCTTCCCCCTCGGCCGGAGTCTGCTGGCTGACATAGTCCATGTGCAGGCGGCCACGGCGCAGCTGGTCTACAGCCAGGTTGTTGGCGATCTGGTAGAGGTACGCCCGGGGGTTATCCAGCTCTTTCTCGTCGCTGAGCTTTTGCAGGCGCAGGTAGGCGTGCTGGGCAATGTCCTCGGCATCCTCAGTATTCCTGACGATCCTAGTCACAAAGCGCACCAGCGCCTGGCCGTGTTCGGCAAACAGCTTTTCGAGAAGCGTTTTCCGACTTTTATTCATCGATAAGTGGGATTCCTGACTGCGCTCGTTGTGATTTTGTTGTGTTGCGAGCTGGCGCACAGTTATATCACAGGCCTCTCCCCGGCGACGAGGGGGCCGGGGGAAATCCCTGCCCCTGCCCGGGACATCCGGTTGGCCACGGCGTGGCGACGCTATTACTTGGCGGTGATCCCGTTATAATGGGGCCCGCGCCGTGGGCGCGTAGACCGAATGAATTCACAGGGCGCCGGGAGCGCTGGAGAGCGGATGAGTTATCAAGTACTGGCTCGCAAGTGGCGGCCGCGGTTGTTCCGGGAGATGGTGGGGCAGGAGCACGTGCTGCAGGCCCTGATCAACGCCCTGGATAACGGTCGGCTGCACCATGCCTACCTGTTCGCCGGTACCCGGGGGGTGGGCAAGACCACCATTGCCCGCATCCTGGCCAAGTGCCTGAACTGTGAAAGCGGGGTCAGCTCCGAGCCCTGCGGCCAGTGCGCGGCCTGTACGGAAATCGCCGAGGGCCGCTTTGTCGACCTGATTGAAGTGGATGCGGCCTCGCGCACCAAGGTGGAGGACACCCGCGAGCTGCTGGAGAATGTGCAGTACGCTCCCACCCGGGGCCGCTACAAGGTGTACCTGATCGACGAGGTACATATGCTTTCCAACAGCTCATTCAACGCCCTGTTGAAGACGCTGGAGGAGCCCCCGCCCCACGTCAAATTCCTGCTGGCTACCACCGATCCGCAGAAACTGCCGGTGACTGTCCTGTCGCGCTGTTTGCAGTTTAACCTCAAGAACATGAGCCCCGAGCGGGTGGTGGAGCACCTCCGTTTCGTGCTTGAGCAGGAAATGGTGCCGTTCGAGCAGGGGGCCCTGTGGCACCTCGGGCGTGCTGCGGATGGTAGTATGCGCGATGCCATGAGCCTGACCGATCAGGCAATCGCCTTTGGCGGCGGCAAGGTGGCCGAGGCCGAGGTCCGCGCCATGCTGGGCAGCATCGATACCGGGCTGGTATGGAAGCTGCTGGAAGCCCTGGCCGATGAGAGTGCCCCGGCCCTGTTCGCGGCGGTAGAGGAACTCGCCGGACAGGCGCCTGACTACAGCGCCGCCCTGGCTGAACTGGCCAACAACCTGCACCGTATCGCTGTGGCCCAGGTCCTGCCGCAGTCGGTGGACAACACCCTGGGGGACGGGGAGCGCCTGCAGCAGCATGCCGCGCGACTGGCCCCTGAAAACGTACAGCTGTATTACCAGATGGCCCTGCTTGCCCGGCGGGACCTGCCGCTGGCGCCAGACCCGCGCAGTGGATTCGAGATGGCCCTACTGCGGATGCTGGCTTTCCGGCCCCAGGGCGTGGCGGATATTCCCAGCGCCCGGCTGGAAGCGGATGCCGGCAACCAGCCCGCTGCGGGAGATCCCGGCGTAAAAAAGCCGCAACAGGACCCGGCGCCGGCTGAAGCCGGCACTTCTCCCGTACAAACGCAACCCGAAACCGCGGCTCCCGGAACAGCGTCCATGCCCGCTGGTGCGCCCGATCATGCAGGGCCCACCTGGGCGGAAGAGCCTTCCAGCCCGGCTGCTCCTGCGCAGCAGGCCAGCAGCGGCCCGCAGCCGGCTGGCGCTTTCCCTCAAGCGGCGAGCACTCCACCCGCGCCTGTACCTGAAGCGGCCGCCGCTACTGACAGCACACCGCCCTGGGAGGAAGTCCCGCAGCCCGGGCCGGTAGAGAGCCCTCAGCGCGTAGCCACGCAGGGTCCCCAGCCTGCGGCTATGCAGAGCCAGCAGCCTGTGGGCGTAGAGAGCCATCAGCCCGAGGGTATGCAGAGCCATCAGCCCATGGGTGCGGAGAGCCATCAGCCCCAGGAGATGGAGAGCCATCAGCCCCAGGAGATGGAGAGCCATCAGCCCGGGAGTGTGGGGAGTCCACAGCGAGGCAATATAAACAGTACCCAGCGGGCGGATAATCATCAGCCGGTCGAGAGCCCTCAGCCGGTTGAGAGCCCTCAGCGGGTGGAGAGCCCTCAGCGGGTAGGGAGCCCTCAGCGGGCAGAGCCCCCCGGGCCAGCCGGAAATCCCCAGCCAGCCCCGGCGGCGGGACAGGCCGGCCCTGGTGGGCCCGTCCAGGATGGCCACGATTCAGGGGCCGCAGCGGCGGGCGGCGCGACGGAGCAGCGCGCGGCGTTGCGCGAGCAGTTGCGCCAGCAGGTAGCCGCGGTGGAATCCACCCCGGTGGCCGGGGTTGAGGCGCAGCCGGCGGCACCGGAACCGGAGCCCGCACCGGCCGCGCCGCGGGCCCGCCTGGAAGCCCTGACTCCGGGTAACTGGCCGGCGCTGTACCCGCAGCTGGGGATTACCGGCATACTGCATTCAATTGCCATGCACCTGGAACTGGTGGGGCGGCAGGACAATATACTGTCTTTTACCCTCGATGAGTCCTACAGCAGTCTGTATGACGAGGTGCACCAGCGTCGCCTGGCGGATGTCATCGGTGACTTTGTTCAGCAGCCGGTCAATGTGCATATCCAGGTGGGCCAGGTACATGGCACCACCCCTGCGCGACTGGTGCAGGCCACTCGCGAGGCGCGCGCGGCAGCGGCCCGCGACGCCCTGGCGCAGGACCCGCTGGTGCGGGAACTGCAGGAAGAACTCGGCGCCGAACTGGTGGCCGAGTCGGTCGAATATCTGAAAGAGAGTGAGTGAGACAATGAAAGGTTTGGGCGATTTGATGCAGCAGGCCCAGAAAATGCAGGCCGACATGCAGGAGAAAATGCAGAAGATGCAGGAGCAGCTCAACGAGCTGCGCGTGGTCGGCGAGGCCGGAGCCGGGATGGTGAAAGTCACCATGAACGGTCGCCACGACTGCACCGGGGTCGAGATCGATCCCGACCTGATGGGTGAAGACAAAGAGATGCTCGAGGACCTGCTGGCAGCGGCCGTGAACGACGCGGTGCGCCGGGCGGAAGAGCAGGCGCAGAAACTGCAGAAAGAGCAGCTGGGTGGCCTGGCCTCTGGCATGAACCTGCCGGAAGGCTTCAAGTTCCCCTTTTGATGGCCTGCGGCACTTATGTTTAGTCCCCTGATTGAAGAGCTGATCCGCGCACTGCGTTGCCTGCCCGGTGTCGGCCCCAAGTCTGCCCAGCGCATGGCCATGTACCTGCTGGAGCGTGACCGGGATGCGGCCGGCCTGTTGGCGCGGACCCTGGAACAGGCGGTGGAGAAGGTCGGGCGCTGCACGCAGTGCCGTACCCTCACCGAGCAGGAACGCTGTGCCCTCTGTGCCAGCACCCGGCGCGATGACAGTTCGCTGTGCGTGGTGGAGACCCCGGCCGATGTGCTCGCAATCGAGCAGGCGGGCAACTACCACGGGCGCTACTTCGTCCTGCACGGCCACCTCTCCCCCATCGATGGCGTGGGCCCGGCGGACCTGGGCATCGACCTGCTGGAGCAGCGGCTCGACCGCGAGCCGGTGCAGGAGCTGATCGTTGCCACCAACCCTACCGTCGAGGGCGAGGCCACGGCCCAGTTTATTGCCGAGCGGGCACGGGACCGGGGAATAGCGGTCACCCGCATTGCCCACGGTGTACCTATCGGCGGTGAGCTGGAATACATCGATGGCGGCACCCTCGCACACGCTTTCAACAGCCGTACGGCGTTTTTCTCCGGTAACTGAGGTCCCGATGCTGAATGTGGACACCACACCCGTCTGGGTGGATGACAGCGCGCAGCTGGCGCAGCTGTGTGAAAAGTGGCGCGGGCAGAAAGCCGTGGCACTCGACACCGAATTTATGCGCAGCCGCACCTTCTATCCACAGCCGGCACTGGTCCAGGTGGGGGATGGTGAGCATGCCTACCTGATCGACAACCTGGCGATCGATGACCTGGAACCGCTGCGCGAGCTGGTGCTGGATAGCCGTGTCACGAAGATCATGCACTCCTGCAGTGAAGACCTGGAAACCCTCGAGCGGTTACTGGGGGCGATACCCGAGCCGATATTCGATACCCAGGTTGCTGCGGCCATGACCGGTATGGCCGCGGGGCTGGGCTATGCCGCTACGGTCAACGAGCTCCTGAACGTGGAGCTGCCCAAGAGTGAAACCCGTTCCGACTGGCTGCAGCGCCCCCTGAGCGAGGCGCAAAAGAACTATGCCGCCCTGGATGTTGCCTGGCTGCCGCCGGTTTACGCGCTGTTGCGGAAACGCCTGCAGGAGCAGGGGCGGCTAGAGTGGTTGCAGGAGGACTGCGCGGCGCTGGTCCGCGCGGCGCGCAACCCGCAGCCGCCGGAACTCTATTACCAGCGCGTGAAGGGTGCCTGGCGCCTGCGCGGCTCGCAGCTGGCCGCCCTGCAGGATCTCTGCGCCTGGCGCGAGCGCGAGGCCCGCCTGCGGGATATGCCGCGCAACCACCTGCTGAAAGAGAGCATTTGCATGAACCTGGCCGAGCAGCTGCCGGCGCATGCCGCCGCCATGGCGCAGCCGGGGCTCGAGGGCAAGACGTTGCGGGAATATGGCGATATCCTGCTGCAGGTCATCGAGCGCGCGGCCGGGCGTGATGACGTCCCGCCGGCATTGCCCCGCCCGCTGGACCGGCGCGAGGGCGAATGCCTCAAGCAGTTGCGTCGCCGGGTGCGGGAGGTGGCCGAGGAGTACCACCTGCCGGCAGAGATCCTGGTGCGCAAGAAAGAACTGGAAACGCTGGTGCAGGCTGACAGGCCCTCTCTCGAGGGACGCCTGGAAGGTTGGCGCAGCGATGTCATTGGCCAGCCCCTGTTGCAGGAGTTGCGGGCGCTGCGTGGCGAGAAAGTAGGGTAAGTACCAGAGTGAAGACAGTTTGTGATATTTACCGCAGCCCGCGGGAAGAGGAAATGTATCTTTACGTGGAGAAGCGTGAGGGGATCGCGCGGGTGCCGGAAAAGCTGCTGCAGCTGTTCGGCAAGCCCGAGCATGTGGTGACCCTGCTGCTCACGCCGGAAAAGCCACTGGCGCGGGCCGACGCGGCGCGGGTGCTGGAAGAGATCCGCGAGCGCGGTTTCTACCTGCAGATGCCGCCGGTGGTCGATGATGAGATGCGTGCGATCTCGGCGCAGAACAGCAAGTTGCAGCGCTGAGCCGTGAGCGGGCAACCCTTCTGGCAGCGCAAGTCGCTCGAGCAGATGAGCGACAGCGAGTGGGAGTCGCTCTGCGATGGCTGCGGGCGCTGCTGCCTGCACCGGCTCGAGGACGAGGAGACCGGCGAGATTTACAGCACCAGCATCGCCTGCCGCCTGCTGGATACGCACAGTTGCCAGTGTGGCGACTACCCGAATCGCAAGCAGCGGGTGCCGGACTGTATCCAGTTGCGCGCCAGCGACCTGGCGGATTTCCACTGGCTGCCGCGCACCTGTGCCTACCGCGCCCTGTCGGAGGGGCGCCCGCTGGAAGACTGGCATCCCCTGGTATCGGGCCGTGCCGAATCGGTGCACGAGGCCGGTATCTCGGTGCGCGGCTGTGTAATCAGCGAGGAGCTGGTGCACCCGGATGACTTCGAGGAACATATCGTCACCTGGGTGGGTGACGATCCCGTTTAGAACAACATAACCAAGAACTGGACACTATGGCGGAAGAGTTTCGAATTGCCTGGATGATTTACGCAGGCGGGACCCTGGTACTGTTACTGGCGGGCTGGTGGTTTATGCGCAATTGGCGCTGGTCCTGGCCGCGGCGGGCCCTGCTGCTGGTGGCGGCTGCCGCGCTGCTGGTTCCCACCGTCGGCCGCACGCCGGACTCGGCGCCGCTGCCGGTACTGCCGATGTTTGCCTACCAGCTGCTGTTCGAGGAGGAGGGGCCGGCCCCGGAAGTGACCGCCAACCTGGTGTTCGCCACCGGCGGAGCGCTGGCACTGGTGTCCCTGTGGGGGCTGGTGACGTTGATCCTGCGCCACCGCCGGGAAAAGCGCCGCGAGTTTGAGGACGATCCCTACTACAGCAACCAGTGACAGTACCGCCTGGCTGCGCCCGGTCGAGCAAAGGCGCGTAATTCCTCTTGGTGCTGTCCGCGCCCGGCGGACAGCTGCTATATCTATAGGGCTGGCCCCGCAGCGAAGCGGGGCCCGGTGACTACAAGAATGTGGCCTGGTACCCGGGAATCCACCCCCTTCCATACAGCCTCCCGGGCCTGCGGGAGTACAGGGGTTTCCGGCCCTGCCCGGCAGAGGAACCCGGATGCTCGATCATCTGCTAATTCTGAGTGCTGTCATGCTGGTCTCCGGTATTCTCGGTGGCCTGGTGAATTACTACCAGATGCTGTTCACCGAGGAGGACCCGGCCGGCCTGGCGCGCTGCCTCATCATGGGCCTGTGCGGCGCATTGATGGTGCCCATCTTCCTCAAGTTTACCCAGAGCGACCTGCTGATCGAGATCCAGGGGGATCCGTCGCGCCTGTTGCTGTTTACCGGCTACTGCCTGCTTGCGGCCATCGCCTCACGCATGTTCGTGTTCAACGCCGCGCGCCGCCAGCTGCGGGACGCCAGTATCGCTCGGGCCCGGGTGGAGAACCTCGAGCAGGAATTGCGCGCCATGCAGCTGGAGATGATGCCGCTGCTGGAGCATGAGATCGAGGGCGACCCCGACCAGGGGCCGACCCTGGATTTCAACGAGATCCGCAAGCTAGACGAGAACGCCCTGCATGTGCTGAAACTGCTCAACACCGGCGAGTGCGTGTTCCGCTCCCTGGGCGGCATGGTGCAGGAGGGGGGCATGGAGACCAACTCCGCTGCCCGGGCCCTGAACAGCCTGCTGGTGCTGGAGATGGTGGGCAAGATCCACAGCCACCTGGGTATCCGCTGGTATATCACCGACAAGGGCCGCCAGGTGGTACGCCGGCGCAGTGCCCAGGCCGTTGCCGATGAGCGTGTGGGCGAGTGACCGTTCATTCCTGAACCCACCGCCCGGATACTGCGAAGTCCGGGCAAGCGATCCATGCTGAATTGTCATTGATCTCCCGTTGCCATCCCTTACCATGCTGCCCATCTCTGTTTTTTCGCGATGGGAGTCACCATGAAATTTACCGGCACCGACAATTACGTCGCCACCGACGACCTGCAACTGGCGGTGAACGCAGCGGTCACCCTGCAGCGCCCCCTGCTGATCAAGGGCGAGCCGGGTACCGGCAAGACCCTGCTGGCAGAGGAGGTGGCGCAGAGCCTGGGCCTGAAACTGATCCAGTGGCATATCAAATCGACCACCAAGGCCCAGCAGGGCCTGTACGAGTACGATGCTGTGTCGCGGTTGCGGGACTCCCAGCTGGGGGTGGACCGGGTGCACGACATCGCCAACTACATCAAGCGCGGCAAACTTTGGGAGGCATTCGACTCCGACGAGCGCGTGGTGCTGCTGATCGACGAAATCGACAAGGCCGATATCGAGTTTCCCAATGACCTGCTGGTGGAACTGGATCGGATGGAGTTCTTTGTCTACGAGACCGGCGAAACTGTCCGCGCGAAACAGCGCCCGATCGTGATTATCACTTCCAACAATGAAAAAGAGCTGCCCGACGCTTTCCTGCGCCGCTGCTTCTTCCACTACATCAGCTTCCCGGACCGGGATACCATGCACCGGATCGTCGATGTGCATTACCCGGACATCAAGCAGCAGCTGGTGAAAGAGGCAATGGATATCTTTTTCCAGCTGCGTGAGGTCCCGGGCCTGAAGAAAAAGCCCTCCACTTCCGAGCTGATCGACTGGCTGAAGCTATTGATGGCCGACGACATCCCCGAGGAAGTACTCAAGAACCGCGACAGCACCAGCGCCATCCCGCCGCTTTATGGCGCACTGCTGAAGAACGAGCAGGATGTGCATATGCTCGAGCGCCTCGCCTTTATGGCGCGCCGCGAAAACCGCTGAGTTGACGCTTTCCCATGCTGATTGGATTTTTCCTCAACCTGCGCCGCTATAAACTGCCGGCGTCCATCACCGAGCTGCTGGCCCTGCTGGAAGCGCTCCAGCAGCGGCTGGTGTTTGCCGACCTGGAGGAATTCTATTTCCTCGCGCGCACCTGCCTGGTGAAAGACGAAAAGCATTTCGACAAGTTCGACCGGGCCTTCGATGCCTATTTCCAGGACCTGGAAACCCTGGATGACCTGCTGGAACAGATGATTCCGGAAGAGTGGGTGCGGGCCGAGTTCCTCAAGCAGCTGAGCGAGGAAGAAAAGGCAAAAATCGAGAGCCTGGGTGGGTTGGAAAAGCTGCTGGAAGAGTTCCAGAAGCGCCTCGAGGAACAGAAAGAGCGCCACAGTGGTGGCAACAAATGGATCGGTACCGGCGGTACCAGCCCGTTTGGCAACAGTGGTTATAATCCCGAGGGTGTCCGGGTGGGCGGCAACAGCCGCAACCGGTCGGCGGCCAAGGTGTGGCAGAAGCGCCAGTTCCGCAACCTGGATGACAGCGTGTCCCTGGGCACCCGCAACATCCAGGTGGCTTTGCGCAAGCTGCGCAAGTTCGCCCGTACCGGCGCCGCCGAGGAGCTGGACCTGGATGACACCATTTCCTCCACGGCCCGCAATGCCGGCCTGCTGGACATCAAGATGGTGCCGGAGCGCCACAACGCCATCAAGGTGCTGATCTTCTTTGATGTGGGCGGCTCCATGGATCCCTACGTGAAATCCTGCGAGGAGCTGTTCTCGGCCTGTCGCTCGGAGTTCAAGCACCTGGAGTATTTCTATTTCCACAACTTCATTTACGAGCATGTGTGGAAGGACAACCAGCGCCGCTACCAGGAGACCACACCGCTGCTCGAGGTGCTGCGCACCTACGGCAATGACTATAAGGTGATCTTTGTCGGCGATGCCTCCATGGCGCCGTATGAGATCACCCACCGCTACGGCAGTGTCGAGCACATGAACGAGGAGCCCGGTGCTGCCTGGATGGAGCGGGTGACGGATACCTGGAGCAACCTGGTATGGCTTAACCCGGTGGGTGAGGAATACTGGCAATACACACCCAGTATCGGCATGACCCGGCAGCTGGTGGAAGGGCGCATGTTTCCCATGACCCTGGAGGGCCTGGACCGTGCTATCGGGCGCCTGGTCAAGGGGCGTTGAACCCGGGCCCGTACAGTCCATCGCGGCCATGGGACGCTCCTGCAGGGGAGCGGCCCGGCAATCCCCTCAAATCATTCCTTGAAGTGCCGCCGAGGCGCCCCCTCGTGGTCGGCGGTGATGCCGATCTCTTCCTGGGTGGTGGGGCCAATTTTCGTGTGCTCCTCCTCGGCGCCGTGCATCCAGTCCACCAGTCGGTTGCGGATCAGGAACAGGATGATCCCCGCTGCAATCGCGGCAATGGCGACGCCGCCGAAGGTGGCCAGTGGGCCCGATTCCCCCACCAGCTTACCGATTTCAGCGGCGCCCTTGTTGGCCACGCCAATAAAGGCGAACCACAGCCCCATCATCAGTGACAGGTAGCGCAGTGGTGATAGTTTGGTGACCATGGAGAGGCCGATCGGTGACAGGCTCAGCTCACCGATGGTGTGGAAGATATAGGCGAATACCAGCCACCAGATGCTCGCCTTGATGGTTTCGGAATCGCCGATCTGCAGCGCCGCGCCGCACATGGAGACAAAGCCCAGCCCCAGGAACACCAGGCCCATACTGAACTTGGCCGGGGAGCTGGGCTCGCGCGCCCCGAGTCCCACCCACAGGCTGGCCATTACCGGCGCCAGGATAATGATAAACAGCGGGTTCACCATCTGCAGCCAGCTGGCCGGGATCTCGAAGCCCATCACGTTCAGGTCGGTGTTGTACTTGGCGAACAGGTTCATAGAGCCCGCCGCCTGCTCGAAGCCGGCCCAGAAGATTACCGTGAATACACCTAGGATCAGTATCACCTTGATGCGATCGCGCTCTTCCGGCGTCAGTGGTTTGTGCTTGTCGACCGTGTCCTGCTTCAGTCCCAGCTTGGCCGAGGGCTCTACGCCGATATCCCCGAGGAATTTTTTTGCCTGGAACATCTGCAGCAACAGGCCCAGCAACATGCCGATACCGGCAGTGAAGAACGCCAGCTGGTAATTCACCTTCTCGCCGATCCAGCCGATTACCAGGTAGCCGAGGATCGAGCCCAGGTTGATCCCCATATAGAAAATGGTGAAAGCGGTATCGCGCCGGTGGTCACCCTCGTCGTAGAGGTCACCCACCATGGTGGAGATATTCGGCTTGAAGAAGCCGTTGCCCACGATCAGCAGGGCCAGGCCCAGCCAGAGCATATAGATCTCGGTGCCGTCCGGCAGCCAGCCATGGGGGAAACCCAGGGCGAACTGGCCCAGCATCATCAGCGTGCCGCCAAACATGATGCAGCGGCGCTGGCCCCATTTGTTGTCCGCCATCCAGCCGCCGATGATCGGTGTCAGGTACACCAGCATCGCGTACCAGCCCAGGTAACTCAGGGCCTGGGACTGCAGTTCGGTATCTGACAGCTGTTCCCAGCCAAAGGCCGCCGCGGCGGCAGCGGAAGTCAGGTAAAAGACGAAGATACCGCGCATGCCGTAATAGCTGAGCCGTTCCCACATCTCGGTGCCGAACAGCAGGAACAGCCCCTTGGGGTGGCCGAGCATCTCCCCGGCGGAGGAGGGCGGTTTTGGCTTGAGATCTTGCATGAAGGTACCTCTGGCAAGTCCCGGGCATAGGAAAAGGTGTCGCCCGGACTGGGTATCCGGGGACGGTGTTGCCTTGAGTATAGTTCAGCGCCATTTTTTACCTACTGGTCTTCGCGGTCGTCCTGACCGCTCAGACCGTCGCCCGCCGTATCCTGGCACAGGTGCGTGGACCTGCTTGTCTCCGTCGGGCTCGCGCCGGCTTTGCCGGCGTGCGGCACATCCCTGTGCCGCATTCACCTGCTGGTCTTCGCGGTCGTCCTGACCGCTCAGACCGTCGCCCGCCGTATCCTGGCGCAGGTGCGTGGACCTGCTTGTCTTCGGTGGGCTCGCGCCGGTCATTTAGTCTGTCACGGCCCAGCAGGTATAATCGCCCGTTTGCAGTCAGTCCCCGGATTATGAGTCACACCGAAGACACCGCCGCCCTGAAAGTCCTGAGCGAAGAGTTCGAGCCCCGCGTCGCCGAGTGCATGGGGCGCGATCGCCATCGCCTGCGCAAGGGCCTGGACAGCGCGCGCCGGCGGCTGCGGGAGGGCAAGCCGGCGGACCGGATGCTGGCCCAGCTGGAGAGAGATCTGGGGGCATCCCGGGCGCTGGCGGCCGCCCGGCGGGACAAGCTGCCTACTGTCAGCTGGCCGGAAGAGCTGCCGGTGGTGGCGCGGCGCGAAGAGATCGCCAAGTTGATTGCGGAAAACCAGGTGGTGGTGGTGGCCGGTGAGACTGGCTCCGGCAAGACCACCCAGCTGCCCAAGATCTGCCTGGAACTCGGCCGCGGCGTTTACGGACAGATCGGCCATACCCAGCCGCGGCGCATCGCCGCGCGCACCGTGGCCAACCGTATCGCCGAGGAGCTACAGCAACCGCTGGGGCACTCGGTGGGCTACCAAGTGCGCTTTACCGATCACAGTGACGAGCACACCCACGTCAAGTTGATGACCGACGGTATCCTGCTGGCGGAAATCCAGCGGGATCCGCTGCTGAACAAGTACGACACCCTGATCATCGACGAGGCCCACGAGCGCAGCCTCAATATCGATTTCCTGCTGGGCTACCTCAAGACCATCCTGCCGAAACGGCCGGACCTGAAGCTGATCATCACTTCCGCCACCATCGACCTGGAGAAGTTTTCACAACATTTTGATGATGCACCGATCATCGAGGTGTCCGGTCGCACCTATCCGGTGGAGATTCATTACCGGCCACCAGCGGACAGCGACGCCGATCTGTCCGAGCAGGTGATTGCGGCGGTGGAGGAGCTGCTGCACGACGAGAAGGGCAGCAGTCGCCGTGGTGGCGATATCCTGGTGTTCATGAGCGGCGAACGGGAAATCCGCGAGTGTGCCAGGGCGCTGCGGGATGCCCATATTCCCCAGCTGGAAGTACTGCCGCTGTATGCGCGCCTGAGCCTTGCCGAGCAGAACCGGGTCTTTCACGGGCACAAGGGCCGCCGCATCGTGCTGGCCACCAACGTGGCAGAGACTTCCATTACCGTGCCTGGCATCCGCTATGTGATCGATCCGGGGACGGCGCGTATCAGCCGCTACAGCTACCGCAGCAAGATCCAGCGCCTGCCGGTGGAGGCCATCTCCCAGGCCAGCGCCAACCAGCGTGCCGGCCGCTGTGGCCGGGTGAGTGCCGGTGTCTGTGTGCGCCTGTATGAAGAGCGTGATTTTGAGCAGCGGCCTGAATTCACCGATGCCGAGATCCTGCGTACCAACCTGGCGGCGGTAATCCTGCAGATGCTGCAGATGCGCATCGGCGATATCCACAACTTTCCCTTTGTCGACCCGCCCGATGCGCGCCTGATCAACGACGGCTACAAACTGCTGGAGGAGCTGCAGGCGGTGGACAGCCGCGGGCGGGTAAAGCCGCTCGGCCGGGCACTGTCGCGCCTGCCGCTGGACCCGCAGCTGGGCCGCATGCTGCTGGCGGCGGGCGAGCAGGGCTGCCTGCGCGAACTGATGGTGATCGTCAGCGCGCTGGCGGTGCAGGACCCGCGGGAGCGGCCGGCGGAAAAACGCCAGGCTGCAGACGAGAAGCACCGGCAGTGGCGCCATGAGAAATCCGATTTCCTGTCCTTCGTACAGTTGTGGGACGGCTTCGAGGCACAGCGGCAGGAACTCAGCCAGAGCCAGCTGCGCAAGTGGTGCCAGAAGAACTTCCTGTCGTGGCTGCGCATGCGCGAGTGGCGGGATATCCACCACCAGCTGCGAGTGGCCAGCCGCGAGCTGAAACTGAAGGAGAATCGCGAGCCCGCCACCTACGAGGCCGTGCACCGGGCAATCCTGCCGGGGATGTTGGGCAATATCGGCGTGCGCGACGAGAACAAGGAATTCATTGGCTGTCGCAACCGGCGCTTCCATATTTTCCCGGGCTCCGGCCAGTACAAGAAACCACCGCGCTGGGTGGTGTCCGGGCAACTGCTGGAGACCAGCCGCCTGTTCGCCCATACGGTGGCCAAGATAGAGCCCGACTGGGTGCTGGCGGCAGCCGAGCACCTGGTGAAGCGCCACTATTTTGAGCCGCACTACGACACCCGCGCCGGACAGGTGATGGCCTACGAGAAGATTTCGCTGTACGGCCTGGTGCTGGTGGAAAAACGCCGGATCCATTACGGCAAACTTGACCCACAGACCGCGCGTGAGGTTTTTATCCGCCAGGCACTGGTGGAGCAGCGCTACGACAAAAACCGCCGTGGCCGGGGCCGCTTCTTCCGTCACTACCTGGAATTGCTGGAGGAGCTGGGAGACCTGGAGGCCAAGTCGCGGCGCCGGGACATCCTGGTGGACGACGAAGTGGTGTTCCAGTTCTTCGATGAGCGTCTCCCGGCGGAAATCGTCAACCTGGCCGGCTTTGAGCACTGGCGTAAGAAGGCGGAGGAAGAGGACCCCGAACTCCTGTTTATCCCCCGCGAACTCCTTATGCAGCAGAGCGCCGATCATGTGGGAGAGGCGCAGTTCCCGGATCAACTGCGTGCGGGGGGCATCGAGTTCCCGCTCGGCTATCACTTTGAGCCCGGTGCCGCGGATGACGGTGTCAGTGTGCAGGTGCCGGTGGGCGCCCTGCACCAGGTGCCGGCGGCGCGGCTGAGCTGGCTGGTGCCGGGGCTGCTGCGGGACAAATGTATCGCGCTGGTGAAGGCGCTGCCCAAGCAGTGGCGCAAGTACTTTGTACCTGTGCCCGCCGCCGTCGATCGCGCGTTGTTGAGGATGCAGGCCGGTGACACACCCCTGTGGCAGGCACTGGCGCATGAGTTACACCGCCAGACGACCATTGAACTGCCAGCCGAGGCCTGGGAGTCTGCCGAGCAGTCGCTGGAGGATTTCTACCGTTTCAACATCCAGGTGCTGGATGAGGACGGCGAGCTGATCGACCAGGACCGTGACCTGCCCACCCTGCAGGCGCGCTACAGGGACCGGGTACAGCGCGAACTGGCCACCGCCGGGGATGACTTCGAGCGTGACGGAATTATCCGCTGGGACTTCGGCGACCTGCCAGAGACCCACACCCTGGAGCAGGGCGGCCTGAAGGTGCGTGCCTACCCGGCGCTGGTGGAAGAGCGTGACAGCGTATCCCTGAAATTGCTCGACAATCCCCGCGAGGCCTGGCGATTGTCCCGGGCCGGCACCTGCCGCCTGGCGCTGCTGCACCTGCCCGAGCCGGTCAAGTACCTGCGCAAGGAACTGCTGCGCGGCAAGGAGCTGGGCCTCAGCGCGGCCGACCTGGGACGCCGCGAAGAGGTGGCCGACGATATCCTGATGGCAGCGGCGCGTGAATTGTTCTGGCCCGGCGAGGAATGGCCCCGCACCGAGGCGGGCTTCCTGGAGGCACTGGAGCGCAGCGGCGAGTTGGTGGGGGTGGCGCAGGAAATTGCCGACCTGCTGGTGAAGGCGCTGGGCCAGCTGGTGCCCCTGCGCAAGCAGATCAAGCAACAGAAAAACCTGGCGGTGGCGATGGCGGTGGGTGATATCCAGCAGCAGTTGCAGCGATTGTTCTATCGCGGCTGCCTGTTTGATACCCCGCTGGAGTGGTTGCGCCAGTATCCCCGCTACCTCAAGGGCATCGAACTGCGGCTGGAAAAGGCCGCGCTGGACCCCAATCGCGACCGGCGCCTGCAGGCGGAGTGGCACAAGGCCGCCGAACCGTTCCTGGCGCAGGTCGAGAAGCACTCGCCACGCATCGTGGCCGCGGAGCCGCAGCTGGCCCGGTATCGCTGGATGCTGGAGGAATTCCGCGTCTCCCTGTTCGCCCAGTCGCTGAAAACACTGTTACCGGTATCCAGCAAGCGACTGAACAAGCTCTGGAGTGAAATCGATCAATCCATCTCGCTCTGACCGGCGTATACAGGGGTGACGGAAACGGCCGTCGGGGTCCTGGGAGCGTGCTCGCCAGGGAGGGTGGCCGCTCTCAATCGTGGGCACGCGGCTTCCGTGGGTTCTTTTTCATGTACTGTCCATCCGCTAAACCGGGATTCCGGTGGCCGGTCCGCTGCGTGCAGTGCGCGGACCGGCTTTTCTTTATCTGTTCTTCCCTGCTCCCGTTCCCGGCTAACCCCGCTTGATCGCCCGGATGTGACCGCGTTTGCCGGGGAAACCTGCCCTGGCGCACACGGCAGCTGGAAATAGCGTGCTCACGTGTGTAATAAACAGCAGTATGGCGCGACTGAATCCACGAGACGCAGGAAAACGTACCCGGATGTGTTGAACGCTGATGGGATACGGCTGGTCTCAATGCGTGACCGTCCGATGGGATTGGTGGTTATAATCCCGGCAGGCGGCCGGCAAAGCGCCGTCGGCGTAAACTGCTACAAGTTAGGGTATTAAAAGGAGAGTTGTTATGACTAAGAAGAATCTGCCGCTTGCTGCCGCAGTAGGTGCGGCGTTTATCGCCTCGGCGTCCATGAACGTTTCTGCGGGCGTTGGCAATGCCAACCCGTTCGCCGCTGAAGAGCTTTCTTCCGGTTACAACCTGGCCATGCTGAGTGAGCACGGTGACGAGAAGAACAAAGAAGGTAAGTGCGGCGAAGAAGGCAAGAAAAAAGAAGGTAAGTGCGGCGAAGGTAAGTGCGGCGAAGAAGGCAAGAAAAAAGAAGGTAAGTGCGGCGAAGGGAAGTGCGGCGAAGAAGGCAAGAAAAAGGAAGGTAAATGTGGTGAGGGTAAGTGCGGCGGCTAATCTCCGCATTGTTCCCAGGCGGGGGTGGGGTATAGCCCTGCCCCTGCCACTCTCACTGCTGGCGACAGCAGAAGTAAGAACATGAATACGACCAAGACCGTTGAATATCCCCTCCGGGGTGCCGGGCTGGGGTTGCGCCGCTCCATGATGGGAGAGGATATGCCTGCCAGTGCGGTGGATTTCCTGGAGGTGGCGCCGGAGAACTGGATAAATGTTGGCGGTCGTTATGGCCGCTGGTTCCGCGAGTACACTGAGCGTTACCCGTTTGTGATTCACGGTCTCTCATTGTCCATCGGCTCACCGTCCCCGCTGGACCTGGAGCTGGTGAGATCCGTCAAGCAGTTTATCCGCGAGCACGGTATCCGCTGCTACAGCGAGCACCTCAGCTACTGCTCCGACCACGGTCACCTCTACGACCTGCTACCGATCCCCTTTACCGAGGACGCCGTGCACTATGTGGCCGGACGTATCCGCCGGGTGCAGGATGTGCTCGAACAGCGAATCGCGATGGAGAATGTCTCCTATTACGCGGCACCGGCCCGGGAAATGACCGAGCTGGAATTCCTCAATGCCGTCCTCGAGGAGGCCGACTGCGACCTGCTGCTGGACGTCAACAATATCTACGTGAATGCCATCAATCACAGCTACGACCCGGCAGAGTTCCTGCGCGGGCTGCCTGCCGAGCGTATCCGCTATGCGCATGTGGCCGGCCATTTCAACGAGGCGGATGATCTCAAGGTAGACACGCACGGTGCGCCGGTAATCGACCCGGTGTGGGAGCTACTGGAGCAGGCCTACGCCCATTTTGGCGTTTTCCCCACATTGCTGGAGCGGGACTTCAATATCCCGCCACTGCCGGAGCTGGTGGGAGAGGTGGCGCATGTCCGCGAACTCCAGGCCCGTGCGGCCAAAACTGCTTCCGGCGCCCGGGGCATTGCCGGCTCGCCTGGTGAGGTGGTTTATGCGCAGCGATGAAAAACGCCCCGGAGGGGCTGGCCGCGGCCCGCACGAAGCACATTTTGCCCGTGAGCAGCGTCAGTTCGCGGCGCATCTGCGCAACCCGTTGGTCAACGAGCCTCCGGCGGATATCGAAGACCGCCGCATGGCCATTTACCGTGACCTTATTTACAACAATATCGAATCCTTTATCGCCAGCGGGTTCCCGGTGCTGCGCAGCCTCTACAGTGACGATGCGTGGCACACGATGGTGCGGGAGTTCGTCCACCGGCACGCCTCCCGGAGTCCCTACTTCCTGCAGATCAGTGAGGAATTCCTGCAGTACCTGCAGGAAGAGCACGTTGCGCAGGAGTCTGACCCGCCCTTCCTGCTGGAGCTGGCGCATTACGAGTGGGTCGAGCTGGCGCTGGACGTGAATCCGGCGGAGCCCCCACCGGGGCTTGAGCTCGAGGGGGATGTGCTGGCGCAGGTGCCGGTAGTCTCCCCGGTCGCCTGGAGCCTCAGTTACCGCTTTCCCGTGCATATGATCGGCCCCACCTTCCAGCCCAGTGAACCACCGGACAACCCCACTTTCCTGCTGGTTTATCGCAATCGCGAAGATGAGGTGGGCTTCATGGAAATCAACGCAGTAACCGCGCGATTATTGCAATTGGCGCAGGCGGGGAACCAAACCGGCCGGGCACTGCTCGAAGACCTCGCCGTGGAAATGAACCACGGGGACACCGGGGCGGTGGTGGATTTCGGCCAGTCCCTGTTGCAGCAGCTGCTGCAGGCCGGAGTGATCGCGGGGCTGGAGCCCCGTCGATAGCCCGGGCAGGGTGTCCCTGGCGCTTGCCCGATACTGCCTTATCTTTGACCGAAACCGTAGCGGGGGCAGGTGCTATGCTGCCAAGGGTGGCCCGCATTCCCGGGGGGCGGTAGAATTCGCGCAACTTCAGGGTGAACCTATAACGAGGAGCAGTGGCTTGCTTGGACGCACAGTAAAATCACCATGGTTGCTGGCAACATTGCTGGCAGCCAGCCCAATGCTGGTGCAGGCAGCCCAGGAAGACCCCTTCGCAAACGGCGGCGCGGCCCCGGTTGCAGAGCAGCCGCAGGGCGGGGCAGCCGAGTCCGGTAGTGAGGCCTCAGGTCCGGCACCCGCTTCCCCTCCCGCCGAGTCCCCTGCCCCCGATGCAGGGGCAGCCGACCCGGACGACTCCGATCCCTTTGCCGAAGGCGGGGAGGGCAGCAGTCCCGCAGCGGAGGAAACAGGCGACTCAGGTGATTATAGCCTCGAGGATGAGTACGGCTTTGACCCGGCGGAAGAGTTCTCCAGTGAAGAGGGTGAGGAGCCGGGCGAGCGCGATCCGTGGGAGGGATTCAACCGGGCCGTGTTCCGTTTCAATGACACCGCGGATCGCTGGGTCTTGAAGCCGATGGCGGTAACCTATCGCCAGGTAACCCCTATTTTCATGCAGCATGGTGTCAGCAACTTTTTCGGCAACCTGTTCGAAATCACCAATTCCTTCAACAGCGTGCTGCAGTGGAAGTGGGGCGAGGCGGGTAACGGTGCCGGCCGCTTCCTGATCAACTCCACTGTTGGCGTGGCCGGGCTGTTCGATGTCGCCGAGCATGTGGGCCTGGAACCCACTGACGGCGAGGACTTCGACCAGACCCTGGCAGTCTGGGGCGTGCCTTCCGGTCCTTACCTGGTGCTGCCATTCTTTGGCCCCTCGACGGTGCGAGGCGTGCCGGGTATGGCAGTGGATTACTATACCGATCCCCTGAATTACATTGACCACAGCCAGACGCGCTATAGCCTCCAGTTTACCGACCTTATCCAGACCCGTGCCAGCCTGCTGAAGACCGAATCACTCCTGCAGGGAGACCGCTATGTGTTGTTGCGCGACGCCTACCTGCAGCGCCGTGACTTCCTGATCCGGGACGGTGATGTTGAAGACGATTTCGGCGATGATGCTGATTCGTTCGGCGGAGATGATGACCCGTTTGGCGGTGGTGCTGAGGCTGACGCCGATACTGCCACCGGTGAGAGTGATCCTTTTGGCGGTGATCCCTTCGGTGATGGCGGTGAGGATGCCGGCGCCGACGAGCAGCCGGCCGCACCTGCGCCTGATTCAGAGAGCGGTACCACCGGGAGCAGTGGCGATGCCGCAACCGAAGCCGATGTCTTCGACAGTTAAATCCAACCAGTGGGGGACCCTGCACCTCCCAGATTCATGCCTGACCGCCAGCGTCTGTTACTGATTGAGTCCGACGGGGTGTCGCGCGAATTCGTGCGGCGCAGCCTCGCGCGCCTGGGCTTTGAGGTGGACGCGGCGGAAACCGGCCTGGAGGGCATCAGTCGGTTTGCCCCCGGGCTCTACCGCCTGGTCGTCACCGACCTGCATCTCCCGGATATGGGCGGCCTGGAAGTCCTGCGCAAAATCAAGCACCGGGCCCCCGATGCCGCAGTAGTGGTAATCGCCTCCAACAGTGGGGTCAGTGACGTGGTCGAGGCCCTGCGCCTCGGGGCCAGTGATTACCTCCTGAAGCCCATCGAGGACGAGGCGGTAATCCAGCATGCGGTAACCCGCATCACTGAGTCCGAGGCCCTGGAGCGACAGAATCGCGAATACCGGGAGCAGCTCGAGGAGCGCAATCGCGAGCTGCACGAACACGTGGAGGTGCTGCAGCGGGACCAGGAGGCAGGGCGGCTGTTGCAGCAACACCTGTTGCCCCGCACCCCGTTTCAGTACCCCGGTAATATCGAGGCCGCCTACCGGCTGGTGCCCTCCCTCTACCTGAGTGGCGATTTCATTGACTACGGCCTGTTCGGCGAGCGCTTTGTGGCCTTTTACCTGGTGGATGTCTCCGGGCACGGGGTGTCATCCGCACTGGTCACGGCCCTGATCAAGCACAGCATCATGCACCTGCTGCGTGAGCGGCCACTCTTTTCCAGCCTGGAATCCCTGGATTCCGATCTCATCGATATCCTCCAGCTGATCAATCGCGAGTTGCTCTCCACGCGGCTCGACAAGCATGCCAGCATGTTCGTGGGGGTGGTGGACAGCCGGGCACGCCAGCTGCATTACGCGGTGGCCGGGCAGGTGCCGATGCCCGCCCTGGTAACATCCTCCGGGGCAGAGTGGTTGCCGGGTAAGGGACGGCCCCTGGGCCTGTTCGAGCAGGGCAACTGGCAGGTGCTGCATGCCAGCCTGCCGACCAGCTGGCGGCTGGTGGCCTGCTCCGACGGCGTGCTGGAGCTGTTGCAGGGGGACCTGCTGCAGCGGGAGGCACAACTGTTGCAGAAGATAGACGAGAGCAGGGGTGACCTGGATTCCCTGTGTGCGGCCCTGCACGTGGATACGTCCGAGGAACTGCCCGACGACGTCACTATACTGACAGTCCGCCAGGGCTGAAGCCTGCCAGCCCGGCCTGCTGTGACCGGTAAGTCCGTGATGCTGGCGGCCAAAGCTTGTCAGTGCCTGTACGCAGGAGTAAGCTCCGCTCGATTTATGCATCAAAGTTGCACTGTGGTTGCAGCGCGATGAAAAAGCGTTGCCACCGGTGCTCTGTCGATAAACTTTCGCCGCCGGAACAGTTGTTTTGTGTCTCCTGACCGGCGTGCCAGAGGTTGCTATGCAGTCCGGGCAAATTATGGTCGGCGCCCACGAGGGTGTTTACGTCATCAAGCTGGTTGGCGACGTGCGACTGAATCTGTGCACATCTTTCGATACCTTCATCGACAAGATGTTCTCACACGATGATTTCAATGATGTGGTGTTCGACCTGCATGGCGCCAGGGGTGTCGACAGCACCACCCTCGGCCTGATGGCCAAGGTCGCGATCCGTGCCCTGGAGCGGGGCTGCGAGAAGCCGCTGGCGCTGAGCGCCGATCCGGGCATTCGCCACCTCCTCGATGCCATGGGATTCGATGCGCTGATCGAGGTCAGCGACGAGCAGCGCGATTACGGCAGTAACCCCCAGCCCCTCCAGTGCAATACACCCGACGAATGCGCGGCGCGTGAGAAAGTGCTGGAAGCCCACCGGGTGCTGATGAGCCTGAATGAACAGAACGCGGAAACCTTCCGCGACCTGGTGCATACCCTGGAGCGCGAGTGCGAACCGACGCGCAAGCCCTCGGCGCGCATGCACTGATACCGTTCCCCTTCTTAATCGCCTCCCCCCAGCCCAAAAAACTGTTTAGATCCCCAAATTCGCGGCCAGCGGCCGCTCCTACGGGGGCGAGGGTTGTGGAAACCGGTTGTAGGGGTGAGCTTTGTGTTCGCCCGGCTCTGGCCCATTAGCATCATGCCGGCACTCACCGCGTTCGCGGCCATGGGCCGCTCTTACAGGGGAGGGGTTATGGAAACCGGTTGTAGGGGCGAACCTTGTGTTCGCCCGGCCCACCCCCCTTCACCGCGGCGATTGCCGCAGGAGCGGCCGCTGGCCGCGACCGGCATCGGCATCGGCGGGCGGTAGGTTGTAGCGGGGTCAGGCCTCCCCGCGGCGCATTTCCCGGGCCTCGGCCCGCGCGCGGGTGAAAAGCCCGTGGGGCAGGTAGATAAGCTCCGCCACGCGTCGGATCAGGTGCTCCTCGAATGCCTCGATCACATCGTCGGAAAACGCCACTTCCCACATCTGGCGTACCAGCAGGTACTTGTTGCGTTCATCAAACTGGTCGTTTACCACCTGGGTGAACTCATACAGGGAGGTCGCTTGCTCGCGGTGGGACAGGGCGTGCTCGACCATCTCAGTTGCCTCCGCCTCATCGAGCCGGTAGTGCTCCTGCAGCAGGCGCACCAGTGTCGCCTGCTCGCGATCGTCCAGCTTCTGGTCCACGGTGGCCACCTCGGCCAGCAGTGCGGCGCTGATCATGCGCACATCCCGGTCATTGTTGACCTCGACATCCTCGCCGCTGCCGATCTGCTCGAAGAGTTTACGTATTTGTCGCAGCATTCCGGTTTTTCTCTCCCGTGGTCGCCTGCCGGGCCAGCATGGCTTCCAGTTGCTCCTGGTCGTGTACGAAATTGCGGATACCGTCGGCCAGTTTCTCGGTGGCCATGGCATCACGGTTCAGCTGGAAACGGAATTCCGCTTCGTTCAGTGGCTCAGCCGGGCGCGCCTCGCCCGCAGTACCGGCCTCCAGGCCGGCGGCCAACTCGCCGTTGTCCTGTTCCAGTTCATCGAGCAGCTGTGGGCTGATAGTGAGCCGGTCGCAGCCGGCCAGCGCCTCGATCTCCCCGGTGTTGCGGAAGCTGGCACCCATCACCACCGTCTGGTAGCCCCGCGACTTGTAGTAATGGTAGATGCTGCGCACTGATGCCACCCCGGGATCCTCGTCGGCGGGGATGTGCTCAAGCCCGCGTTTGGCCTTGTGCCAGTCCAGGATGCGCCCGACAAACGGGGAAATCAGCGTGACACCGGCTTCGGCGCAGGCTACCGCCTGGGCGAAACTGAACAGCAGGGTGAGGTTGCAGTGGATGCCCTCGCGCTCCAGCACCGACGCGGCGGCAATGCCCTCCCAGGTGGAGGCGACCTTGATCAGCACCCGTTCGCGTTCCACGCCGGCCTGCTCGTACAGGGCGATCAGGCGGCGTGCGTATTCCACCGACGCGCGGGTATCGAACGACAGGCGCGCATCCACCTCGGTGGAGACCACGCCGGGCACCAGGTCCAGGATCTCCCGGCCGACGCTGACCGCCAGTTTCATCGCCGCGAGCTTTTCCCGATCGCCGGTTTGGCGGTCCGCCCATTGCAGGGCCTCATCGATATAGCCCTGGTACTGCGGCAGTTGTGCCGCCTTGTACAGTAGCGAGGGGTTGGTGGTGGCATCGTGGGGACGGTAGCGGCGGATGGCCTCGATGTCGCCGGTATCGGCCACCACCTGGCTGCGTTGCCTGAGTTGTTCGAGCTTGTTCATGACGGGGCTC
The DNA here is from genome assembly GCF_044383805.1 of Microbulbifer sp. JSM ZJ756. Taxonomy (NCBI): domain Bacteria; kingdom Pseudomonadati; phylum Pseudomonadota; class Gammaproteobacteria; order Cellvibrionales; family Microbulbiferaceae; genus Microbulbifer; species Microbulbifer sp. JSM ZJ756. The sequence continues at coordinate 36,834 of NZ_JBISER010000008.1, read as the reverse complement.
CCTGAATTACCTGATTCCTGTACCTGGTTCCTGCTGCCGCTGCTCCCGGTGTCCGTATCCATTGACGCCCGGCACGTAAAAAAGCGGATTACCATCATGGAAGGGAAAGGTGCGCTCGGCAACCCCCGTCGCCGCGCCCGATGGTACTCAGGCGGCCTGGGTGACCAGAGACAGGGCCTGTTCCACCACGTCCACCCCCGCCCCTTTCTTGTGGGCGTTCTCGCTCAGGTGGCGGCGGAAGCGCCTGGCCCCCGGCAACCCCTGGAACAGGCCCAGCATGTGGCGGGTAATATGATTGAGCCGGTGGCCGGCGGTGAGTTCGCGCTCGATATAGGGCAGCATCTGCTGCACCACTTCCACCGGACCGGGACCGGGTGCTTCCCCGAACAGTGCGCTGTCCACCTCCGCCAGCAGGTTGGGGGTCTGGTAGGCGGCGCGGCCCAGCATTACACCGTCCACATGCTGCAGGTGCTCCAGGCACTCGTCGATGGTGTTGATACCGCCATTGAGGACGATCTCCAGTTGCGGGTAGTCCCGCTTCAACTGGTAGACCATCTCGTGCTTGAGCGGCGGTATCTCGCGGTTCTCCTTCGGGCTCAGGCCCTTCAGCCATGCCTTGCGGGCATGGACGATAAAGGTAGTGACCCCCACCGCCGCCTGGGCCTCTACAAAGCGGGTCAGGCCGGAGTATTCCTCCATATCGTCGATGCCGATGCGGTGCTTGACCGTTACCGGTACCGATACTGCCGCACGCATGGCTGCCAGGCCCTCGGCCACCACTTCCGGCTCCGCCATCAGGCAGGCGCCGAAACGGCCGGATTGCACCCGGTCGCTGGGGCAGCCGCAGTTCAGGTTGATTTCGTCATAGCCCCACTCTTCGGCTATGCGTGCGCACTGGGCCAGCTCCGCCGGGTCACTGCCACCCAGCTGCAGGGCCACCGGCTGCTCTGCCGGGTCAAACTGCAGGTGACGGGGCTGGTCGCCGTGGATGATGGCCCCGGTGGTGACCATTTCGCTGTACACCACCGCGCGCTTGCTCAGCAGCCGCCACATATAGCGGCAGTGGCGATCGCTCCAGTCGAGCAGGGGCGCGGTACAGAAGCGGTGGGTAAAGCTTGTGGACATAAAACAGCGTGTCGGTTTGTGGCGTAGTAAAACGGCGCATTATAGGGGATGGGGACGCCAATCCATAAACCGGTCGCCCGGGCAGCTGTTCAGAGGTTGCGTTCCTTCTCGGAGGCGCCGAGGGGGTCATTGACTGCTCGCAGTGGCCCGCCGCCACCGGGCCCGCCATCCAGGGTCGGCTGCAGTTTGCGCAGGATCTTGCGTGCGGTGGCACGGTAGCTGGTCAGCTTGCCGCCGGCCACGGCGAGAATGCGCGGGTGGCGGCTGTCATTTCCGGTGATCAATACCTCACGGGTGCGCGAAAACGGACTGGCCTCGGTTTGCGGCAGCACCCGCAGGCCAGCCCAGCTATCGCAGATATCGCTCAGTAACAGGTTGCGGGTGCGCGGGAAGTAACGCTGCAGCGTGTGGAGCAGGTAGCGCTCCTCCTCCACGGTGGGGCCGACGTCGCGGGGGTCGCCGTGATAACTGCGCTCGGTAGTACCTACCAGGGTTCTGCCGCGCCAGGGCATGATGAAAATGGCGCGGCCGTCCTCTGCCTCCACATAAAAGATGCTGTCGCCGAGGATAATCGGCAGCTCGATATGGGTACCCGCCACCAGATCCAGTCGCGGCAGGGGCGCCGCCGGTGAGCAGCGTTCATTGGTGGAGGCCACCCAGGGTCCGCTGCAGTTCACCAGGGCACGGGTATGCAGGGTGCTGAGCTGCCCATCGGCTACATAGTCCACCAGCAGCCCGTGGTCGGTAAGCTCCGCCCCCACCAGGCTGGCGGGGCAGATCAGGCGCGCGCCACCATGCAGGGCGGAATTGATAACTTCATGGGTCAGGGCGGCGTCGTCCGTCTGGGCATCGAAGTAACGGTAGACCGCCAGCAGGTCTTCCTGGTCCAGGCCCTGTAATGTATGCCACTCATCGCGGGGAACCTTGCGGAAGCGTGCGTACTCGCGGGTAACGCCGGCCAGCAGGGAGTATAGCGTCAGTCCCAGGCGAATCTGCCACGGGGGGCGTTTGCTATGCCGGTAGACCGGCAGGTAGAAGGGCACCATATGGACCAGGTGCGGTTTGTGGTCCAGCAGCCACTGGCGTTCGCGCAGGCATTCCCGCACCAGCCGCAGCTGCCCGGTCTCCAGGTAGCGCAGGCCGCCGTGAATCAGCTTGGATGAACGGGAAGAGGTGGCCGCGGCAATGCCCGACTGCTCGAGGATGGCCACGCTGTAGCCGGCATTGACCAGGGCCTCGGCGGCGCCGGCGCCCTGGATACCGGCCCCTACTACGAGTACATCAAAATCCGTAGACATCACTGGCTTCCCGGGAGCGCATCAACAGGGCGAGGTTACCGGTCAGGATATGGTGCGCCCCGCGCCGGCGCCAGCGTACGGCTTCCTCCGCAGAATTGATTTCGAAAACCACCCACTGCCAGGGTCCCGGGGGGAGTTCCGGGCAGTCCACCTGGCTGTCCTGGATCAGCAGGTAATCCGGTGCCAGGGTCAAAACCCCGACAGAAAGGCTCTGCGCCACGCTTTCCACTTTCAATGCCACCTGGTGGCAGCCCAGGTTGCGGGCCATCCGCAGGCTGCGGATATCGGTACTCACCAGGGCAAAGGAATCGCTCTCCGGGCGGATCAGCCGCGCCACCCGGCCTATGGTGTTCTCAACCCCCATACGCTCCATTTGCGCGTGGTCCACTTCCACAAACCAGTCCAGGTGACGGTGACGACTGGCCCAGTCCACGACATCGGCCAGGGTATTCAGGCCGAAACCGCGCAGGTCGCCGTCACGTAACCGGTCGATGGCCACCGGCTTGCCACCCGGTACCTGCAGGTTGGGAGCATGGTGGCACCAGGGCGTGCCGCTCGCGCTGAACTGGATTTCCGTGTGGATCGCGCAGGCACCGAGGCCGTGGGCCGCCTCGAAAGCGGCGATGGTATTGGCCTGCTGGCGTACGGTGTCGCCTCGGTGGGCAATGAGCATGAGCTTCAGACCTGAGTAGCGGCGTTATTGTCGTCGACCCCAGGGGGATTCCACATCGGTCGAACGGTCGCCCCATGAGAGCGGCCCCACTGAAAAAATAGACCGTACACCGGCGGTTGCAAGCCTGCAGCGCCGGGAAAAAGCCGTATCAGCATGGGCGATCAGGGCGCCCCGTGCGGCGCTGGCTAGACTGTCTTCATCAGTGGTGCAGCTGCCCCTGAGCCGGGGTGGAGGTAAATATGTCGCGCAGCGCGATGACACGGGCCCTGTTGGTGTCATTATTGGCCTGCCCGCTCGCCCTGGCGGACCACGCAACCGCCACCGGCAGCGTGCACATCGCCCTGCGTTTGCCGGTCTCGGTCGAATTTGATGCCCCGGACCTGCAAAGTCCACGGCCTCGGGTCTGCATCCGTCGCGTGCCGGCGCGGCATTATTCTGTGCTTGTGGGGAGCGGGGCCGACTGGTCATCAGCTATTGCGCACAGGCAGCTGGAAGAGGGCTGTATCCCGGCCCCCGTAGGCAAGCACTCAGTCTTGTCCGGCCGGCAGGACGATGGCATTCTCGCGATCACGGTTGCCGCAGAGTAGTCGGGGCCGCGGGCTGTTGCCGGCACGTCTGTTCGGCATAGAATGGCGTCATGAACTTCACCCGCTCCCCTTTATTTGCCATCGGTGCCATGAAACGCGTTCTTACCCTGACCCTGCTATTGCTGGCCCAGCCCGCTCTGGGTGCCATGTCGCTGGACAAGATCATTGTCTACCTCACCGACCAGCCCAATTCCCGCGACGATATCGTGGTCTCAAACCCGGACCAGGAAACCCTCTACCTGCAGACGGAAATCTACCGTGTCGACAACCCGGGTATGCCCGACGAGAAACGGGTGCGGGTGGTGAACCCGAAGGAGTTCAAGTTGCTGGTGAACCCCGCACGTGCAGTGCTGGCCTCCGGGGAGCAGAAACGTTTCCGGCTTATGTCGCTGGAGCGCGACCTGGACCGGGAAAAGGTCTATCGGGTGACTTTCAAGCCGGTGGTGGGGGAAATCAAGTCTGATCGCACAGCGCTGAAAATCCTGGTGGCTTACCAGGCGCTGGTGTTTGTGCAGCCGGAAGAGGGGCGGGCACAGTTGGCACTTGAGCAAGGCGAAGAGGGCTGGCAGCTGACCAATCGCGGCAACATCAATACCGAGGTTTCGGAGGTCACTTATTGCCCCTCTCGAGCCAGTTGCCGCCCGCTGGATATGGCGGGGCGCATATACGCAGGGGCGGCCCTGGCCGTGGATGAGTCCCTGCAGTCGGGTGGGATGCTGAAATTGCTGGCACGGGGCAGGGAAAGCCGGCGGCTCGAAATACCGATCCCGGACTGAGCGGGACTATTGCACCTCTACTGTAATCGTCAGCTTGTCTGTGTAAGCCGTTTCCACCGCGCTCTCCAGCGCACTACTGTCCACTGCAATCACCAGCTGCATGTTCTCACCACCGCTGCCGCAGTTGTCCAGTGGATCCCCCGGCCACTGCGCCGCGCTCGGTATACCCTCCACCAGGTCCACAGGGCTGCCGCCGACACTGCCGGCAGCCACGCGATATTCTATCCTGTCGCCGACACCTAGGCCTTCGAGGATAAAACTCCCGGAGCCGGTATCACTGTCTGCGCGGATATTGAAATCCAGTCCCGCAGAGGTGGTCACGCAGAATGCCTGGCTGTTGCTACTGGCGGGGTAATCGATGCTGACATCGTCCAGCCCGCTGATTGCAATAGTGGCCGGGATGGTCACCGCAATGTCGATGGTTTCAGTGAAGGGTACGCACTCCTTGCAGGCATTCGCCGGTTGCCATAAAAGCCGGATACCGCCGGTGTAGGTACCGGTACGCAACGCGGTGGCGGTATCGCTTATCGCAAGCTGGAGTGAGGCGGGCTGGAATGTGGTGGTCCCGTTCAATTGACCGGAGCTGGTGCTCGGGGCCAGTTCCGCGAAGTTGCCGTTCCAGTTGTTATAAGTCAGCACCAGAGGCATTGAATCACCGTACTGGGAAACCAGTGAAAACTCGGTTCCTATCTCGGCGTAGGCGATAACACTGTATTTACTGGCCTGGAAAGTACCTTTGTTCTTGGGGCGCTTGCTGGTGACGCGAAAGCTAATTGCGCCTATCGCCTGCCCGGCAGTGGCACCCTGCAGGGTCACGCTGTAAGGGCTGTCAAAATCACACGCCTGCAGCAATGCATCGGGATCGCAGGCCGCATTGGTACCAGCGGCAGCCAGTAGCAAAAAAGCACCCGAGGTCAACAGGAACAACTTCTGGCAGAGCTGCTTAAGCATCCTGTTCCCCCGTCCGTTCGAGTCGGGCGCTTGCCGGTTCACATTCCGCTTTACCGAGATCTATCTCGCCCAGGTTGATCCAGTGCTTGCCAGCGATCTGGTCGGGCAGGGCCACATGGCAACCTTTCCAGCGCACTGGCGGCAAGGTCAGGGCGCGCGGGTCCCCGTGCATCTCCATCTGGAACACGCCGTTCTCGTCGGTGACAGTAGAGTATTCGCCAATGGTTATCCGGGCTTTTGCCTCCGGACGGCCGTTGCGCACAATGCGCCCCAGTGCCAGGATGAGTGGCTGGATGCGATAGCGTGCCCGGGCAACATTGCCCGGGTACAGGGTCAGGGATTCGCTTGTTTCGGTGTAATCGTGGAATCCATCGGACAGAGGTCGCAGGCTGACTTCATAGGTATCGAAGGAGGGCAGGTTCACTACCGAGCGCTGTTCGCCACGGGCGTAGCCGCGCCGGACACCGTTGACCAGGATTTCAAAATCCTCTTCAGGGCTGCCGTCGATATCCACTACCACGGCGCTCTGGTAGGGGCGCTCCCCACCCCAGGCAATGGTATCGCCATCACCTGCCAGGTTCGTGCTGAAACTCCCGACATAATTGAATGCCTCTGTGCCGGCGGAATCTGTCCATTGCAGGGACGAATCCAAGTAGCCGCGGTGGCCCGAAAGGCGGGTACGGCTGCCGAGGAAGTGGTCCCCGCCCGCGGTTTCAGCGGTCAGTCTTTGTTCCAGTTCCGCAGCCCAGGTGTCGCGGTCATTCCAGGTACTGTCCACACCCACGCGGTTGTCGAAACCGGTTTCGCTATACTCACTTCGCGCACGAGTCCCGTGCCCCCAGTGTTTGTCGCGCGCACGGAATTGTAGGCTCGCAGTGGAGAGGGGGCGGCCGTCCGCCTCACTGTGTGCCAGGGTCAGGTCTCCCAGCCAGTTGCGATTGCGGAGAATATTGCGGCGATATTCGAGGGTGATGAGTTCACCGGCGGACTCCAGCCCGGTGTCCAGCTCAAAGTCCGGTTCCACGAAGGCACCACCGAATTCCCGCGAACTGTATCTCAGAGTGAGCTGGCCATCCCAGAATTCCCGGCTGGCACTGGCATTGCGCTGGCGGAAACCTCGCCCGAGCAATGAGAAGTTATCTGCAGCGCGCGTCTTTTGCGCATTTTCCAGGTAAGACTCGCTTGCGTTGAGTCGGAACCACGGGGTCGTGACCTGCGCGGTGAGCCGGTGGCCCTGCCGGCCATCGGCGGTCTGCAGGAGGCTCGGGGAGATGGCGACCAATGGAGTCACCCAGCGTGCGCCCACTTCCAGCAGTTGCTCTGTCTCGGTGGCTGCCGCACTGGCAAATACCCCGGCACTGTCGTGGATACGTCGGGCCAGCCCGCCGCTCACCAGGTAGTCGCCCGCCGCTGTGGGCATCAGGTCTTCGGACAACTGGGCCGGGCGCCCCAGTTGCAGGCTCCAGCGCCACTCGCCGGGCGCGGGCAGGCGCGCATCCTTGGCAAAGAACTGGGTGAACTGCGCCAGTGGCCGGCCGCTCTCGTCGAAAGAGCGTACCTCTATCTCGTAGGCGCCGCCGGGAAGCGTGGACGTATCCAGCAGCTGGTTGCCGGCTTCCAGCAGTTCGCTGTGCAACAGCCGGCCATCGCGGTACACCTCCACCCGGCCGCGCAGCGGCATATTTACCTCCAGGGGGGCACCCTGCTGCTGGCGGTTGTCGGTGCGGCTGTTATAGGAGCTGCGGTACTCCAGGCCGTAAAGATAGGGGGCGGCAGCAAAGCTGCTGAACCCCTGTTGGGGCTGGATCAGGCCTGCTGCCCAGGCCCGGCCGCGGTAATCCTGTGCCCAGTTGAGCTGGTAAAGCTCGGCTCCACGCTCGTTGCCGGTGGCCCACTGGGCATGCACGCCACTCTCGCCGAAACCCAGGACCGAGCGGCCGAATAAGCTGGCAGTGGTGTCATCCGGGCCGGCATCTGTCCTTATGCCGCTCCAGCTACCGCTGAGGCTGTGGATGTAGGAAACATCACTGCTGGACTCGGGTAAATACGGGTCTTCCACTGCGGTGCGGCGGGGCAGCAGGTGCGGGGCGAAGAACAGGTCGACGCGGAAGCGATCCTCGTCATAGATTAGGGCAAAGTCATTTGGCTCAAGGAAGCCACAGCCGGAGTCCTGTCCACGACGGCATATTCGGTGCGCGTTGGTAGGGTGCTCTCCCTGTAGCAAAGGTATCACCTGCTCCGGTGGCAGCGCTTCCGGGAGCAGGGCCATCACCGCAGCGGGCTCATCAAAGCTGACCTGGCCTGGCGTCACCGTGACCGCGACAGCGCCGACCATGCGGCCCCCGAAATAGAGGTCTGCCACCAGCTGCTGGGGCTCGGTGAGGTCATCAAATCCGGCAGGGGGCGCCGTTTCCAGGGTGAACGCGGCCGTGCCTGCAGTGGGACAGCTGTAGCAGGCGGCGGTAAAGATGACAGCCGCGGTTAGGTACTTCATGGGAGGGGCATTGGTGCCGGGTGTGGCCCGGCACCCTGGGCCGTCGTTATTCGGCCGTTACCAGGACGGTCAGCGTATCGCTGTATGAGCCACCTGCGGAATCCTGCCAGTCATCGGCCAGAACGCTGACAAACAGTTTGGCGTTTTCGTAGCCTACGCCGCATCTGAAGTCGCGACGGGCATTACCTGGAAGCAGGTCTCCCTGTGTGGCGGTCGAAGTCGCTGAAGAGGCAGTCTCGTCGTTGCTGTACCCAACGGAGTAGGGCACCGTCAAGCTGGCATTAGTAGTATTAGCCAGCAGGAATTGATCAGCTGTGCTGCCGTTGCCGCTATCAAACTGGATTGAGTAGGTGGCAAAGCCGGTACCACCGACACAGAAGGCATCCTCGCCAGCAGCATCGTTGCCAGCAGTTGGCGTCAAGTCAATATTGTCGAGCTGGTCGACGACGATCCGCTCCGGGATCGTTAGGTTGATCAGGATATCCTTGGAGTCAGTCTCTCCGGCAGCCATTACTGCACTGGGAACGGCAAATACCAGGATCGCAGCGGCACTGCGCAGAATAGTCTTCATGAAATTTCCCTTATAAAAGACAGGTCGATAGTGGGTTGTTATCAAGCTAATTTGTTATCGCTTACCCAGTTTTTAGGTACGGACGTAGCACCCTCTGGTTTTCGCGCCAATAATAAGGTTTTCGTGAACTTAGTCACGCTTTTTGCGGGTCTTTTTTGCACTTCCTGCCGGTATTTTGCGCGATTAGTCAGGTGGGACAGTTTTCGCGCCCCGACTGTGACCCGAAGCCCCACAGCGATATAATGCCGCGCCTCAAAAACACTCCCATTGATCTGGACCAGGCTTGTCATGACCGTAAGAACGCGTATCGCGCCGTCGCCCACCGGCGACCCCCATGTAGGTACCGCCTACATCGCCCTGTTCAACCAGTGCTTCGCCCGCGCCCAGGGCGGCAAGTTCGTGCTGCGGATCGAGGACACCGACCAGCAGCGCAGCACCCCGGAATCCGAGCAGGCCATCCTCGACAGCCTGCGCTGGCTGGGGCTGGACTGGGACGAGGGCCCGGACGTGGGTGGCCCCCACGGGCCCTACCGCCAGAGCGAACGCGGCGATGTCTATAAAAAATACTGTGACGAGCTGGTCGAGAAAGGCCACGCCTTCCATTGCTATCGCACCGCAGACGAGCTGGAACAGCTGCGCGAGGAACTGCGCGAGGCCGGCCGCACCGCGCTGAAGCCCAGCGACCTGGCCCTGCCGGAAGAAGAGGTGGAGAAGCGCCGGGCCGCCGGCGAGCCCTACGTGGTGCGTATGAACGTGCCCGAGAGCGGCACCTGCGTGGTGGAAGACCTGTTGCGCGGCACCATCGAGATCGACTGGGGCCAGGTGGATGCGCAGATCCTGCTCAAGTCGGATGGCATGCCCACCTATCACCTGGCCAACGTGGTGGACGATCACCTGATGGAGATCACCCACGTGCTGCGCGGCGAGGAGTGGATCAACTCCGCTCCCAAGCACAAGCTGCTGTACGAGTACTTCGGCTGGGACATGCCGGTGCTGTGTCACCTGCCGCTGCTGCGCAACCCGGACAAGACCAAGCTGTCGAAGCGCAAGAACCCCACCTCCATCCTTTATTACCAGCGCGCCGGCTTTATGCCCGAGGCCCTGCTGAACTACCTGGGCCGCATGGGCTGGTCCATGCCGGACGAGAGCGAGAAGTTCAGCCTGGACGAGATGCTGGAGCACTTCGACATCATGCGCGTCTCCCTGGGTGGGCCGGTGTTCGACGTGGAGAAGCTGTCCTGGCTCAACGGACTGTGGATTCGCGAGCTGGAAGACGAGCAACTGGCAGACCGCCTGCAAAACTGGCTGCTCAACCGCGAGAACCTGCTCAAGGTACTCCCACACGCGAAAGGCCGCATGGAGACCTTCGGCGACTTCGCCCCGCTGGCCAGTTTCCTGGCCGCCGGCCAGCTGCCGCTCACCGAGGCCAGCTTCAGCGCCAACAAGCTGGAACTGGACGAGCAGAAGAAGCTGCTGCAGTTCGCCCTGTGGCGCCTGGAGGCCCTGCGCAGCTGGGACAAGGACAGCATCTTTCAGAGCATGAAAGCCCTGTCCCAGGCCATGGAGATCAAGCTCAAGGACTTCAATGCGCCGCTGTTCGTGGCCATCAGCGGGACCACTGCATCCTTCTCAGTCATGGACGCCATGGTCCTGCTGGGCCCGGACCTCAGCCGTGCCCGCCTGCGCCATGCCGTGGATGTCCTCGGCGGTGCCGGCAAGAAAGTGCTGAAACGCTGGGAAAAGGAATACGCCAGCCTGGCGTAACCGCCCGTACCGGTCAGGGCGCACACAAGGTGCGCCCCTACGGCCAATACCGCCCGCACCCGTATACCGGAACCCCAGTAGGGGCGCACCTCGTGTGCGCCCGGATTCACGACCAGGCTGGCACAGTGACTCCCGGCCCGGGGCGCGCAAAAGACCGATCTCGACGCACCGGTCGTAACTGGTTGATTAAAAAGTTATTTTCCCTGTTGACAGGCGCCGGCCCGCTGTTAAAATGCGCCTCGCTTTCAGGGGAAACCCACAAGAAAGCAACCCAATTTGGGGCCTTAGCTCAGCTGGGAGAGCGCAACACTGGCAGTGTTGAGGTCAGCGGTTCGATCCCGCTAGGCTCCACCAAACAAAAAAACCCCGCATCGAAAGGTGCGGGGTTTTTGTTTGGCTTGAATTCAGAGGTCGAACCGCTGAAAGCGGTTTGATACCGTGGGGGCGCCCAGCCTAGGCTGCACCAAATACAAAAAAGGCCGCATCCGGGAGGATGCGGCCTTTTTTTGTTGTCCGCTGTCGCTGCGAAATCGAGGCAGGGCCATGGTGCATTACTGGCCGTGTTAGCAGCGCCCTGACGTCCAGTCGTGATTAGGGGGCATGTGTATTCCCGGCATGCTTGAAAGGATATCCTGGTAATTTATTTACAAAAAATTTGGGAAAATATTCCACGCTGCTGAACTGCCCATGTATCTGGCGGTCGTATTTCCTTGCAGTCCATATCACCGCGTACAGGGTTCTGTGATTGCCTAACATCATGATTTTTCAGCAAATATCCCTACAAAAAACTCGTGGAATCGCCATAAGCAATCCGGCATACTCTCGCCGGCATTAGTGAACTGGTTCGCATATTTGCTGACGATTGCTCTGTTTGTTTTTTGCTCGGATTCTTGCGAAGGCGCCTGTAGCAGTGAGTTGGCGTGATAGGTCATTTTTTGCCCAGCCAGGTCTGCTCAAACTGTGAGCGATCGCATTTCCTTTGAGGGGTTCTGATTCTGGTGCGTCAAATGCGCAGCGTCTTGCGAGAATTTTCAGGAGTGGCGCAGCTTAAGCTCCTGGTGAGGGAGTGCCGCTTATGGGGAAGCGGTTCGTGACCCGGGCAGTGCGCTGTAATCGCATGTAATCAGACTACAGCTGATTCGGTTGTGGTACGGGGGTTAAAATCCCCGCGTTGTGGAAAACGGAATTTGGCAAGGCCGCAAATACTAGCCGGTCATGCAACGGGGAAAAGAGAGGGAGTTCACAAAATGGTCCGGGTGGCTGCAATTTACGGGATTGTTGTCCGTTATTGATGCCGCGGGGCCGGTGGCCGCTAAAAGTAGGACACTGGTCCGGGGTTTGCATTGTCAAATCCCGGATACACGATAGCCTGCGAGCGGTGCCAAAAACAAACAAAAAAAGCTGTATTAAAAATGAACTCCATCACTCAACGCAGTCCCTGGCAGATCCAGCGCGACGTGGTCCACGCACTGCTGGTGCGCGAGATGAAGACCCGCTTCGGCAAGTGGCGCCTGGGCTACGCGTGGGTGCTGCTGGAGCCGGCCATGCACATCATGGTGCTGGCCTTTATTTTCAGCTTCCTGGGCCGGGAGTTTTACCCGGGTATTCCCACCATGCTGTTTATGCTCGGCGGTATCGCGCCGTTCCTGTTCTTTTCCCATTGTTTCCAAAAATCACTGGCTGCAGTGGAATCCAACCGGGGCCTGTTCAATTACCGCCAGCTGCGCCCGTTTGATGCGGTGATCACCCGGGTACTGCTGGAGTTCTGTATCTACCTGTTCGCGATGGTGGCGCTGCTGGGCATTCTGGCCTGGTTCGGGGTTTCTGCCACTTTTAATGATTTCCTGCTGCTGGTGGTGGTGAACCTGCTTTTCCTGGGGTTCTGCCTGGGGCTCAGTCTGGCCCTGTGTGTGCTCGGTGAGCGTTACCCCGAAGTGAGTAAGTTTGCCTCCATTGTTCCTCGCCCACTCTATTTTATGTCCGGGGTGTTTTTCTCCCTCGAGCAGATCCCGGAGGAGTACCACCCGTACCTGTCCTGGAACCCGCTGCTGCACGTAATCGAGCTGACCCGTGAGGGCCTGTTTGCCAGCTACCATGGCATGTTCGCCAACCTGCCGTACCTGGCGTTCAGTTCGGTGGCCATGCTGGCGTTTGGGCTGCTGGTCTATCGGGCGAACTGGCGTGACCTGGTACGCAGCCAATGATCGAGCTACGCAACCTCACCAAGTCATACCGCACGCCTCAAGGCCGCAAGGTGCTGTTCCGGGATGTCAGCGCGGTATTCCCGGAGAACAAGAACATCGGCATCCTCGGTCGCAATGGCGCCGGCAAGTCCACACTGCTGAAACTGATGGGCGGGATCGATTACCCGGATTCGGGTGAGGTTGTGACAGACAAGCGCATCTCCTGGCCCATGGGGCTGCAGGGTGGCTTCCAGGGCAGTATGACCGGGCGCGAGAACTGCGCCTTTGTGTGCGGTATCCACGGTATCTGGGGCACAGCCCGCCGCCGGGTGCTGGAGCGGGTGCAGGATTTTGCCGAGATCGGCGATTACTTTGATGCCCCGGTAAAAAGCTACTCCTCCGGTATGCGCTCGCGACTGGCGTTTGGCCTGAGTATTGCCGTTGACTTCGATGTATACCTGGTGGATGAGGTGATGTCTGTGGGGGACGCCCACTTCAAGCACAAGTGCGAGCAGGTGATTGCGGAAAAGCGCAAGACAGCAAACTTTATTATCGTCGCCCACGCTATGCCGCAGCTGAAAAAGAACTGCGATGTAGGCATCTACGTGGGGGAGGGCGGCCTGAAAATCTTCGACACGGTCGAGGAGGCAATTGCGCTGTACCAGCAGGGCCTGCCAAAGCCAAAGCAGAAACAACAGAATAACCAGCAGCCGGCAGCGGCTACCAGCCATTGATTTGGGGAAGCATCCAGCACTTATGGAAACAAAGGAACCGGTAGCGCCGGCGCACAACTCCCAGCCAGGGCCAGAAGGCAAGGGTGGAGAAGCGCAGGGCCTGAAAAAAGCCGCGGCCAGTGTAAAGGGCATGATGGCGCACTTCTCGGCCAACGAGCCGCAGGCGGACGCCTCACCCGTAGCCCGTAGCTGGCGTCGCTGGCAGGGGCTGGCGGTATTCGTACTGTTGCCTTTGCTGTTGGTCAGTGCTTACTACCTGTTCTGGGTCACCGAGCGCTATGTCAGTACCACCCAGCTGATCGTTAAAGAGAATGGCTCCGAGCCCAGTATGTCCTCGACGCTGGGATTCCTGGTGCCGGGTGTAGGCAGTGAAAGCCAGGATGCCCATCTGGTGGTGAATTACATCCACTCCCTGGATATGGCCCTGTTCCTGGACCAGGAGCTCAACCTGTCCGATTACTACAAGAGCACCGAGCACGATGTGTTCTCCCGCCTGGCTGCTGACGCATCACAGGAAGACTACCTGGAATACTACCGGGAACACGTGTCGGTAGCCTTTGATGAGCAGACCGGCATCATCACCATCGCTGCCCAGGCATTCGACCCGGACTTTGCCCGGCAGCAGGTAGAAGTGCTCACGCAAAAATCCGAGGACTTCGTCAACGCCCTCAGCAACCAGCTGGCGGACAAGCAGGTGGCTTTCGTGCGCACCGAACTGGAACTGGCCCAGACCAAGCTGCGCAGCGCCAAGCAGGAGATTCTGGATTTCCAGAACCGCAACAAGGTGGTCAGCCCGGAAGAACTCACCAGGGGCATCAGCAGCATTATCCAGGGGCTGGAGGCCAAGGTGTCCGAGCAGCGCGCCAGGCTCACCGCAGCCAAAACCTACCTGAACCCGGGCAGTTCCCAGGTGGTTTCCCTGCAAGCGGAAATCAGCGCACTGGAACAGCAGATCGAGGCGGAAAAAGTGCGCCTGGTGGGGGCCACCGAGGAAGACGGCGAGCAGCGGCTGAATAGCCTGAGCGCCCATTTCCAGAACCTGGAGCTGGACCTGCAATTCGCCATGGACGCCTACCAGGCAGCCCTCAAGGCACTGGAAACCGCACGGATGGAGGCATCTGGCCGGCTCAAGCACCTGATGACGGTGAGCAAGCCGTCACTGGCAGAAGAGGCGGAGTACCCGCGCAAATTCTATAACCTGGCCAGCCTGGCGGTGATCCTGCTATTGCTCTACGGCATTGGCAAGATGCTGGTTTCCAGTATTCGCGACCACCGGATTTGACAACCCGCGGGAGGTCTTCCCCCCGTAGGAGCCTGCTTGCAGGCGGGCAAATAAGCTGAAAATACGAAATAGAAAAACGGACAACATGAAACAGACACTGAAACAAGGCATGGGAATCCTGCTGCTGGCACTGTTGGGGAGTGCCGCATTCACCGCCCAGGCGCAGCTGGAAACCCAGCAGCTGGAGGGGGAGAGCGCGCAGATGCCGGCCGAGAGCGGTGTACCGGTTTTTGGTGCCTCCCTGTTCCGCGGTGCCTTCAAGGACCAGCCGTTTTCCGGCTTCAACCCGTCCTACCGCATCACCGTGGGTGACCAGATCAACCTGCAGCTCTGGGGTGCCTACAGCTTCAGCGCCACCCTGCCGGTGGACCCGCAGGGCAATATCTTTATCCCGGAAGTGGGGCCAGTGCATGTGGCCGGCGTGGAAAACGGCGAACTGAACGAGTTCGTGCTGCGCCACGTGAAACGCGTATTCAAGAACAATGTGCGGGCCTACGCCAACCTGGAGGCCAGCCAGCCGGTGAAGGTTTTTGTCACCGGTTATGTGAAGAGCCCGGGCCTTTACAACGGCTATTCCTCTGATTCCATCCTCTACTACCTGGACAGCGCCGGTGGTATCGACCGCAAGAGCGGCAGCTTTATCGATGTCAGGGTGCAGCGTAATGGCCAGCTGATCGAAAAGGTAAACCTGTACAACTTTTTGGTGGAAGGCAGCATGCCGCCACTGCAGTTGCGCAATGGCGATTCCATTGTGGTTGGACCACGCAAGGGTGCGGTGACCATCGAGGGCGCCGTGCAGCAGCCGGCGCAGATCGAGTTTATCGGCCCCAGCACACACCTGGCGGAAATGCTGATGGTGGCCAAGCCGGATCCACAGGCCAATTTCGCCCGCATCACCCAGGTCATCGATGACCAGCAGCAGGCCACCTATGTGCCGCTGGAAGAGGCGCTCACTACCGCCCTGCACCCCGGCGCGCGGGTAGAGCTGATTCGCGATAACGAAATCCAGTCCATCTCGGTGAAAGTCACTGGTGAAACCGACGGCCCTGCCACTTATGTGATGCCCTACGGTGCAACCCTGGACGAACTGCTGGCGCAACTGCAATTCCGCGCCAATGCCGATCGGGACTCGATCCAGCTTTACCGTGAGAGCGTGGCAGAAAAGCAACGCGTGGCACTGGAGCGCTCGCTGGATGCCCTGCAGATGGAAGTGCTCACCCGCCAGCCCAATACCGACCTGGAGAAGGCGGCGCAGAGAGATAATGCGGCCATGATCCAGAGTTTTATCAAGCAGGCCCGCAAGGCACAACCGCGCGGGCAGGTGGTACTGGCCAATACCCCCAATGCCGGTGACATGCTGCTGGAAGATGGCGACGAACTGGTGGTGCCGGTGAAGACCTCCACCATCTCCGTGGTGGGTGAGGTGGTGTTCCCCACCTCGCTGGTCTACAACGACCGGCGCACACTGGAAGACTATATCGAGCTGGCGGGCGGCTTTGCCAACAACGCCAACCAGGACGAACTGGTGATCTTGCACCTGGACGGTACTATCAGCCGCATCGAAGACAGCAAGTTCGACAACCGCCTGGGTGAAGCCCTGCGGCCGGGGGACGAGATCATGGTGATGCCCAAGATCAATTCCAGCGAGCTGCAGGTGACCAAGGATGTCACGGAAATTTTGTACCGTATTGCTGTCGGGACCGCCGCGGTACTGTCGTTCTGACGTGCGGACCGATAAGTATTTTTAAATCCTGGAATCGCGGAGAGCGCTCATAACAGGTTAACCAGCCCAGAACCGGGCAAAAAGAGGTAGCGGCAGATATGGCCGCAATTTTGCGAAGCAGTGGTATCCCGGGCCAGCATGGCACAGCCCCTGAATCATTATGAGGATGATTCTGGGCGTGCCGGCCCAGTGACTGCCGCCGCGAACAACAAAAGGGGGACTTATGGAAGCACTATCAATGGAAAAGGAACTCTCCGCCCGCAAGGGCATTATCCTGGCTGGCGGCTCGGGCACGCGCCTGTACCCGCTCACCAAAGGCGTCAGCAAGCAGCTGATGCCGGTTTATGACAAGCCGATGATCTATTACCCCCTCACCACGCTGATGCTGGCGGGTATCAGGGATATCCTGATCATCACCACGCCTACGGAACAGCAACTGTTCCAGAACCTGCTGGGTGATGGCAGCCAGTGGGGCGTCAATCTCACCTACGCCGTGCAGCCCTCCCCGGATGGCCTGGCGCAGGCATTTATTATCGGCCGCGAGCACGTGGGCAACAGCCCCAGTGCACTGGTGCTGGGTGACAATATCTTCTATGCAGAGCGCTTTAATGAAGTACTGCGCAATGCGGATGCCCGCCAGCAGGGCGCCACGGTATTCGGCTACCACGTGGCGGATCCCCGCGCCTACGGCGTGGCCGAGTTCGATGCCAATGGCAAGGTCATCAGCATCGAGGAAAAGCCGGAGCAGCCCAAATCCAACTATGCCGTTACCGGCCTGTACTTCTACGACAACCAGGTGTGCGACCTGGCGCGGGAGATCAAGCCGAGTCACCGTGGCGAACTGGAAATTACCGACCTCAACCGTATCTACCTGGAGCAGGGACTGCTGAATGTGGAACTGATGGGCCGTGGCTCCGCCTGGCTGGATACCGGTACTCACGACAATCTGCTGGATGCCGCCCACTATGTGCAGACCATCGAGCGCCGCCAGGGCCTGAAAATCGCCTGCCCGGAAGAAGTGGCGTTCCGCAAGGGCTTTATCGATGCCGCCATGCTGGAAGAGCAGGCGCAACCGCTGATCAAGAGTGGTTACGGCGAGTACCTGATGCAGATACTGGCCGAGTCACGGAGCGACCACGCCTTCGGGCGCTGATTCACTGGGCTTCAGATTGCCGGGAATATCACCCAGCGGTTCTGCGCTGGACGACCTATTGATGACCAGACAATTTCCAGGATAAGTAGTATGAAAATTATCGAGACGAAAATTCCCGAAGTGAAAATTATCGAGCCGAAAGTGTTCGGTGACGAGCGTGGGTTTTTCTTTGAGTCCTTCCGCCATGACGTCTTCAGCCGCGAGTGTGCTGACCGAATCTTTGTGCAGGACAACCATAGCAAGTCCAGCCAGGGCATCCTGCGGGGCCTGCATTACCAGAGCCAGAACACCCAGGGCAAGCTGGTGCGTGTTACCGCCGGTGAGGTGTTTGATGTGGCTGTGGATATGCGCAAAAGCTCGCCTACCTTTGGCCAATGGGTGGGCGTCACCCTGTCCGCTGAAAACAGGCGACAGCTGTGGGTGCCGGAGGGCTTTGCCCACGGTTTCTATGTAACCAGCCAATCCGCCGAGTTCGTCTACAAGTGCACCGACTATTACGCACCGGAGTTCGAGCACTCCCTGCGCTGGGATGATCCGGACCTGGCGATCGGCTGGCCGCTGGTGAACGGTGAACAACCAAAGCTGTCGGCCAAAGACGCCGAGGGCAGCTTGCTAAAAGATGCAGTCACTTTCGCCTGACACTGGCCGCGTAATTGCCGCCTGTGCCATGCAGTAATCTCTTGCCGAATTTGATCCGGTAACGGGTTCCAGGACAGGGGCAAGCAGAGCCACATGGCGGACAGCTCCGCAGGCTAAACAAGTAGAGCCAAAAGGCCGCAAAGAACAAACAAGAACGCACAGAACCAAATGAAGATATTAATCACAGGCAAGAACGGCCAGCTGGGCCAGCAGCTGCAACAGGATGCACCAAAAGGAGTCGAGCTGGTGGCTCTGGGCCGCGAAGATCTCGATATCAGCGACCGCGCTGCCGTCTTTAGTGCGCTGGATGAACACCGCCCGGATGTGGTGATCAACGCTGCCGCCTACACCGCTGTCGACAAAGCTGAGTCAGAAGTAGACTGCGCCTACTCCATCAACGCCACCGGCCCGGAAAACCTGGCCGTGGCCTGCAAGGAGTTTGGTGCACGGCTGATCCACGTATCCACCGACTTCGTTTTCGACGGCAGCAAGTCCAGCCCCTATACGGTAGAGGACGCAATCCGTCCGCTGGGCGTCTACGGCGGCAGCAAGGCTGCGGGCGAAGTCGCCGTGCAGGCCATCCTGCCGGAAGCCGTTATTGTCCGCACCGCCTGGGTGTACGCCGCCCATGGCAGCAACTTCGTCAACACCATGCTGCGCCTGATGAACGAACGGGACCAGTTGGGTGTGGTGGCTGACCAGATAGGTACACCCACCTGGACCGGCACCCTGGCCAGGGCCCTTTACTCACTGGCCGCCAACGATTGCGCCCAGGGTATCTATCACTGCACTGACGCCGGCGCTGCCAGCTGGTACGACTTCGCCGTGGCCATCTACGAAGAGGGCAAGGCCAGCGGCCTGATCCCGGCCGATAAAGAAGTCAGCATCGACCCAATCACCACCGCCGACTACCCAACCCCCGCCTCCCGTCCACCCTACAGCGTGCTGGAAAAGCGGGTAGAGGTGAACGGCAAGGGTATCAAGTTGCACCACTGGCGCCAGGTCCTCCGCCAGGTCCTGCAAAGCAAGGCGAACTAGAAACCGACTACCACCGGCATCCCAGTCAATCGTGGGCTCCGGAAACTGAGAAACTTGTAGGAGCGGCCCATGGCCGCGAAAGAGAAGACGAAAAACCGAACAATGAGCAATTTACTAGTCACCGGCGGAGCCGGCTTCATAGGCGCCAACTTCGTCCACTACTGGATGAAAACCTACCCCCAGGACAAGGTCGTCGTGCTGGATGCGCTGACCTATGCCGGCAACAAAGCCAACCTGGACCCGGTAGCAGAGAACCCAAACTTTTTCTTCTGCCACGGTAATATCTGCGATACCGCACTGGTAGAGATGCTCCTGAAAGAGCATCGCATCGATACCCTGGTGCACTTTGCGGCAGAGAGCCATGTAGACCGCTCCATCACCGGCCCGGATGCCTTTATTGAAACCAACATCATTGGTACACACAGCCTGCTGAAGGCCGCTAAGAAAATCTGGCTGGACGAGGGCCTCAACAAAGAGAGCCATCGCTTCCACCACGTCTCGACAGACGAAGTCTACGGCACCCTTGGTCCGGAAGACCCTGCTTTCAGTGAAACCACACCCTACGCACCCAACAGCCCGTACTCGGCCAGCAAGGCTGCATCGGACCACCTGGTGAGGGCGTATCACCACACTTACGGGCTGAAAGTCACTACCAGTAATTGTTCCAACAACTACGGGCCCTATCACTTCCCGGAGAAGCTGATTCCGCTGGTCATCACCAACATCTTGCAGGACAAGCCGCTGCCCATATATGGGGATGGCCAGCAGATACGGGATTGGCTGTATGTGGAAGATCATGCGCGTGGTATCGATCTGGTGATCAAAAACGGCCAACTGGGCGAGTGTTACAACATTGGTGGTATCAACGAGTGGGCAAATATCGATATCGTCAAACTGATTTGTGGGTTGATGGATAAAGCTTTTGCCGAAAACCACGAGCTAGCACAGCGCTTCCCGCAGGCGAGCCATGCCAAGTCGCGCAACTCTGCAGAGTTGATTACGTATGTGAAGGATCGTGCTGGCCATGATCGCCGATATGCAATCGACCCATCGAAGTCCAATGAAGAGTTGGGGTACCAGCCCGGAGAATCCTTTGCAAGTGGCATCGAAAAGACGCTGATCTGGTTCCTTTCGAATGAGACATGGTGGAAATCCGTAATGGATGGTAGCTACAAAGAGTGGGTGAAAAGTCAGTACGAAGCCAAAGCTTGAGTTGTTGTGCTTGGATAGATTTAGCAGTTTTTTGGGGTTTTCAAAGTTGGTATTAGTGGAAGATCGTGGCCTAAGGCTTTCGTTTAAGAATATGCATAAATACAAGAATATAGGAATCTTGAAGTAATGTTGCTTAAGTTTTCCAGGGCGAAAAAAACCAGTGACTTGGAGCTTGTTCTTGAGTCTGGTCTGGTATTGGAGGATTGGTATTTCCAGGAGTATCAAGACCTGGATCCAGCGCAGATAAGTGCTGCTGAGCACTACTTGTCAGTTGGCTGGAAAGAAGGGCGTAATCCAAACCCGTATTTCGATACAGAGTGGTACCAAAAGAACATTCAAGAAAAGAACCGTTCAGGCCTTTGTCCGTTACTGGATTATGTTTGGCGAGTAAAAAAGCCAGCTACTTCTTTAGGGCTTTGTGTTGATGCCTACTGCAAAGAAAACCCGGAATCCAAGAAAGATCCTCTCGCGCACTATCTACATAATGGTCTAAAGCAGAAAAGAAATAGCTTTCCGAAGGCTTTATCAGAGCAACAGATTAAGTATGAGTTCGAATATACAGGGTTGTTTGATGCTGAGTGGTATCTAAATTCTCATTCAGACCTTAAAGGGTCTGAGATTGATCCATTCGAGCATTACTGTTTGTTTGGGTGGAAGGAAGGGCGTCGTCCAAACCCGTATTTTGATCCGGTGTGGTACGAAAACAACTGTCCTAGTGGGATGGATGCACTTCCTCCATTATTACATTATGTGAAAGAGGGCTGGAAATTGGCCCGCAGTCCTTCGCGAGACTTTGACGCTGCAAAGTATCTTGAGGATCATCAAGATGTAAGGGCTGCCGGGGTCGACCCCTTAACCCATTATTTAAATTATGGCGTTCATGAGTCGAGGACGTTAAGTCAAGTTCATGAGGTTCCCGGGTGTAGGGAAATCGCGGAAAGCGGTTTGTTCTTAGAGGATTGGTATGAGAATCAATACGAGGATCTCCGCGGGGAAGGTTTGAACCTATGGGAGCATTTTCTCACTTTTGGTGCGCAAGAAGGAAGGAATCCAAATCCATATTTCGACACTAGCTGGTATGTTGAAACATACGGTGAATCTATTCCTGATGATGAGTGTCCATTGCTTTTCTATGCTCGTCAGGGGTGGAAAATGGGGCAAAATCCATCTCCCAAATTTGATGGCACACGTTATCGAGAAGAGTATCTGGGGGGAGCATATGAGGTCGAGCCTCTCAAGCATTTCCTTGCAGAGGGAAAGCAAGGCGGGAACAAAGCGTATGTAGTTAATGCATTGGTTGCATCCACCGGGGGGCGCTTGAAGGTGAATGCGGCGGCGAGCCTGGTAGAAGATGGAGCTTTGCGAGCTCTACTTGACCAAAAGCCAATAGAATTGGATCCCCCGTCTCAGGTTTTTGATAAGACTTGTCTGAATATTCATTGGGTAATGCCAGACTTTGCCCCTGGAGCGGGTGGGCATATGACTATTTTCCGAACAATTCGCTTTTTGGAATTTTTCGGGCATAAAAATACGATCTGGATATTTAACCCGACAATGCATTCTACCGCTGAGAGTGCGTACGATGATATTCTCAAGCATTTCCAGGTTATCCAAGGTGACGTGAATCTTATCGATCAGAACACAGACTTTGGAACAGGGGACATTATCATGGCGACAGACTGGGGGTCAGTCGCTTATGTAAATGCTGCTTCGGGATTTAAACGCAGGTTCTATTTTGTTCAGGATCATGAGCCGGAGTTCTACCCTCAGGGAAGCCTAGCTATCGCGGCTAAGATGACATATGCGAATGATTTAGATTGCATATGTGCCAGTCCTTGGTTGAAAGGGTTAATGGAAGAGCGCTATGGACGATGGGCTAGTGAATTCTGGCTTGCTGTAGATAAAAATATCTATAACGCAAAAGGCAGAAAAGGTTTGCCTGAAGGCAAGGTGAAGATCGCTTTCTACGCGCGTCATTTTACTTCACGTAGAGCCGTTGAACTTGGATTCCTCGCTTTGGAAGCCTTGGCAACAAAAGGTTTGAATTTCGAGGTGCACTGTTTTGGTGCTAATCTCCCCTTTAACGAGGCGCCATTTGAGTGTGTTGACCATGGTGTTTTAACGCCTGGTGAACTGGCGTCTCTATATAGGGAGTGTGATTTAGGCATTGTTTTCTCAGCGACAAACTATTCACTTATTCCACAAGAGATGATGGCTTGCGGATTGCCGTTAATTGAGCTTGATGTAGAAAGCACCAGGGCTATTTTCCCTGAAGACGTTGTGACTCTTGTTTCTCCCAATCCACGACAAATGGCCGAGCAGATCGCGGAAGCCGTGTCAAATCCTCACGCTATGTTCGAGCAGGCCTCTCGCGCTTTGGAGTGGGTTTCTTCATATACATGGGAACAGGCAGCCAAAGATGTCGAGCAGGCCATTTTGACAAGGTTGGATTCGCTCGGTTTTGAAGGGAAAACTGAGGTGGATACCGGCAAGGTACAGATAAAGGCTTCCGTCGTGATTCCGACCTGGAACGGTGGAGAGGTATTTAAAAGGGTAATAACGGCCTTAGAAAACCAGAAAACACCTTGGCCTTACGAGGTGCTTGTGATTGATAGTGGCTCTAAAGATGACACCGTTGAGTTTGTTAAAAGCCGGCGGGGTATCCGGCTGCACCAGATTCACAACTCTGAATTTCAGCATGGCCGGACTAGGAATTTGGGCATTAGTCTGACTGAGGGCGAGTACGTTACTGTTCTGACTCAGGATGCGCTGCCAGCGGACGAGTATTGGCTGTATAACATGGTTGCTCATCTAGAGCATTTCCCGGAAGCTGCTGGCGCATTTGGTAAGCATTTAGCGTGGCCCGAAGCGGACCCTTTTACCAAGCGTGATCTGACTAATCACTTTGCGGCCTTTCTTGATCATCCTATCTGTGTTTCGAAAGAGACAGATCCGGTTAAGTGGGAATCTGGAGACCTGGGTTGGAGGCAGTTCTTGCATTTTTACAGCGATAATAATTCCTGTATGCGTCGCTCTGTTTGGGACAAAATCCCATACCCTGAGGTTAAGTTTGGTGAAGATCAGGCCTGGGCTTGGGAGATTATCAAAGCCGGATTAAGCAAAGTATATGCTTGTCAGTCTGTTGTTTATCATTCCCACGATTTTGATGAGGGCGATGTTGAGAAGCGTGCATTCGAAGAAGCTGAATTTTTTTATCAGTATTTTGGTTATGACATGGTTCAAGGTCCAGACGTTAGCCGCTTAATCGATCAAGCTAATGAACATGATGAGCGATGGGGAGTAGCGAATGGCGTTGATACTTCTCTTATCGGTAAGCGGAAAAAGGCTAACAAGCAAAAAATTTCTGGTTTCCGGAGGGCTTTTCTGAGTGTCCGACCTGATAGCCAATAGGTTGATCATATGTTAACGGCTTTTTAGGCTTTATTGGGAAATGTATATGAATAAAATACTTTATGTTCATATTGGGACAGGGAAGACAGGAACTACTGCATTGCAGGATTTCTTCTTGCTTAACCAGGAGGCGCTGAGGGCGGCAGGAATTAATTACTGTGCGACTGGCCTTGTGAAAAATAATCATCACTTGGTCTGTCGTAATTTTGAGCGCGATAATGAGGCTACGCAGCAGAAAGTCACTGAGAATCTGTTGAAGCTTAATTTTGAGATTCAAGAGTCGAATTGCCCATTTCATCTCATTAGTAGTGAGTATTTTCCGGGAATGACTCGCGAGGAGATTTTAGAGCTTTCTGAGAGCATGGACGCTGAAGTCGTGCCTATTGTTTATTTAAGGCGGCAGGATGAGTTTCTTGAGTCTTGGTATGCTCAGATTGTCAAGGCTTATAATGTTAAATCTGATATTCATAGTTTGATGCATCGTCTTGAGAAAGAAAAGATTCTAGACTACCGGAGCCTAGTGGAAGGTTGGGCTGTTGTTAATTCGGGCGGAATCGTTCGTGTAAGGCCATATGAGAAGGATAGTTTCATAGGTGGCAGTATATTTTCTGATTTTCTTTCGGCTATTGATTCTGGTGTTGGGTTGGAGGCGCTGAAGATTCCTGTGCGTGATCCTAATCCAAGCATCAGGCCTGCTCAAATTAGGATGGGGATGAAATTATATGACTATTGTAGTGAAAAACAAAGAAAGGTTATATTTTCTTCATTCCCGGAGGTCAAAGATTCTTCTCGATTTTTTTTGTCAAGGTCTGAGCGGCAGGATTTGATTGATCGATATTCGAGTATAAACGCTTATGTCGCGAAAAAGTTCCTTGGTAAGGAGTTATTGTTTTTAGAGCTTGATGCTCCTGAAGAAAAAGAGTGTAGTGACTTTTCTTTTTTAGAGGGGTTTGTTCTGACTTTGTTTATGGAGTACCCGGAGTCGTTACAAGAAATTGAGGAGCCGCTCGTTAAATTATTAAAGCTTGAGGCAGGTAACGCCAGGAATGGTGATCTTCAAAGAGCTATGGATTATTTAAAGTTAGCGCTCTTGGTTCGCCCAGATGGTCCGCATATTAGAAATATGTTGAAGTCTTGTATAAATGCTTGATTTGTCATTTTTTATGTTTGTCTGTTAGGCGCTTCTGAAGCGTAAGGCTAATGCGAATTTTTCATGGCTTGTGTGTTCCATGCGAAACAATTAGTAAGTGCAGGGTGGCGTTAACTTTTATTGTGATTAGTATCTTTATTTTATGCAATTATTCCGATACTTTTTCGGTGAGTTTCGTCGCTGGGTAAGCCATCGGCAACAATGTAATTTAACTCCATTGGAAAATAGTATTTCCGTGGGTGGTGGTTGTTACCAGTGTTTAGGTTGTGATCCAGCGTTTCGCGTAGAGCCAGCATCTTCATTATTGCCTCGGGGTTGGTATATGCTAGAGCTTGAGGTGGTGGCAGATACGAAGATTCTTCCTTCCAAGCTCTATGCAGATTACGGTCATGGCTATAGAGAAGTTGAGGGTTTCTCGCTTCCTGTCGAGTCAGGCCGCTTGACCAAGCGGATTTGCTACTTTCCTACTCGAGTCCGGTCCTTGCGTTTTGATCCCACTGATTTTTCAGCGAAGATTGAGGTCGCCCATTTCGTGTTGGCCAAGGTAACCCGCGGCTTTGCGGTGCGTAGAATGTCGCGCAAATTGATAAAATCGGGCATGGTCAATTCTATTCAATTAGCGCGGTCGATGAGCCTGGAAGCTTTGTGGGCAAAATATAACGCGCTGTTTGTTCAGCGTTCGCTTTCTGGATATGAGGCGCAATTGGTGCGGGAGCGCGAGCTGTATTTGCAGTCAAGATCAGCGAGACAGCTAAGTACGCTGTCAGTCAAGCCCTTAATCTCTATTGTTGTTCCGGTTTACAACTGCCCTAGTGGACTACTCAGGGCTTGCCTAGATTCCGTGATGGCGCAATCTTATCCGAATTGGCAGTTATGTATTGCTGACGATGCGTCGACCAATCCACAAGTCGCCCAGACTCTGAATTATTATGTGAAGCAAGATAAGCGTATCCGCTGGGTTAAGCGCGAAGAGAACGGGCATATCTGCGCAGCGAGCAATTCAGCGCTTTCCCTCGCTGAGGGTGATTATGTTGCGCTTCTGGACCACGATGACAGCCTGTTGGAGCATGCCCTTTGGGAAGTGGCCACAGCAATCCAGGACAATCCCTCGGCAGATATTTTCTATTCGGACGAAGACTTTATTGATATGGAGGGCAAGCGCTTTTCTCCTCACTATAAGTCGGACTGGAACCCGGCGCTGCTGCTCTCCCATAATTATATTACCCACCTTGCAGTATTCCGCCGAGAATTGCTTGATCAGGTCGGCGGGTTCCGAGAGGGCGCAGGAGTCGAAGGGGCGCAGGACTATGATCTGCTGCTGCGCTGCACAGAGCATACGGAGGCAGGCAGAATCGTGCATATACCACGGGTGCTTTATCACTGGCGGGCACATGAGGGCTCTACTGCTCTCGGCCCGCAGGAGAAATCGTATACCTCCCTCGCGGGCCAGCGGGCCCTGCAAGATCACTTGGCGCGAAAAGGCATAAAAGCTGAGGTAAGGGAAACTGAGGATGACAACCTTTACCGCGTGGATTACCACCTTGAGGGAGAACCACTGGTAAGCCTGCTGATCCCTACCCGGGATGCCCTTGATGTGGTTGGCCCCTGTGTCGAATCAATCCTAGCACGATCCAGTTATCACAATTTTGAGGTGATGATACTGGATAATGGCAGCGTCGAATCTGAAACTCTGGAGTGGTTCGAGCATATCACCGCAGCAGATTCGCGGATTCGGGTACTGCGCTACGATGCACCGTTCAACTATTCCGCCATCAACAACTTCGGTGCCGCTCACGCCAGGGGCGAAATTCTCGGTCTGGTAAATAACGACGTGGAAGTAATTACACCTGGCTGGATTGAGGAGCTGGTCTCACTGGCTCAGCGGCCTGAAAATGGCTGTATCGGTGCCCTGCTTTATTATCCGGATGATACCGTTCAGCACGCGGGTGTAATCCTGGGCCTGGGGGGCTATGCCGCTCACTCACACCGGGGCTCACCCCGGGGCAGCCCGGGTTATTTCAACCGGCTGAAAGTGCGACAGAACCTGAGCGCGGTTACTGGTGCCTGCCTGTTTGTACGCAAGGCGGTATATGACCAGGTCGGCGGGTTGGATGAGGCTTATACCGTGGCCTACAACGACGTGGACTTCTGCCTGCGGGTTCAGGAAGCCGGATATCTCAATGTCTTCACTCCGGTTGCCGAGCTGTATCATCACGAGAGCAAGACACGGGGGCAGGAAGACACCCCCGAGAAAATTGCCCGTTTTGACCAGGAGAAGGCCCGCCTGGCTGACCGCTGGGGCGCGCTCCTCCGGCGGGATCCCTTTTATAATCCCAACCTGACCCATGCCCGCGAGGATTTCTCCCTGGCGGGACAAAATGAGCTCGCAGTATCCGAGGCTGCCGTAGTATGAAATTTTTTGGGCGCGCCGCAAGTTCGGCGCTACAGCCGCTTTCTGACGAAGCTCCTGCACTTGAGGGTGCCATCGACAATCAGTGGGGCCCGGTGGTCCGCGGCTGGGCTAGAGTGGCAGACAGTGATGAGCCTGCGCTGGTTGTGATCCACGCCGAGGGTGAGCTCTACTACGCATTGGCTTCGGAGCCCCGGGAAGACCTGCGGGCGCGGGGCATTCACCCCACAGGAGAGTGCGGATTCTCAATGAACCTGGGCCGCAGGCTGAAAGCACCGGCAGAGGTCTCTGTATATGCCAATGTGGGCGCGATTACCCCCAGCCGCCCGGCGTTTGTGAACAAGCCCATTTTCTTCATGCATATCGCCAAGACGGCGGGCAGCTCGGTTAATGAATTCTTTATTGATCACTTTGGGCATAAAAGCGCTGCCATGCATATTGAGGCGGAGGAGGATCCTGTGTCGCTTGGGAAGCACCAGTTTATTTCGGGGCATATCAGTCTTGAGCGTTTTGAGCGGGATTTTGATCGATCACGTTACTACACAGCGACAATCGTCAGGGAGCCGGTGCGGCAACTGGTGTCGCACCTGAACTGGGTACGCCACCTGTCGGAGCCAGAGCGGGCAGAGTTTCTATCCGGACATCCGAAGATTGTTCAGGAAATCTCGGCTCGGTTGCAGGCGCTGGAATTTTCGGATTCGGAAGCAATGACAGGGTTTGTGGAGTCGTTGCGCCCAGCGGAGAGGCCGTTGTTTGATAATTGCCAGTGCCGGTATTTTCACAGTATCCCGGCGGCTAAGGCTTATGATGAAGCCGCATTTCACCAGGCTTGCTTGGGGCTAGAACAGTTTGATTTCGTCGGTCTCACAGAAGACTTCGAGCCCGCCATGCGTTTCCTCAGCGCCAAGGCGGGTATTCTTAAACCCTGGCATGAGGCACCCAAGGTCAACGTGAACAAGTTTGATTATGGGTTTGATTTCGCCAATCCCGAGCTTATGGCGGCCATTGAACCGTTGGTGCGTTTCGATAAGGCTCTTTACCATAAGGCGCAAGAGATTAGTGAGCGGTTGTTGCACACCGGTCTCGAGACGTTTTGAACTTGATCGGAAATATGCGCCTGGGAATGTTCCGAAGCTTGACCTGCTGTGTGCCCAAGATACTGGAGCCGATAGACTCTGGTGGTAGCGCCCCGGAGCGTGGTGAGCGAAGCTATCGGGTCGCCTGGCAAGGTCGCCTGCCACGCCGCGGCTGGTATATGTTGGAGTTCGCTGCGGATTTTACAGGTAGAGCCGCCAACCTTACCCTGCACGTGGATTGTGGCGCGGGGACGGACCCGGCGTTGTCGGTTTCCCTGCCGGTAAAGCGTGGCAGGGTGGCCAAGCGTGTCTGTTACTTTCCGGAGCCGGTGCGGGAGCTCATGCTGGAGGTCAGCATCGCCCCTGACGGCCAGCCGGTGCCTGTCGCTGCCGCGCCGAAAATCAGCCACTGTTGCCTTGCGTGGCTGGCCCCACACTTTGCGCGGGATCGTATCTGCCAGCGTCTGGCGAATATGCACCATCGTTACCGGGGGCTGGAGCGCCGGGCCGTAGTGGAATCCCTGCGAGGGGAGGCCGCTGAGCAGGGGCGTACCAGGCGGGCTGTTGCGCTCTCGCGCTATGCGGAAACCTTCCACAAACGGCGGCCCGATGCAGGCTACCAGCCGTGGCTGGCACAGGTTGAGGCCGAGAGTCTGCCGCGCCCCAGTGAGGTTGCCGACTACCTCGCCACGCTGGCCATGCCTACTCAGTTTCTTTTCCACCTGCACTTGCCTGCTACCGAAGCACTGGACTGGCGTGCATTACAGTCTCTGCGGCAGCAGTCCTACCCCCATTGGCGCCTGGTGGTCACGGCGGAGGTGGATGTGCCGGCAGCAGTGCAGCCAGAGCTGGAACAGATTGCTGCTGCTGAAGAGCGTATCAGTATTTTGCCTGGCGATACCCGGCTTGGCGATTTACTGGAGGCGGAGCGTGGCGACTTTATCGCATCCTTGCCATATACCGGTCGCCTCGCGCAGCATGCCCTTTACTATATCGTCCACGAGATTGAACAGAAACCCAATGGAAAGTTGGTGTATAGCGACGCCGATTCCCTGAATCGTGTGGGTGGGCGAGAGGAACCACTGTTCAAGCCTGGCTGGAACCCCGACCTGCTGTTGGCCTACAACTATATCGGTAACGTCTGTCTCTTCCGCCGGCAAGTTCTCGATGCTGGTCGATCAATGCCACTACGTTCATTGAGTGACGAAGTTTATCGCATGTTGTTGGAAGTCCGGGAACGCCTTGAGCAGGAAGAGGTTGTGCATGTGCCCCGCGTGCTTTACCACCAGAAACCTCTCTCGGAAGCTGCTTTGGCTGCACGCTATCGCGCCGAGAAGGAGGCCCTGGCAGATCATCTGGAAACACAGTTACCAGGGGCCCGCATGGAAGTCGGGCAGGTTAACCAGAATTTTATGGACTCCGCGACGATGGTGCGCTGCCGCCTGCCCATCCCTGCGCCGTCGCCCCTGGTCAGTCTGCTGGTGCCGACCCGGGACGGCATTGAGTTCCTGCGTCTTTGTTTGGACTCGATCCTTGCGCTGACGGATTACCCCAACTTCGAGGTGCTGGTACTCGACAACCAGAGCCGTTGCCGGGAGACGTTGGATTACCTTCAGGAGGTTGTGGCGGATCCTCGGGTCCGGGTGGTTCGCTGGGATTACCCGTTTAATTACTCTGCCATCAATAACTTTGGTGCGCAGGCTGCCCGGGGGGAGATCCTTGGGTTAATCAACAATGATATTGAAGTCATCTCGGCTGACTGGCTCACTGAGATGGTTTCCCATGCCTGCAGGCCAGAGATAGGCTGCGTTGGCGCCAAGCTGTATTATGCCAATGACACGGTTCAGCATGGAGGGGTAATTCTTGGCATTGGCGGCACCGCCGGGCATAGCCACAAGTATGCGCGCCGGGACGAGCCCGGTTATATGGGGCGGTTGCAAGTGGTCCAGAACCTGTCGGCGGTAACCGGGGCATGCCTGCTGTTGCGCAAGTCGATATTCGACGAGGTCGGTGGGCTCGATGAGGAGAACCTTGCGGTTGCCTACAACGACGTGGATCTTTGCCTGAAGGTCCGTGAAGCAGGCTACCGCAACCTGTGGACCCCGTATGCCGAGCTTTATCACCATGAATCCCTGTCGCGGGGTGCGGATGACACCTTCCGCAAGCGCCGCCGCGCCCAGCGTGAGGCGGAGTACATGCGCAAGCGCTGGGGGCAGGCACTGGACTCGGATCCGGCATACAATCCCAACCTGACACTGATATATGAAGATTTCTCACTGAAGTAGTGCGGTGTTGGCTATAAGTCGATAGCGCTAAGTACTTTGGGCAATGTCGACAGATTTGGCATAATTGCTTGAACTAGCCGAGTGTTTAAACAATAGCCATCCACCCGAATCGCAGACCGGCGCAATAACTTATGACACTGACCCAAATCGTTGTTGCCGGTATCTTCCTTGTGGTGATCAGTTCCCTGATCTTTACCCGTATCCGGCCGTCGCTTGTGTTCGCCACGGCAGCTGCGGTGTGCTTCCTGACCGGCCTGGTGCCGGCGGAATCTGTGCTGCAGAAGGCGGTGAACCCGGGCCTGGTTACGCTGGTGGCCCTGATTCTGGCTTCCATCGGCCTGGAGAAAGCGCGCTGGCTGCGGGCCATCTCTGATGGGCTGATCAATGGTTCCCTGAAGGGCAGCCTGGTACGCCTGACCGGGGTCACGGCGCTGAGTTCGGCGTTCCTGAATAATACGGCGGTGGTGGCAGCGCTGGCCTCCAGTGTGCGGTCGCAGCGCCGCTACCCGCCCGCCAAGCTGCTGCTGCCTCTTTCCTACGCCGCCATACTGGGTGGTACGCTTACCCTGATCGGGACTTCCACCAACCTGATTGTGAACAGCTTTGTGCTGGACCGGGGCCTGCCCGGGCTGGATTTTTTTGCCTTCTTGCCAGTAGGTTTGGCCGCCACCCTGGTGGGCCTGGCGGTGCTGCTGCTGAGTAATCGCCTGCTGCCGGAAGGCAGGGTGGCCAGTGAGCCGGTGATGGAGTACCTGCTGGAAGCCAAGGTGATCGAGGATTCGCCGCTGCATGGCCATACCGTGGAGCAGAACAAGTTGCGCCAGCTGGAGACCCTGTACCTGGTGGAGATTGTGCGCGGTGGCACGGTGATCAGCCCGGTGGCCCCTACGGAGATCATCCGCAGCGGCGACAAGCTGATTTTCAGTGGCGATGTAAAAGACCTGGGGCGGCTGCAGGATATCCAGGGCCTCAAGGTGTTTGCCCTGGAAGATGAACAGCTGAAAATGAATCTGACCGAGGTGGTGCTCACACCCAACTCCAGTATTCTGGGTGAGTCCCTCAAGAGCTGCCAGTTCCGGACCCGCTTCGATGCCGCCGTGGTGGCGATGCGCCGCGGCGGTGAGCGCCTCTCCGGCAAGCTGGGGGAAATCGAGTTGCGCGCGGGTGATGCACTGCTGCTGGCGGTGGGGCCCGACTGGAAGCATCACCGCAATATCGACAAGAACTTTTATGTGATCAGCGGTGGCAAGGTGCAGCGGCAGCTGTCGCGGCGCGATAGCTGGCTGCTGGGCTTTGGCTTTGCTGCCGTGGTGGCCGGCGCGGCGCTGGGCTATTTCTCGCTGTTGAAAGGTTTGGTGGTTTTGCTCGGGGGCATGATCAGCCTGAATATTGTTTCCACCACCGAGTTGCAGCGCCGCTTCCCGTTCCAGATCTGGCTGATTATCGCCAGTGCGCTGGTGCTGGCGGAGGCGTTTTCCGGCAGCGGACTGGCGGATGGGCTGGCCTTGGCCCTGCGGGGGACCGTGGCGGATGCCGGGCCCTATGTGGGCCTGGTTGGGGTTTTCTTCCTCACCCTGGCGCTGACCGAGCTGATGACCAATAACGCCGCCGCGGCGCTGGCGTTCCCGCTGGCGTGGAGCCTGGCGGAGAGCTTCGGCGTCAGTTGGATGCCGTTTGTGATGGCGGTGGCCTATGGGGCCAGTGCCAGCTTCCTGACCCCTTTCGGTTACCAGACCAACCTGATGGTGCAGAACCTGGGTGGGTATCACCTGCGGGACTTCCTGCGTGCGGGTTTGCCGTTGACCGTTGCTTATTCGGTTACGGTACTGGTGTTGTTGCCGCTGGTATTCCCCTTTAGCGGTTAGGTCCCTGATTGTTGTAGGGGCGGATCCTGTGTCCGCCCATTCCCGGTTCTGGGGCCTGGGCGCGCACAAGGTGCGCCCCTACGGGGTGATGATAAAGATAAGCTCGCTGCAGGAGCGGCTAATGGCCGCGACTGGAGTTCTGGTAGCGGGGCGGCTAGGTCGCGGCCAGCGGCCGCTCCTACGGGGAGAGTGGAAAGAATAGAATCCCGGGTTCTTTTGGTATTCCCGTTTAGCGGTTGAGGTTCCAGGGTTCTGTAGGGGCGGATCTTGTATCCGCCCATTCTCGGTTCTGGGGCCTGGGCGCACACAAGGTGCGCCCCTACGGGGTGATGATAAAGATAAGCTCGCTGCAGGAGTGGCTAATGGCCGCGACTGGAGTTCTGGTAGCGGGGCGGTTAGGTCGCGGCCAGCGGCCGCTCCTACGGGGAGAGTGGAAAGAATAGAATCCCGGGTTCGTCTGGTATTTCCGTTTAGCGGTTGAGGTTCCAGGGTTCTGTAGGGGCGGATCCTGTGTCCGCCCATTCTCGGTTCTGGGGCCTGGGCGCACACAAGGTGCGCCCCTACGGGGTGATGATAAAGATAAGCTCGCTGCAGGAGTGGCTAATGGCCGCGACTGGAGTTCTGGTAGCGGGGCGGTTAGGTCGCGGCCAGCGGCCGCTCCTACGGGGAGAGTGGAAAGAATAGAATCCCGGGTTCGTCTGGTATTCCCGTTTAGCGGTTGAGGTTCCAGGGTTCTGTAGGGGCGGATCTTGTGTCCGCCCATTCTTGGTTCTGGGGCCTGGGCGCACACAAGGTGCGCCCCTACGGGGTGATGATAAGAGATAAGCTCGCTGTAGGAGCGGCCCATGGCCGCGATTGGAGTTCTGGTAGTGCGGGGCGGTTGGGTCGCGGCCAGCGGCCGCGATGGGTTGTGATCGGACTATGATGTCGCGGCCATGGGCCGCTCCTACAGAATGTGAATCAATAATAATATTGGGGAAGTGCTTTTTGCCGGGGGATAAGCGTTGCTTTGTGGTGGAAGAGGGGGAGAACCCGTCCACCGATTATTTCGTGATGCCCTTCCTGCGGGAGCAGGGCTACACGCCCCTGCGCCGGACTTTTTCCCAGTTGCCCACAGCGGGTGAACTGCAGGGGGCGACGGTGGTGTTTGTGCGCTACCTGCCCGGGCCCTGGCGCGCACTGGTCACGCAGCACCGGGCCGCCATCGCCGGGCTCTACCTGTTTATGGACGATGACCTGTTCGACTGGCGGGCCTTTATCGGCATGCCGCTGCGTTACCAGGCCAAGCTGTTGCGCCTTACCTGGCGTCACCGAGGCTGGCTAAGGTCACAGGGCGCAAAGTTGCTGGTTTCCACTCCCTACCTGCAATCGAAATATGCCCACTGGCAGCCGCAGCTGCTGCCGGCCCGGCCGCCGGAACTCATGTTGGCCGGGGCGGCAACCGCTGAATCCCCCCCGGTTATGACAGTTTTCTACCACGGTTCCGCCTCCCACGGTGCCGACCTGCGCTGGTTGCGGCCCGTAATTGCCGAGGTATTGGAACGCAATGAGAAGCTGGTGTTCGAGGTGATCGGCAATGCGGCGCTCAACCGGCTGTTCCGCGGCCTGCCGCGGGTCCACGTATTGCACCCGATGAAATGGCCCACCTATCGCGCCCTGGTACAGCGGCCGGGCCGTACCATTGGCCTGGCGCCGCTATTGGATAACCGTTTCAACCGTGCCCGCGCCCACACCAAGTTTTTTGATATCACCCTGGCCGGCGCGGTGGGCGTGTATGCCCGGGGCGATATTTACGGCGATATTGTCCGCGACGGGGACAATGGCCTGCTGGTGCCCATGGAGCAGGGGGCCTGGGTGGAGGCGATCCTGCGCCTGGCGGATGATGCTGCCCTGCGTCAGCGGTTGCTGGAGGGGGCTCGGGCATGCCTGTAGTCGGTTACTGCTCACCGGGTATTTGCCGGATTCGGCACCTGGATACATTGCTTGAGGCACCCGCGCGGTTTTTCTTCCAGCGGCCGGGCAGGGATGTCACTCATATTGCCGGCTGGGGCCTGAAGCCCACGGCGAAAAAGGCCCGGCGCATTGCCGCTGCCCGCGACCTGCCCTATATCAGTCTGGAAGACGGCTTCTTGCGCTCGCTGGAGCTGGGTGTGAGTGGGGCACCAGCCCACAGTATGGTGGTGGACCACAGCGGTATTTATTACGACGCCACCCGCCCCAGTGACCTGGAAACCCTGGTTCGCGACGCGGACTTCAGCGAAAGTGAAATCGAGCGGGCGCGCGAGTGTATGTCGCTGTTACGCCGCTACCGATTATCCAAGTATAACCGCGCCCCGGATATGCCACTGCAATGGCCCGATCGCCAGCGGGTACTGGTGGTGGACCAGACCCTGGGGGATGCGGCGGTGACATTCGGCGGGGCCAGTGCCGACAGTTTCCGGCAGATGCTGGAGGCGGCCATTGCCGAGCATCCGGAGTCTGAGGTGTGCGTAAAGGTGCACCCGGATGTCATCGCCGGCAAGAAGCGCGGTTACCTGCTGGCACTGGCACGGGAATGCGGTTGCCGTGTACTGGCCGAGGATATTTCGCCCTGGGCGGTGCTGGACGCGGTGGACGAAGTTTATGTGGTGACCAGCCAGATGGGGTTCGACGCCCTGCTGGCGGGCAAAAAAGTGCACTGCTTCGGCCTGCCTTTTTATACCGGCTGGGGGCTGACGGAAGACCGGCAGCACTGCGAGCGCCGGGGTGTGCCGCGCAGCCTGGAGCAGGTGTTCTGCGCGGCCTACCTGCGTTACAGCCGCTATATCAACCCCTATACCGGTGAGCGCTGTGAACTCGAGGACACCATTGCGCTATTGGCAGAGCAGAAACGCCAGCGGGCGCGGCTGGGGGATTGCTGGCTGGGGCTGGGTTTCTCGCCGTGGAAAAGGCGCTTTGTGCCGGATTTCCTGGGGCGGCCCAGCACACTGGAGTTTGCCCCTGCGCGGCCGGCGGCGGTGCGGGCACGGCAGGGGGCCAGCCAAACTCGCGTAGCGGCGTGGGCCAGTGGGCTGGCACCGTCATTGGTGCGCGCATGTAAAGATGCGGGCATGCCGCTGTGGCGGATGGAAGATGGCTTCCTGCGCTCGGTGGGGCTGGGGGCCGACCTGGTCCGGCCCCTGTCACTGGTGCTGGATGCGCGGGGCATTTATTACGATGCCCGGGCTGCCAGTGACCTGGAGGCAATCCTGGCGGAAACAGAATTCGACCGGGCCCTGCTAGCGCGCGCCTGTGCCCTGCGCGAGTCACTGGTAAGCGCGCGGCTCAGTAAATACAACGTGGGCCAGGCTGGGAAGTTAACGGACCTCGGCGCGGCACCCGGGCAGCGAGTACTGCTGGTGCCGGGGCAGGTGGAAACCGATGCGTCCATTGCCGGTGGCTCGCCGCTGCTGAAAACCAATGAAGAATTGCTGCGCGCTGTGCGTGCGCTCAACCCCGATGCATTTATTGTCTACAAGCCCCACCCGGATGTGGTGGCCGGCGCCCGCAGGGGTGCCGTTACGGCAACGGAATTGTGGGACCGGCAGATTACCGATGCTGCCATGCCGCAATTGTTGGAGCAGGTGGATGAGGTGCATACCCTCTGCTCCCTGAGCGGCTTTGAAGCACTACTGCGCGGGCGCAAAGTGGTCACTTACGGACTGCCATTTTATGCGGGCTGGGGGGTGAGTGAGGACCTGCTTCTGGATCCGGTAGCCAGGGATAAACTCCAGTCTGTGGCCGACGCGCGGGCCGGGCAGTTTGATCCCGCACCCGTGCTGGCAAGGCGGGGGCGAACCCTGGAGATTGATCAGCTGGTGGCCGGTGTGTTGCTGCTGTACCCGGTGTATTGCGATCCGCACACGGGCGAGCTGGTGAATGCCGAGACGGCAGTACGCCTGTTGCAGCAACAACGCGAGCGACCAGCGCCATCGGGCCCGTTGGCCATCGGGCGCCGGTTATTTCGCCTTTACCGCAATGCATTCTTGCGCCGGTAGCATCCAGAAATATCTCATGATGTCTGTAGGAGCGGCCCATGGCCGCGATCTGGTGGGATTGGCGATTTGGGATCGCGGCCAGCGGCCGCTCCTACGAGTTGTGGGGTTTAAACCTTGTTGCGAGGTGTGCGCTGTGCGGTGTGTGAGCACTACCCGCCCGGGATTCCCAGGTTCCTCTTGTTGTAGGAGCGGCCCATGGCCGCGACCTGGTGGGACTGGCGATTCGGGATCGCGGCCATGGGCCGCTCCTACGGAGGTGGGGTTTAAATCTTGTTGCAGGGTATGTGCTGTGCGGTATGTGAGCGCTACCCGCCCCGGGATTTCCCGGTTCCATTTGTTGTAGGAGCGGCCGCTGGCCGCGACCTGGTGGGGCTGGCGATTCGGGATCGCGGCCATGGGCCGCTCCTACGGGGGTGGG